>CBDUCB010000028.1:0-23256 GCA_965365545.1 uncultured Roseobacter sp. | reverse complement strand
CGTCTGACAACAGCCAGCAGTCGCTTCCCTCAAAAACAGCCGCGTGCAGTGGACGGAAGTATCCCGCGCCGCCATCGAGATTGACCCGGTTTCCGGCGTGTTCAGGATGATCCAGTGCCGTATGCCCGTGCACGACGAGCGGGCCGAACGAGCCTTTGTATTCGAGAAACTCTTTCCGGATCCACACCAGATCATCTTCCGCCTGGTCGCTGATCGGTACGCCAGGCCGCAAGCCCGCATGCACGAAAAGCAACCCGTCTTTGCGGAACGTCAGCGGCAGGCCGGCCAGAAAATCCCGGTGTGCCTGAGGGACAGCCGCCACAGCTTCGGCATGAACAGGTGCCACCGGCTCTCCGTCGACAGCTCTCACGCCGTAGGAGGCCAGCGTCTTGTCGCCCCCGAGCCGGGGGTTAAACCAGAACAGGCCGGCACTCGTGGCCGGATCGTACACCGTCGCATTATCCAGAAACCGGGTCAGATACCGATCATGGTTGCCGCGGATCATGCGCCAGGGCCGACCCTCTGACTGGGCTTTCATCAAAAGCTCAACAACACCGCGGCTCTCCGGCCCGCGATCGACATAATCGCCGACAAACACAATCTCAGCCTCCGGCCCGCCGTCCTTTTCAATGAGTGACAGCACCCGCTCAAGCTCTTCAAGCTGGCCGTGGATATCACCTATGGCATAGATCGGATAAGGCATGTCCGGCTCCCTGCGGGCAGCGCAGTACCTGCACCGCGTGGCTGAAAAAGAAAAGTGTCCCTCGCGGGCAGGTGATGCCTTCCGTGTGGGGGAAGGGACGGAAAAATTCAACAGCTATCCTGGCGAAGGCGAGCCGAACAGGGCCTGCAATTCTCTACAGCCGCCGGATCCGGCGCATCGGCCGGTGCTGCCTGCCGGTCCTGCGATCAGAGCTCCTTTAACACAGTACCGGGACCGGCTGCCTGGGCGGCCCATAAAATCCCTTCAGAACGCGTTACTTCCGCCGCCCGTTGGATCGCCGGGCGTACCCGGCAGAACATCACGATGACGCAAGGGGTGCGTGGTCTTCAGCTTCCCCGGACCCACCGGATTTCGGATTACCTGCGGGCGGAGCGGCGCGGGCCCCTGGCCTTCCCGGAAGTTTCTCGCCGAGCATCAGCATCGCCGGGGTCAGGATCAGGGTCAGCAGCGTTGCCACGACCAGGCCTCCCACGATGGCACTCGACAGTTCCGTCCAGTACTGTGTGGACGGCGCACCAAAGACGATCTCGCGGGTGAAAAAGTTCAGGTTTGCACCCAGCACCATAGGCATCAGCCCCAGTGCCGTGGTTACCGAAGTCAGCATCACGGGCCGCAGACGCTGCGCGCCGGTCCGCAACGCCGCTTCGCGCGGGGAAAGGCCTGTGCGTTTCAGATCGTTATAGGTATCAATCAATACGATATTGTTGTTCACGACGATCCCCGCAAGCGCGATCACCCCGATCCCGCCCATGACAACGCCAAAGGGTCGCCCGGTGATAAGCAGTCCCAGAAGCACACCGGCCACCGAAAAGATGATCGCGCTCATCACCACAAAAGCCTGATAGAAACTGTTGAACTGGATCACCAGAATGACCAGCATCAGAAAGATCGCCGCCACAAAGGCGCCGCCGAGAAACGCCATGGTCTCGGCCTGGTCTTCGGCTTCGCCGGCAAAGCTGTAGGTCACACCGTCGGGAATCTCTGCGCTGTCGAGCGCCGCCTGAAGGGCTGTGATCTGATCATTCACAAGAACCCCCGCCGCGACATTGGCCTCGATCGACACCACGCGGCTTTCGTTGATCCGGGTGATCGTGCCGGTGCGTTCGGACGGCGCGAAGGTCACGAAATTCGAAATGGGTACCAGCCCCGCTGAGGTCGGAACCCGCAGGTTGCCCAGTTCGGAGAGCGATCGTTCTTCTGCCGGGAACCGGACCCGGATATCAAGCTCGCCATCCGCATCATCGGGCCGGTATTCCGCCACCGCAATGCCCTGGGTCAGCAGTTGCACGGCCTGCCCGAGAAGGCTGACGTCAGCCCCGTAGCGCGCGGCCTCTGCCCGGTTGACCAGGATCGACACCTCAACGCCCGGCAACGGGCGGGTGTCGGTCACATCGGTAAAACCCCCGATCCGCTCCATGATCGACAGGACTTTATCAACCGCTGCCCCCTGTACGGCAGAATTGCGCGCGGCGATCTGAAGGTTCACCGGCTTGCCGCTGGTCGGCCCGCCGCTTTCGGTCTGTACCTGTACGTCGATGCCCGCGATGTCAGCCACGTCGCCCCGGATGTCATTGCCGATCTCAGCGGCTGTCCGGCGCGCGTTCCAGTCGGTCAGTTCCAGTTGCAGCGTGCCGATCGTTTCTTCATCACCCTGTCCGGCACTCATCGTCGAACGCGCATAAACCGATGCGATCTCATTATACCCCAGCAACCGCGCCTCGACCCGGCGCACCAGCGCGTCCCGCTCGTAAATCGAGAAGTTATCGCGGGCGCGGACCTGCACCTGCATGAACTCCGGCTCTACGGACGGAAAGAATGTCAGCCCCTTGCCGAACTCTCCGTAAAGCCCGAAACCGCCAAGCAGAAGCGCTATCGCAAGCAAGGCGGTGGCTCCGGGGCGCAGGATTGCCCGTTCAAGCAACCGTACATAAAGACCGGTCAACCCGCCGATACGGCGCGGATCGCCCCGTTCGGCATCATGCAAGGCGCGTTTGGACGCGGCGGTCTGTGCAGGCCGCTTGCCGATCAGACCACCAAGCACCGGGATAAAGATCAGCGCCATAAAGAGCGATGCAGCCAGCGTCAGGATGACGGTAATCGGCAGAAATTTCATAAACTCGCCCACCATGCCGGTCCAGAACAGCAAGGGAAAGAACACGCTCAGCGTCGTTGCCGTGGAGGCGATGATCGGCCAGGCCATGCGTTTGGCGGCGTGGGCGTAAGCCGCGCGCGGGGGCGCACCTTCCTGCAACTTCCGGTCCGCCAGTTCGGTGGTGACGATCGCCCCGTCCACCAGCATACCCACGACCAGAATAAGCGAAAACAGCACGACGATGTTCATGGTGAACCCCATGCCCCAGAGTGCAATAACGCCGGCCAGAAACGCGCCGGGGATGGCAAGGCCCACAAGGATTGCCGAGCGCACTCCGAGGGCCGCCACGATGACGATCATCACGAGAATAACGGCGGCAATGACGTTGGCCTCCAGGTCCGACAAAAGCGTTTCGACCTGCTCGGACTGGTCCTGAAGGTAAGTCACCTGAACGCTCTCCGGCCAGTCGGCCCGCAGTGCTTCAAGCCTCTCTTTGGTGGCGGCCACGGTGTCAATAATATTGGCCCCGGAGCGCTTTTTGACCTCCAGCGCCAGTGCTGGTTGTCCGTCGATCCGCGCAAAACCCGTCGGGTCCTGAAAAGTCCGCCGCACGGTGGCCACGTCCTCAAAGGTGACAACCGCATCACCGCGCACCTTGACGGGAATCTGCATCACATCGTCCAGATCCTCGATCAGCCCAGGCACTTTGAGCACGATGCGCCCGCCACCCGTTTCAATGGCACCCGCCGCGATCAGCCGGTTGTTGCGCTGGAGCTGGCTGATGAGTTCGTCGAAGCTCAGGTTGTAGGTCTGGAATACCGTCGGGTCGATCAGCACCTCGAGAAATTCATCCCGTGCGCCGCCGATATCGACCTCGAGCACCCCTGCCAGCCCTTCGATTGCGGCCTGGGCGTCATCGGCCAGATCGTTCAGGGTCCGCTCCGGAACCGGGCCGGAGATGATCGCGGTGATGATCGGAAAAAGGGCGGTGTTGATCTCGGTGATGGTCAGGTCATAGGCATCTTCGGGCAGGTCCCCCTCCGCCCGGTCAGCCGCTTCGCGCACTTTGTCGAGCGCCTCTTCGATGTCGCCGCCAGGCGTGAATTCCAGCTGGACGCTGGCAAAGCCCTCAGAGGCATGGCTCTCCATTTTCTCCAGCCCGGTGATGGCCGCGAACTGTGCCTCCATCGGTTCGATCAGCAGACGCTCGGCATCGGCCGGGCTGATCCCTTCAAGCCCGGTCGTGACATAGACCAGCGGCAGCGGCACTTCCGGGTTGGCCTCTTTGGGGATCGAAACATAGGCCCAGGCACCCACGCCCAGGATCATCAGCAGCGTCATGACAATAACGCGGCTGCGTGAGAATGCGGCGTCAATGATGGTATTCATAAAATCAGTTCTCCTGCGCCACGGCATCAGCCGCCTCAGGTGCCGTAGAAGGCCGGACCGTCTCGCCTGCATTCACAAAGCCCTGACCCACTATGATGATCCGCGCGGTTTCCGGCAGACCGGTCACCCAGATGCCGTCTATTTCCGCGCGCACGACCTCGATGGGGCTGAACGCGACCTGATCGTTTTCAGTCACCGTCTTCACGCCCAGACGGCCGTCGGGGTTCAGTGAGACGGTGGATGGCTGGATGAAATGGGCCAGAGCCTCGCCGGTGGGGATGCGGATTTCTGCGGAAATGCCGGCGGGGATCGCCCCGTCTTCGTTCGGCACGTCGATCTCTGCGAGGAACGTCCGCGTCTCGGCATTTGCAGATGTGCCGACAAAGCCAACCGTGCCCTCGCGTTCTTCGCCGGTGATGAAGCTGATGCTTGCCGTCTGGCCACCTGCGATCCGGCGCAATGCCTGTTGCGGTACCTGAATTGCGACGGTCAGCGGTGTGTTGTCCACGATCCGTCCGACTTCGGCCCCGACCTGCACGAACTCTCCCGGGTCCAGCGTAAGTCTCTCGATCCGCCCGGCAAAGGGCGCCACGACCATCAGTGCTTTTATCGTTTCCTCTGCGGCTGTCACGGAGGCTTCTGCCGCCGCCAGATCCGCCCGCGCGTCACTGACGCGATCTGCGGTGGAGACACCGCGGTTCAGCAGTTCCATCGCGTTATCAAACTCCCGCCGGGCGCTTACCAGTTCCTGCCGGGCGCGCGCAAAATCGGCATCGGCGCGCGTTGACGTCAGACGCGCGATGACCGCGCCTTCCTCGACATCCTCACCCTTGGCGACCATGATCTCGGCCACATCGCCCGAGCTTTCCGCGCGGATCGCCGTATCCCGGTCTGGCTGCGCCTGTCCTTCGGCGCGGAAATAAAGCGTCACGGGTTTGGCTGTGGAGTTTTCAACCGTTACCGCAACCGGTGCCATGCCCTCGTCGGCGGATTGCTGCGGTTGCGTATTTTCCGAGGGCAGAAAATAACCGCTGCCCATCCATCCCGCGATGACCAGCACCAGTGCGGCGGCGATCCAGGTGGACCGGGATGCCCCTTTGTCGTCCTCAAAGACAAGCTTTTCGGTATCGTCGTTCATGGCTCGGTTCTCCACTGCGGGGCACGCCGTACATTTAGATCACTAACTACACCGGAAAAAGATGCCGCCACCGGAAAACGGCAATGCCTTCGTTTATCCGGTTCCTGCCTGTTTCTGCGCGATGTCGGATGCTTCGACAATGCCGCACGGCGTAATATCAAAGATCCGTGGGTTCATTTCTTTACAGTCTGCAAGTCAAAGCTCCGCCAGCGTCTGACGCTGCTCTGCCGGCCCCGGCCCGACGGTGATCTCTGCCAACAGACCGGCATCTGCCATATCCAACGTGCCTTTGGACGCGCCATCGGCGATCATCCGTTGCAGCACCGGGATGACCACAGCCGCCGTGGCGTCGAAAACCCGCATTTCATGAATGTTATCCGCTTTCCGGCAAACAGAGGCGGCGAGAGGCGCATTCAGACGTACCATAGCGTCCCCGCTGGTCTGGCTGCGAATGTCTTCGTCTGCCGCCCCAGGATCGCTTCGCGGCGGTCTTCCGGCGCCATCCGTCGTTTGCGCTTTCCCGATGTCACTTGTTACTCTCTCTTAAAGACCAGCCGTCGGTAAGTATGGCGGTGCATTGAAGTAATCAACAAATCAACCGGTCTGTGAAAGTCTCATTTTGTCCCGTGCAGGCGATACGCCGTCCATGGAACACACTGGACTGACCGAAGCGCGCGCGGTCTCTGATCCCGCCGAAAGCACGTAAGTACCCTGGTGCCGGAATGTTGCCTGGCGGGTTCGGAGACCGGTCCCGCTGCCTTCGGAAAGCAAAAAACCTGCCGCGCGGCACGCGACAGGTTATCTTTTTTTGAAACCCCGCAGAGCGGGTCGTGTCAGTGGCGCAAAGACCCGTGAACACCGGCAGTCAAGCCGGTCAGGCGACGTCGAACTGCAACGGCTTGATCTGTTTGAAAAGACCGGTCTCGGCAAGCTTTGCGCGCGCGTCTGCGGGCACAGGCTCATCCACATACAAAAGCGCAATCGCCTCACCTCCGGCAGCAGACCGCCCGAGGGTAAAGTTTGCGATGTTCACCCCGTTGCTGCCCATGGTTTGCCCGAGCG
The DNA here is from genome assembly GCA_965365545.1 of uncultured Roseobacter sp. Classification (GTDB taxonomy): domain Bacteria; phylum Pseudomonadota; class Alphaproteobacteria; order Rhodobacterales; family Rhodobacteraceae; genus Roseobacter. Next base: position 16,851 of record CBDUCB010000028.1, on the reverse strand, counting down.
CGCCGATGATGCCCGGGACATCCTCGTTGGTGGTGTAGAGCATATGCGCACCGATCTCGGCGTCGATATTGATGCCCTTGATCTGGATGAACCGCGGCTTGCCGTCGGAAAAAACGGTACCCGCGACCGACCGCTCGCGCTCTGCGGTCACAACGGTCACTTTGATATACCCGTCAAAAGCGCCGGATTTCCCCTGGTTGGTGGTGGAGACACGGATGCCGCGCTCCTGAGCGATGACCGGGGCGGACACCATGTTCACATCCGGATTGGCCTTCTTCATGATGCCCGCGATGACGCCGCAGTTGAGCGCCTCGAGGTTCATCGTGGCCACCACGCCGTCATAAAGGATGTTGATGGCACGAATTGGCTCATCCGTCATCTGCCCGATGAAAGCCCCAAGATGTCCGGCAAGTTTAACCCAGGGACCCATGATCTTGGCCTCTTCGGCGGTGACGGAAGGCATATTCAGCGCATTAGAGACTGCACCGGTCAGCAGATAATCTGACATCTGTTCCGCAACCTGCAGAGCGACGTTCTCCTGCGCCTCGGAGGTGGCGGCGCCCAGATGCGGTGTGCAGACCACATTCGGCAATCCGAAAAGCGGGTTCTCTGTCGCTGGTTCCTTTGCGAAAACGTCAAAAGCAGCACCGGCCACATGGCCCGATTTCAGTGCATCTGCCAGCGCTTCCTCGTCGACCAGACCGCCGCGCGCGCAGTTGATGATCCGCACGCCTTTTTTCGTCTTTGCCAGCGCTTCGCGGCTCAGAATATTCGCCGTCTGGTCGGTGAAAGGCACGTGCAGCGTGATGAAATCAGCCCGTGCCAGCAGCGCATCAAGATCAACCTTTTCTACCTGCATCTTGTCTGCTTTTTCCTGCCCGAGAAACGGGTCATAGGCGATGACCTTCATGTCCAGCCCGCGCGCCCTGTCACAGACGATGCCACCGATGTTGCCGGCTCCGATCACGCCGAGCGTTTTGCCGGTAAGCTCCACGCCCATAAATTTCGACTTCTCCCATTTACCGGCATGGGTCGAGGCGGATGCTTCAGGGATCTGCCGCGCTACGGCGAACATCATTGCAATGGCGTGCTCGGCCGTGGTGATCATATTGCCGAAGGGCGTGTTCATCACGATGATGCCCTTCTGCGAAGCGGCATCCTTGTCGATGTTGTCGGTGCCGATCCCGGCCCGGCCGATCACCTTGAGGTTGTCCGCCGCATCGATGATCTTTTGCGTAACTTTGGTGGCCGAGCGGATCGCGAGGCCGTCGTAATTGCCGATGATTTCGGCGAGCTTCTCTTTGTCTTTGCCCACATCGGGCTGAAAGTCGACGTCAATGCCGCGATCGCGGAAAATCTGAACGGCGGCTTCTGAGAGCTTGTCGGAGATGAGTACTTTGGGGGCCATGACGGACTCCGTTATCTGTGTTGTCTGTAAAAGGGGGAAAGGGGCGGGCGGTTATGCCTGCGCCAACTGTGCCGCGATTTCCGTCTCAAACGCCCAGGCGAGCCAGGGCAGCATCGCCTCGATATCCGCGGTTTCGACCGTGCCGCCGCACCAGATCCGCAGACCCGCAGGTGCGTCGCGATAGGCGCCGATATCAAGGGCCACGTTCTCCTCCGCCAGGCGTGCCGCCACTGCTTTTGCAAAGCCTGCACCGTCCGCGATCCGGTCATCGGTGAACTTCAGACACACGGAGGTGTTGGAGCGTGTTGCAGGGTCACGGGCGAGGAAACCGATCCACTCATGCGTCTCTGCAAAGGCGGAAATGGCCGCCGTATTGGCATCTGCCCGTGCAATCAGACCCTTAAGACCACCCACCGATTTTGCCCAGTCGAGCGCCAGAAGGTAGTCTTCGACACAGAGCATTGACGGCGTGTTGATCGTGGCACCGGTAAAGATCCCGTCGATAAGCCTGCCACCTTTCGTCAGACGGAAAATCTTGGGCAGGGGCCATGGCGGAGTGTAACTTTCCAGCCGTTCCACCGCGCGCGGGCTCAGGATCAGCATGCCGTGCGCCGCTTCACCACCGAGCACTTTCTGCCAGGAGAATGTCGTCACATCGAGCTTGTCCCAGGGCAGATCCATCGCAAAGGCTGCCGAGGTTGCATCACACAGCGTGAGCCCCTTGCGGTCTGCCGGGATCACATCGCCCGAGGGCAGTCGCACGCCCGAGGTCGTGCCGTTCCAGGTGAAGCAGACGTCATGATCATAATTCAGCGCAGCCATATCGACGATCTCGCCATAGTCCGCAGTATGCGCCGTGTGTTCAATCTTCAGCTGTTTGGCGACATCTGTGACCCAGCCCGCGCCAAAGCTTTCCCAGGCGACCATTTCAACGTGACGTTCGCCCAGCAGCGACCACATCGCCATCTCAAAGGCGCCGGTGTCAGAGGCCGGCACAATTCCGATTTTGTAATCCGCTGGCACGCCCAGAACGTCGCGCGTGGTCTCGATTGCCGCCTGCAACTTTGCCTTACCCGGGGCCGCACGATGCGACCGCCCGAGCGGTGCGCCGGAGAGTTTATTCAGATCGAATACGGGGGGTTTGGCACAGGGGCCGGAGGAAAACCGTGGATTAGCCGGTCGAACGGACGGTTTTTGAGCGGCGCCCGCAGGCACCGTGTGTTGAGTAGCCATGAATGCTATCCTTCCAGATAAGCGCCCTTCGTTGGGGAAGGGTGTCCCACGGACGGGTGTATGCGGCTGCGGGCACTGGTGCAATCGCAAAAAGCGGTCTAGAACGCCGCTCGGTCGCTTTTTTGCGACATCCATCAGGCGGAACGGAAACCAACGGATGTACACTGTCACGCTGATCGGCGCCACGGGTGCGCAAACGCTCGGGTCCGCTTTGGTCGAGGCGCTGCGCAATGCCTGGGGCGGTGGCGATGCGATCTGGCTCGCGCCGGATGAGGCAGCTGAATTCGCTGTGCCGCAGATGCCCGCGAATCGCTGGGATGTCTGGGAAGACCTTCAGAAAATGCGCGTCGACCTGGCCATCCAGACCACGGCGACACGTCGCAAAAGCATGCTGCTCGCGGATATGGACAGCACGATGATCCGTCAGGAATGTATCGATGAACTTGCCGACGAAGCCGGCGTCGGTGAGCGTGTAAAAGACATCACCGCGCGCGCCATGAACGGCGAGCTTGATTTTGAAGAGGCCCTGCGCGAGCGCGTCGGCCTGCTCAAAGGGTTACCTGAAACGGTGATTGCGCGCGTTCTGAACGACCGCATCACTTTCATGCCGGGCGGCGCGGCGCTTGTTGCGACGATGAAACATCATGGCGGACACGCAGCATTGGTCTCAGGCGGGTTCACCGCGTTCACCAGCGCCGTGGCGGCGGCACTCGGATTTAATGAAAACCGGGCAAACACACTCCTTGCCGCCGATGGTCACCTGACCGGTGATGTAGGTGAGCCGATCCTTGGCAAACAGGCCAAGGTCGATGCGCTGCACGAGATAACCGCACGGCTTGGCATCACCCCGGCTGATGTGATCGCCGTGGGCGACGGGGCCAATGATCTGGGTATGCTGGAGCTTGCAGGGTCGGGTGTGGCGCTGCACGCCAAGCCGGTCGTGGCTGCCGAATGCGATCTGCGGATCAACCACGGTGATCTCACCGCACTTCTCTATCTGCAGGGATATGGCCGTGATGATTTCGTGACCGGGTGAAATCCGGCTGCGCAGAATGTGCTATACTCCTTGCAGGCAACATCAGGAGGAAGCTCACATGCCGGAATTCATCTTTGCCTATCACGGGGGAAAACCCCCGGAAAACGACGCGGATATGGAAAAGACCATGTCGGACTGGCGGACCTGGTTTGAAGGAATGGGTAATGCCGTCGTCAATCCGGGCAATCCGGTTGGCATGTCAAAAACCGTCAGCAGCACGGGCGTGTCAGACGATGGCGGTGCCAATCCGATATCAGGATTTTCGGTCGTAATGGCTGACAGCATTCAGGCGGCTGTCCGGATGGCGCGTGATTGCCCGATGGTGAAAGACGGCTCCGGATCGGTTGAGGTCGCCGAAATCCACGAAATGTGATCAGGCCATCGCAGCGGCCGGCCGGATCCAGCCCGTCCTGTCCCCCGCGCGGTTCAGAACGGGGGCGTTCATATAGCGTCGCGTGGCCGGATGATCAGGCTCTAACACCCCCAGTTTCACCAGAATCGCCGCGATCGCGCATTCAGACGCCCGGGTCGTTCCGTCCACAATCTTAAGCGCGACACCGAATTTTTTCCCGGGGATAATCGCGATGTAGTATCCCTCTGCCCCGGTCTTGACCGCGACCCGGCCGTCCATGGCGCGCATAAGAAGCGTGCAGGCGTTACCCTCGCCGGCAACAAGTTCCGGGTGCAGCCGCATCGCCTCATGCAACCGCGTCTCCGCACTGCCTTCGGGGCTGGCCGCGTAATGCGCCATTGCGCGGGCCATGCCGTGCAGTGTCGAGGCAAAGTTGGGCGCCGAGCACCCGTCGATGGCAAAGCCGGGCGAGGTCTCACCCGTCACGCGCTCAAACGCTTCCAGGGCTGCCTTCTGAACCGGGTGATCCGTCCCGACATACTCGGGGCCCGCGCCCAGATGCTGCGCCAGTGTCAGAAAACCCGCATGTTTGCCCGAGCAGTTGTTGTGATACCGGCAGGGTGTCTCATTCGCGCGGATCAGACTGTCGCGTGCGGGCAGATCAGAAGGCTCCTGCGGCCCGCATCGCAGGGCTGTATCGGAAAGACCAAGTGTATTCAGCCATCTCTGCACCCTGTCGGTGTGGATCGCGGCGCCCGTGTGAGAGGCACAGGCCAGCGCCAGCTGTTCCGTGCTCAGGCCCGCTTTATCCGCAGCACCCGAGGTGATGAGCGGCAGCGCCTGGATCATTTTGGACGAACTGCGCGGCAGCACCACCAGCGACGGATCTCCCCAGGACTGTACAATATCGCCGCCCGCATCACAGATTACCGCATGGCCGGTATGCCAGCTTTCAAGGAAATCTCCGCGCCATATTTCGGTCATGGGAACAGGATGCGTCATTATTTCACTCACTTTCTGGCGAAAAGCTGCTGATCGGGCTTTAAGCGGGTGCTCAGTTTGCGTTATTGTGATCCTTGTCGGGAAGAATAGCGCGCCTTTCAAGGCAGCGGCACAATAAAAGGTCGCACCAGAGGGCCGCCGGATACATGAGGCTCAATACGGCTGGAGGCTGTAAACATGCGAATTTCTAATGGTTTTATGGGTATAGCTGCGACGGCGATGATGATCGCAGGTGTTGCGTCCGCTCAGGAGCAAAGCAGCAACCGGGTGGCAACGAAAACCGACTGGAACGTGTTCGTCGAGGAAAATCCCAAAGAGTGCTGGAGCGTTTCGGTGCCGACAGATACCGTCAATACGCGCGACGGGCGGGTTGTCGCTGCGAACCGTGGTCAGATCCTGCTGATGGTGTCCTACCAGCCCGGGGCAAACGTCGCGGGTCAGGTGTCGTTCACCGGCGGGTACCCGTTCCGCGCTGGCAGCCAGGTAACGGTCGAGGTCTCAGGTACCGAATACTCGATGTTCACTGAAGGCGAATGGGCATGGCCCGCCAGTGCCTCGGATGACGAAAAAATGGTCAGCGCCCTGAAGCGCGGTGCCGATGCTGTTGTAACCGGTGTCTCAAGCCGTGGGACCACAACTAAAGACACTTTCTCTTTGCTGGGCTTCACCGCCGCTGTCGAGGATGCTGAGAAACGCTGCAGCGGCTGACCAGATCCGTACATCTTCAAAGAGCCCGTGCCAGATCTGATTCCGTGCGCGGGCTTTTTCTTTTGATCCGCGCACAAACACCTATATAGAAGCGCATCCATCAAACCACCGGGGAGCCGGCTCCATGTCTGCCAATGCGCCGATCACACAGGACGTACATACCATTCCGCGCAAACTGCCGGACGGGCCCGTCAATCTTGTCGGTCTGACGCGCGACGCGATGCGTGATGCGCTGATTGCGGCGGGCACGGCAGAAAAACAGGCAAAGATGCGGGTAGGCCAGATCTGGCAGTGGATCTATCAGTGGGGGGTGCGCGATTTCGATGCGATGACCAACCTGTCAAAGGCGTACCGCGCTGAGATGAAAGAGAAATTCGTAATCGAAGTGCCGGAAGTCGTGACCCGCAATGTCAGCACCGATGGCACCCGGAAATACCTTGTGCGCATCGCCGGCGGTCATGAGGTCGAGGTTGTCTATATCCCTGAGGAAGGTCGCGGTACGCTGTGCATATCAAGCCAGGTCGGCTGCACGCTGACCTGTTCCTTTTGCCATACGGGCACGCAGAAACTGGTGCGCAACCTCACGGCGGGCGAGATCATCGGCCAGGTGCTGGTGGCGCGCGACGATCTGGACGAATGGCCCGAAATCGGCGCGCCCAAAGATGAAACGCGCCTGCTGAGTAACATCGTTCTGATGGGCATGGGCGAGCCGCTCTATAATTTCGAGAACGTGCGCGACGCGATGAAGATCGCGATGGACCCCGAGGGTATTCAGCTCAGCCGCCGGCGGATCACGCTTTCGACCTCAGGTGTGGTGCCTGAGATTGCGCGGACGGCCGCCGAGATCGGCTGCCAGCTCGCGATCAGTTTTCATGCGACCACCGACGAAGTCCGCGACCGTCTGGTGCCGATCAATAAGCGCTGGAATATCGCGGAGCTGCTGGACGCACTTCGTACCTATCCCAAGGTGTCGAACTCCGAGCGCATCACCTTTGAATACGTGATGCTGCAGGGCGTAAATGACAGCGACGAGGATGCGCGGCGGCTGATTAAACTCATCGACGGGATCCCGGCCAAAATCAACCTGATCCCGTTCAATGAATGGCCCGGCGCGCCCTATAAGCGCTCGTCGAACAACCGCATCCGTGCTTTTGCCGATATCATCTACAAAGCGGGCTACGCATCGCCCATCCGCACACCGCGCGGCGAGGACATCATGGCCGCCTGCGGACAGCTGAAATCGGCGACCGAACGTGCCCGCAAGTCCCGCCGTCAGATCGAAGCCGAAGCAGGACTGGCAGGCGAATAATGCAGCGCCGGGGCCTTCTGGTCTTTGGTACTCTGATCGCAGGGGCGCTGGCTCTGCCGCCGGTGCTCAGGCGCTGGCCGGATGATTTCGATTTCCAGCCACTCCACGGATTTCCCGGCTTCCGCCGGCTTGTGTCTGGCGCTGCTACCGGCGGTATTGATATTTTTGCAGGTCTCGGTGAAGACAACCAGCCTGCCGCAGCGATGCCACCGGGTGACCCCTGCGCGGCGCTTTTCGGTGACCTCCCGGGCCCTGATGCGGCGCTGCCGGTCGCGGTTTTCAGCGATGTAAACTGCCCCAATTGCCGGACTCTGGAAAGTCGCCTTCTCACTCTGCGCGACAGCGGCGCGGGGATCCGGCTGGTCTGGCATCCGCTGCCTCTGCTGGGACCATCGTCAGTGCGGGCGGCACGTGCCGTCATCGCGGCCGGGCGACAGGGTGTGCAGGAAGAGGCGCACCGCTATACAATGCAGCGGGCGCTGCCACCCGGGCCGTCGGCCCTGCGGCTGATGGCAAAAACGCTGGGCCTGAAAGAGGCACAGTTTCTGCGCGATGTGCAGAGCGATCAGGTAACGCTGCTGCTGGAAGAGAGCCTCAGGCTCGGGCGTGCGCTCGGTATTCCCGGCACGCCTGGCATGATGGTCGGACGCACACTCGTGATCGGCGCGATGCGGCAACCGGATCTCAGCAGGCTGATCCGCCTCGAGCAGGAAACGGCTCCGCGCGTCTGCACCTGACCCGCGCCCGGTTCAGGTGCGACCGGGGATTTTGTCCCGCGCAGGGGCCGTGTCCCAGTTCTCAATAAGGTGCATGGCGTCTGCGGCACTCTCGACGAAACGGAAGAGATCCAGGTCTTCTTCAGAGATCGTCCCCGCGTCTGCCAGCGCGTCCCAGTTCAGAATACTTTCCCAGAAGGCCTGACCAAAAAGCAGCACAGGCACGCGCTGCATTCGTCCGGTCTGGATCAGGGTCAGCGCCTCGAAAAGCTCGTCCATGGTCCCGAATCCGCCGGGAAATACACAGATCGCACGCGCCCGCATCAGAAAATGCATCTTGCGGATCGCAAAGTAGTGGAAGTTGAAACAAAGCTCCGGCGTCACGTATTCATTCGGTGCCTGTTCATGCGGCAGCACGATATTCAGGCCGATGGAGTGGCCGCCCGCATCCAGTGCCCCATGGTTGCCGGCCTCCATGACACCGGGCCCGCCCCCGGTGACGATTACATTTTCGCGGCCCATGCTTTCCTGGCTTTTGATCGTCATGAGCCGGGAAAATTCCCGCGCCTCACCATAAAAATGCGACAGATCGGCCAGTGTTTTCGTGCGCGCTTTGTCTTTCTCCGCCGGACGCGGGATGCGCGCCCCGCCAAAGAGCACGATGGTGCTGGTGATACTGTGCTGATCAAGCAGCATCTCGGGCTTCAGCAGTTCCAGCTGCAGACGCACCGGGCGCAATTCGTCCCGACACATGAAATCATCGTCGGTAAAGGCGAGCCGGTAGGCAGAGGCACGGGTCTGCGGCGTGTCGGGCACGACCTTTGCGGCAGCGCGGTCTGTGTGAGCATCCCGCAGCGGGTGCGTTTGTCGGCGTGTGTTCATCTGTCTCTCCGTTAGACGGGTTCAGCGTAAGGGGCCACGTTGTGCTGCGGGATGCAATGGTCCGTGTGCAATCATCCGGGCCTGCCGCTGCGACACCTCGCGATTGCGCCGGCCGTACCGGCCTTGTATAGGCCCAAAAACTGAATTTTGATTTTACGGAGAACGCCGATGTCCAATGCACAGCTTGAAGCAGCAATCGAAGCCGCATGGGAGGCACGTGACAGCATCACACCGGCGACCACCGGTGAGACCCGTGACGCCATTGAGGACACGCTTGCCGCTCTGGACGGTGGGGCTTTGCGCGTGGCTGAACCCCGGGAAGGTGGCGAATGGCACGTCAATCAATGGGCGAAAAAGGCGGTTCTTCTGGGCTTTCGTATCAAGGATATGGCGCAGCAGGACGGCGGCCCGCAGGGCGGCGGCTGGTGGGACAAGGTCGACAGCAAGTTCAAAGGCTGGGGTGATACTCAGTGGAAAGAGGCCGGTTTTCGCGCCGTGCCCAACTGCGTCGTTCGCAAATCTGCTTATATTGCGCCCGGCGTGGTGCTGATGCCGTCTTTTGTGAACCTCGGCGCCTACGTGGATGAGGGCACGATGGTTGACACCTGGGCCACCGTCGGATCCTGCGCGCAGATCGGCAAAAACGTGCATCTGTCAGGCGGCGTGGGCATCGGGGGCGTGCTTGAGCCGATGCAGGCGGGCCCGACGATCATCGAAGACAACTGTTTCATCGGCGCGCGCTCCGAGGTTGTCGAGGGCTGCATCGTGCGCGAAGGCTCCGTGCTTGGCATGGGTGTCTTCATCGGCAAATCGACCAAGATCGTCGACCGCGAAACCGGAGAATTCACCTACGGCGAGGTACCGGCGGGTTCGGTGGTCGTCGCGGGCTCGATGCCTTCGAAGAACGGGGTGAACCTTTACTGTGCGGTCATCGTGAAAAAGGTGGACGCGCAAACGCGCTCCAAAACCTCGATCAACGAGCTTCTGCGCGACTGATCTTTACCAGAGATTAAGACCTGGGGCAGCCCTGCCCCGGTTTTTCCCGGAACCTGCCAGACGCCGGAACCATTGTGGCCAGGATCGTTCCTTAAGCCGCCGGGTATGCGCCAGTCACCAGCCCCTGTTACTTTTCAGACGCTGCAGACCCTTTCGGATCTGCGCTCCGTTGCGGCCACCGGGTTCGGTGATCTTGCGACCTGTTTGCGGCCCGGGCACAAACCGGTGCTGCGCCGCGTGATATTTGATCAGCAGTGCCGGATGACAGATGCAGACGGCGAGAAGCTGGCCGAAGATCTGATGCGGTTTGCCACGCGGCCTGACGTGGATCAGACGTCCTTCATGACCTCGACGGCACTCCTGCTGGCCGACCGGATACAGGGCGGAGCAGTGGCCGGTGACTTTGCGCCCCACTGGGGGCTTTACCGCGATACTTACCGCAAGGCGCCTTCTCCGGTGCGCGCGGCCATCACCCATGGCTTCCGCCGGGCCTTTGGCGGGGCGATCGGGGATGACGGATCCGTGGCCGCGCGTGACCTCGTGACATTCGACGCCGATGATCTGCGACGGCTGCTGTGCCGGATTGCACGCTCGATGACCGCCGATATGCGCGACAGTGTCTGCAAGCTCGCCGATGAAGAGACACGCGCAGTCCACCGGCACGCGCTGGATAACTGCCTCAGCGGCAGCTGCATCCTGTCGGAATACGGAGGATGGTTCCCGGGCGAGGTGGTCGAAAAGGCATCGCTTGATGCAGAAAATCCGGGCCATGCCGCCTGCACTGCACTGGTCCTCCTCGATGCTTTCGAGACGCGCGATGCCAAGGACAAGATGGCCTTTCGCTGGGAACGGCAGGCCGATGGATATTTGCTTATGCGACCTGAATTCCGCGCGGCGATCATTGCGGGCTTCAGGAACCTGCACGAAATGGCCATCGAATGGCAGCCTTATGACAGCTGGACGCCGGGCGATCTGCTTGAAAAAGCCGTTGTGGTGCCTTTCGCCAAGCCCTAACAGGGGGCATGGCAGCGTCAAAGAAACCCTCCCGTCAGCAGGTCTATACACTTGTGGTCCAGATCGGACGCAAGGAAGGCGACGGCCTGCCACAGGGGGCAACGGGCGCGGGGCTTGTCGTCTTTGCCAGTGGCATCGACGAAGCGGAAGCGGTACGCGAAACAGTGGCCGTACTGAAACAGGCAGATACCGCGCCGCTGGATGTGACAGGCTATGGCACGCTTGATGAGCGCCTCGCCGAAGGACACGAAATCGGTGAGGATGAGCGCGGCCTGATGCAACGCGCGCTGGATGAAAATGCGGTTATCGTGGCCCAGATGGAGCCCTTCTACGGCACCGACCCGGAAGCGGATGCAGACTGAGAGCCGGGAAGATTTTTGCGTTGGTTGTGCGGTCAGGCCGCGCGCTGCCGCGCAAGATGAATCGCTTCAAACCACCTGAGCACCTTACAGGCGGCGTGCCCGTGTTCCGGCAGCGTGCTCCGGTCTGTCTCCGCGAGCAGCGTGGCCGCAAGGCGCTCAGGATATCGTCTGATCCGCCCGATATTCAGGCTTTCCATAGCTGTCCCTGCGACGAGGACCGCCTCATGTGCAGGCAGGATCAGCTGTGTGTAGGTTTGCACCGGCACCGGCTCTGCGGGCAGAGCTGCAAACCCGTTCACGAGGTGACGTGCAGGGACCAGTACCGCCTCCTCGTTAAAGAGATATTCGACCTCCGGCCCGTCGATCACCAGCCTCTGACCAGGGGCCGTGACCACATCATCGCGCAGGCCGAAATAGGGCGCACGCAGCCGGACGGGGGCAAAACTGCCCCGCGCAGGTACCCTGCGGGAAACAGTGTGAAGCACCGGCACAATATCGCCCGTGCGGGTAATTACCGTATCGCCGCGCCTCAGATGAGCGGCCTCGCGGTAGCCACCGGGCGTTGCAACCATCGCCTCAGGTGCCAGTCCGGGCATCGGGCCGACCGGCTCGACCCGGTCCGAGAGCGCTGCAAACACCACGTCCCTGGCGAAGATCTGATCGCCCTTTCCCAGAAGCATATCGCGCAGGTCCTGCAGCCGCACAGGCCGGACATCGCTGATCATGACGGAAGCGACCTGGTCCTCTTCCGGGCGCTCGACCGAAAGGCGGGCAAAACCGCGTCCGCAATCCCAGCTGAAAGTGACACGTAGTACGTCCGTTCTGCCCGGAACCCCGTGTGTCAGAGCCGCATGAGCGATATTTTCGCCGGTGACCTGAACCATTGAAATGCCACCGCCCGGGATCGCCTGAAATGTGAGACTGCGTTGTCCGGGCCAGCTGTGGCTGAACGACAAAAGCACCTGTGGCCGGCCATCCGGCGACAGACGCGTCTCAAACATCAGGCTGCCGCACTGCGGCGCATAATCCGGATCACCCGGGTGCAGACGGTGGTCCGTCCGGTCCTCGCCCACACCCCGCAGGGAAAACCGCCGTTCTTTGTGATCTGCAACCGCAAGCCAGGTCATGACGTTTCCGCCCGGACGGATGCCGTTGGCCGCTCAGTGCGATTTATCATCCCTTGTGCCCGTATCTCTCGTCCGCCCGGCGCGGCAAAAAGGCCGTCGCGGTTCGTTTGATGAAGTCTGTGACCGGTGAGGGCCGTGCTGCTCTGTCATTTTTTTTGTTCTTAATCTCAAAGTAACACGCACTGCGGGCGTTTGTTAAGTATTTACTGGCGTTCGGGCTCGGGCCATTGTGCTGGCGGCGCTGAGGTTTTAGCCATTGGGGACCCTTTGCCAGATGTCCGGAGAACCCATGCCTGCTGTTGATCCCGTTGCCCTGACCGCCGACCTTGTGCGCTGCGCCTCCGTGACCCCGGCCGATGAGGGAGCGATGGATATCCTGCACAGGCTGCTGAGCGATGCAGGATTTGACTGCACCCGCGTGGACCGGGGCGGGATTGCCAACCTTTTTGCCCGCTGGGGCGCGCAGGGACATGCGCGTACTTTCGGGTTTAACGGTCACACAGACGTGGTGCCGGTTGGCGATGAGGCCGCCTGGAGCAGGCCGCCCTTTGGCGCTGAGGTGGTTGACGGCATTATGTACGGGCGCGGCACCACGGATATGAAATCGGGTGTTGCCGCATTTGCCGCGGCGGCGGTGGATTTTGTGCGCGACACCCCGCCGGACGGAGCTGTTATTCTGGCCATCACAGGCGACGAGGAAGGCGATGCAACCGACGGCACCACCGCATTGCTCTCATATATGGAGCAGGCCGGCGAGAAGATGGACGTTTGTCTGGTGGGGGAGCCGACCTGCCCCGATGTGATGGGGTCGATGATGAAGATCGGGCGGCGCGGTTCCATGACTGCCTGGATCCGGCTGACCGGTAAGCAGGGGCATTCGGCCTATCCGCACCGCGCGCTGAACCCGTTGCCGGCCATGATGCGTCTGATGGACCGCCTTGCCAGCCGCGAACTGGATCAGGGCACAGACCATTTCGACCCGTCCACACTGGCGGTCGTAACGGTCGATACCGGCAATCCGGCGACCAATGTAATCCCGGCCGAATGCTCCGGCACGGTGAACATCCGGTTCAATGATCTGCACAGCGGCGAGACCCTGAGCGACTGGATCCGTGACGAAATCGCCCGTACAGAGACTGAATTCGGCGTGAAAGCCGCCCTGAGGATCAAAATCTCCGGCGAGAGTTTTCTGACACCTCCCGGCCCGCTTTCCGATCTTGTCGCAGCGGCGGTTGAGGCCGAAACCGGAGTGAAACCGGAACTGTCCACAACCGGCGGCACCTCGGATGCCCGCTTTGTCAAAGACCATTGCCCGGTAGTCGAATTCGGGCTGGTCGGTCAGTCGATGCACCAGGTCGATGAGCATGTGCAGGTGGCGCATATCAAAGAGCTTAAAGCCATCTATGCGCGCATACTGGCCAGCTACTTTGCCGCAGGGTGACGGTGGTGCCACAGACAGGGCGCGGATGGATCGCCAATTCCCGGCGAGCGATGTTGCCTGACGCGGAACTGTTGTCGTGAAACAAACGCTCGTCGTGATGCTAAAGGAACCCCGTCCCGGGCGGGTCAAGTCGCGCCTCGGGCAGGACATCGGCATGACGACCGCGGCCTGGTGGTTCCGGCATCAGACGGCAGCGCTGCTCCGGCGCGTCACCGATCCGCGCTGGCGAACGGTGCTTGCTGTGTCGCCGGACGCCGAAGGCCTGCGCAGCAGGATCTGGCCTGCCGGGTTGCACCGGATACCCCAGCGGGGTGGGTCTCTGGGCGACCGGATGGCGCAGGTCTTCAGGTATCCTTCTCCCGGGCCGCTCTGCATCATCGGTGCCGATATTCCGCTGGTTTCACGCGCACATATCGCGCGCTCATTTGCGCTTCTGGGACAAAACGAGGCGGTGCTCGGACCGGCACCCGATGGCGGGTTCTGGCTTATTGGGCTGCGGCGCAACCGCCCGCCACCGCCGGAGCTCTTTGCAGGCGTGCGCTGGTCGTCTGAACATGCACTGCAGGATACACTGGCAACCCTGACCAATCGGGCGACTGCCCTTACCGACAGCCTGGCGGATGTCGATACGGTGCACGATTTGCGATGACGTTTCCGGGTGCGCATGATACCTCGGAAGCATGAGCAAAATCCCCACCAAAGCCGAAATTCTGGACTGGATCTCCGAGAACCCGACCCTGACGGCAAAGCGCGATATCGCTAAGGCGTTCGGCATCAAAGGCGCGGCCCGCATCGACCTCAAACGCCTGCTGAAAGAGCTTGAGGCGGAAGGGCATCTCGAAAAGCGCAAGCGCAGTTACCAGGATCCGGACCGCCTGCCCCCCGTCGCTGTTCTGCAGATTACCGGGCCGGACAAGGACGGCGATCTTTTTGCGAAGCCGCTCGAATGGCTTGGAGAGGGGGTTGAACCTGTCGTGCTGGTCATCCCGCGCGCGTCTGATCCGGCGCTGGGTGCCGGGGACCGTATCCTCGGACGGCTGACGCTCGTGAAGGGGGAGGATCACCACTATGAGGCGCGGCTCATCCGGCGCATTGGCACCAATCCGCGCCGTGTGCTTGGCGTTTTCCGGAAAACGGCTGAAGGCGGACGGATTGTACCCATCGACAAAGGCGCAGAAAAGGAATGGCAGGTTGCCGGCGACGCCACCCACGGCGCGCAGGACGGCGAACTGGTCGAGGCAGAGCAGGCCGGTCCGAAGGGGCGTATGGGCCTGCCGCGGGCGCGGGTTACCGGGCGCCTTGGTGACCCGTCAGCACCAAAGGCCGTCTCGCTGATTGCCATCCACCAGCACGGCATTCCCGATGCCTTTCCGGATGATGTGATTGCCGAGGCCGACCGCGCGAAACCGGTGGGCCTGCAGGGCCGCGAGGATCTGCGGGATCTGCCGCTTATCACCATTGACCCGTCCGATGCGCGCGATCATGACGATGCCTGTTACGCCCACGCGGATGAAGACCCCGGCAACGAGGGCGGGCATATCATCTGGGTCGCGATTGCAGACGTCGCAGCCTATGTGACGCCGGGCTCTGCGCTGGATCGCGAGGCCCGCAAACGGGGCAATTCCACGTATTTCCCCGACCGGGTGGTGCCGATGCTGCCCGACCGGCTGTCGGGTGATCTGTGTTCCCTGCACGAGGGAGTGCCGCGCGCCTGTATTGCTGTGCGGATGCAGATTGATGCGACCGGCAATAAGCTCTCGCATACCTTCCACCGGGCGCTGATGCGGTCGCCCGCGTCGCTGCATTACGAAGAAGTACAGGACGCTGTGGACGGCAACCCGAATGACCGTACCGGACCCCTGACAGAGACTGTTTTAAAGCCCCTGTACGCCGCATGGGAGGCGCTCACGGAGGCGCGGGGGCGACGGCAACCGCTGGATCTTGACCTGCCCGAGCGTCGCATCGTGCTGGATGATGACGGCAAGGTTACGTCTGTCAGCTTCAAAGACCGGCTTGATGCGCACCGCCTCATCGAAGAGTTTATGGTGCTTGCCAATGTCGCCGCTGCCGAGACACTGATCGCAAAAAAAACGCCGCTGCTGTTCCGGGTGCATGAAGAACCGAGCCCCGAAAAGCTTGACGCGCTGCGCGAGACCGCAAAGGCCAGCGGGTTTACCCTCGCAAAGGGACAGGTACTGAAGACATCGCACCTGAACCGTCTGCTTGCTGATGCGGCAGGATCAGATGAGGCGGAACTCATAAACATCTCGACGCTGCGCTCCATGACCCAGGCTTATTACGCGCCGCAGAACTTTTCGCACTTCGGACTGGCGCTGAAGAATTACGCGCACTTCACCTCGCCGATCCGGCGGTATTCCGATCTGATCGTGCACCGGGCGCTGATCGCGGCGCATGGCTGGGGTAAGGACGGGTTGCGCCCCGAAGACTATGATGACCTTGAACAGACGGGCGAGCATATTTCTGAGACTGAACGCCGGTCGATGATCGCCGAGCGCGACACCACGGACCGCTATCTCGCAGCTTTTCTGAGCGAGCGCGTGGGCAATGAGTTTACCGGTCGGATCAGCGGCATCGCGCGCTTTGGCGTGTTTGTGAAACTCGACGAAACCGGCGCGGATGGTCTTGTGCCGATGCGTTCTATTGGTCAGGAATACTTTCACTATGACCAGGAAGCCGGCACCCTGATGGGGGCCGATACCGGCATGATCATCAGCCTTGGCCAGCGCGTTACGGTACGGCTTGCGGAAGCGGCACCTGTGACCGGCGGGATTGCCCTTGAGCTGTTGTCACTTGACGGCGAAGACCTGCCCCGTGGCCGCCGCTCGCCGGCGGGACGCAGCCCCAGGCGCCACAAAGCAAAGGCCAAAAGACGCAGTGACAAAACCAAACGCAAAGTAAAACGCACCCGGCGCTAGGCGCAGGCGCGCCTGGGCCGGACGTAAAAGCCGGCTAAGGGTCGCGGTGCAGGAAGTCAGTCAGAACAGCGGTATCCCTGAAGGCGCGGCTGCGGACGAAGCCGTTCTTTACTGACAGTTTCCGGCAGCACATATGCTATGCTGATCTCATGAGCAGAACCCACCGGCTATTCCAGATGATGCAGACGTTGCGGCGGTTGTCTCCGCCCGTGACCGCCCGGCGCCTTGCAGACGAGATGGGCATGTCGCTGCGCACGATCTATCGCGATATTGATGCGCTGCGCGGGATCGGGGCCGTGATCGATGGTGAGGCGGGCTTTGGCTATACG
>CBDUCB010000027.1:0-23346 GCA_965365545.1 uncultured Roseobacter sp. | reverse complement strand
CCTGATGCTGCCGGGCCGCGTTGTGTCAAAATCGATGTCAGACCCCACAGGCAGGCCGTGGGCGGCAGGAGCGATTCCGCGTCCGACCAGCACGTCGGGTTTGACCATAAACCGGCTGTCGGCCTGCCACTCCGCCCTGATCGACCAGAAATCGTCTTCCACGGGCTTGAGGGCAGGATCGACTAAGTTCTGGCCCGCAGATACCCCGAAAGCCGCAGGTATTCGGACCTCGGACATATGCGTGGCGGCATGCGCGGGCAGCACCGACATTAACATCAGAAAAATCAGAAGAGTGCTGCGCAAAGGGGCCTCGGATCATCACAGGTGTATCTGGCTGCACACCATGACCAGGAAGTCCTTTATTTTCGATTAAAGCCGTTCAGATTTTACATGAGTTGTTCCGGTTAACTCTTTGTTATTAATTGTGACCCCGGTTGTGCGTCCGGGCATAAAGCCGTGCTACGATCCGGCTTGCTGTCTTCTGACAGAGGCAGGGTATGAAGGCATGTACGAGGGCTGCCATTGCGGCCAGAAACAATGCACCGGCAAAGGTCAGCGCAAAGAGGAAATGCTGAAAAAAGCTTTCGTTTACGGTGGCGGGGTGATCGAGGAAAATGCGCTGTATCATGAAGTGTCTCCTGTGTTGTATGCACAATATCCGGGAGAAACTGAGAAATCCTCCCGAATTTCGATGAAATTCGTTTGGACGTGGGAATATTTCCACATATACAGCGTTATATGGTGATGATTGATGATACTGATCGGCGCATCCTGACGGTGCTGCAGCGCGATGCTTCTCTGTCGCTGGACGCGCTCGGCGAAGAAGTCCATCTGAGCCGCAATGCCTGCTGGCGGCGTATCAGAGCGCTGGAGGATGCGGGCGTGATCCGGTCACGTGTCACCCTGCTTGATCCGGCAAAGATCGGGCTGAGCCTGACGGTATTTCTTCAGGTGCGCACCAATACCCATGCGCCGGACTGGCTGGAGAAATTCAGCGCAGCCACCCGCGGTATGCCGGAAATCCTGGGCGTGTACCGAATGAGCGGCGATCTGGATTATCTGATCCGCGCTCAGGTGCGCGATATGGCGGATTACGACCGTCTCTATCAGCAGCTGATCCGCAAAGTACCGCTCTCTGATGTGTCTGCCAGCTTTGTGATGGAAGAGATCAAAGACACCCACCAACTGCCGCTCTGAGACGGAAGGCAAACGCGCATGCCCCTGCATTACATCTATCTCGTGATCGCTATCGCAGCCGAAACAATCGGCACAACTGCCTTGCAGGCCAGCGCACAGTTCAGCCGCCTCTGGCCGTCGGTTCTGGTGGTGCTGGCCTATGGTTTATCTTTTTACTTCATGGCGCTGGCCTTGAAGTTTATGCCGGTGGGCGTGGTCTATGCGATCTGGTCGGGCCTTGGCATTGTGCTGATCGCCGCCATCGGGTTTGTGGTCTTTGGTCAGAGGCTCGATCTGCCTGCGGTTCTGGGTCTGGTGCTGATTGTATCGGGTATCCTTGTGATCCATCTCTTTTCAAACAGTGCAACACACTGAAGACGCGGCGTCGCACCCGGCAAATAACCCTGGCTTTCTGCGGCGCGGCACGGTATGCGCGCCTCAACCGCGCGCGGGCTGCGCGCCTCTCCCCATCTGAAGGCATCTCACATGGACCTGCGAAACATCGCTATCATCGCACACGTTGACCACGGCAAAACCACGCTGGTGGACGAATTGCTCAAGCAATCCGGCACCTACCGCGAAAATCAGGCGACCGAAGAGCGCGCCATGGACAGCAACGATCTGGAGCGCGAACGTGGTATCACCATTCTGGCAAAAGCCACCAGCGTTGAGTGGAAAGGCATCCGCGTCAACATCGTCGATACCCCCGGCCACGCCGATTTCGGCGGCGAGGTGGAGCGGATCCTGTCGATGGTGGACGGTGTGGTTCTGCTCGTCGATGCCGCCGAAGGTCCGATGCCGCAGACCAAGTTTGTGACCTCAAAGGCGCTGGCCCTCGGGCTGCGCCCGATTGTTGTGCTCAACAAGGTGGACAAGCCTGATGCAGAGCCTGACCGGGCGCTGGATGAGGTTTTTGATCTTTTTGCCAACCTTGGCGCGGATGATAATCAGCTTGATTTCCCGGCCATGTACGCCTCCGGGCGTTCCGGCTGGGCGGATATGGAGCTTGATGGCCCGCGTGAGGATCTCTCGGCGCTCTTTGATCTTATTGTGGAGCACGTCCCCGCGCCCGCACAGCTGGCCGCGCGCGATGAGCCTTTCCGGATGCTGGCGACCACGCTGGGCGCAGACCCGTTTATCGGCCGGATCCTGACAGGCCGTGTAGAAGCAGGCACGCTGAAGGCCGGTGAGACCGTCAAGGCGCTGAGCCGTGACGGCACACAGATTGAATCTTTCCGGGTGACCAAAGTGCTGGCCTTTCGCGGACTGACCCAGCAGGCCATCGATCTGGCCGAAGCGGGCGATATCGTGAGCCTTGCGGGCATGCAGAAAGCCACCGTGGCCGACAGTATCGTCGCCCCCCAGGTGACAGAAGCCCTGCCCGCGCAGCCTATTGATCCGCCGACCATAACCGTGACCTTTGGCATCAACGACAGCCCGATGGCCGGTCGCGATGGCAAAAAGGTGCAGTCCCGCGTGATCCGTGAGCGGCTGATGAAAGAAGCAGAAAGCAACGTTGCGATCAAGATCAGCGACACACCCGGCGGCGAGGCGTTTGAAGTCGCGGGCCGGGGCGAACTGCAGATGGGCGTTCTGATCGAGAATATGCGGCGCGAGGGTTTTGAACTCAGCATCTCGCGCCCTCAGGTTCTGTTCCGCGAGATCGACGGAGTGCGTCATGAGCCGATCGAAGAGGCCACAATCGACGTGGATGACGAATATTCGGGAGCCGTGATCGAGAAAATCACCGGCGTGCGCCGTGGAGAACTTGTCGAGATGAAGCCCGCAGGTGCGGGTAAAACGCGGATCGTGGC
Source organism: uncultured Roseobacter sp. (assembly GCA_965365545.1). Classification (GTDB taxonomy): domain Bacteria; phylum Pseudomonadota; class Alphaproteobacteria; order Rhodobacterales; family Rhodobacteraceae; genus Roseobacter. The sequence goes on along the minus strand of CBDUCB010000027.1, from coordinate 20,356 downwards.
GCATGTGCCTTCGCGCGGGCTGATCGGGTATCACGGCGAATTTCTGACCGATACGCGCGGTACCGGCGTGCTGAACCGGGTGTTTCACGCCTGGGCGCCGCATAAGGGGCCGATCCCGGGACGTCGTGCGGGTGTGCTGATCTCGATGGAAAACGGAACTTCGGTGGCCTATGCGCTGTGGAACCTCGAGGAGCGCGGCAAGATGATGATCGGCGCACAGGCGGACGTCTATACGGGCATGATCATCGGCGAGCACAGCCGCGAGAACGATCTGGAAGTGAACCCGCTGAAGGGTAAAAAACTGACCAACGTGCGCGCTTCCGGTACTGATGAGGCCGTGCGCCTGACCACGCCGATGAGCCTGTCGCTGGAAGAAGCGATCGCCTATATCGACGACGATGAACTGGTTGAGGTGACGCCCAACGCGATCCGTCTGCGCAAGCGGTATCTGGATCCGCACGAGCGCAAGCGCATGGCGAAAGCGGGCTGAAAAGAGCTTCCGGGGCAGCAGCCCCCGGAGACTTCAGGACCCCGGTATCAGAGGTCCTCGCTGGTTTCGATGATCATCAGCTCACGCTCCGACGCGTCGCGGGCATGGCTTAACGCACGCTGATATGTGTCTGAATTATAGCACTTTTCCGCCGTTTCAAGGTCAGGGAATCGGGCCACGACATTGCGGGGACGTGCCTGGCCTTCAAGCTGCACGAAACGACCGCCGCGGGCGATAAATTTGCCGCCGTGTTCTGCGATCGCTTCTGTCGCAAGTGCCGCGTATTTTGCATAGGCTTCGTCATCGGTGACAGTGACATGTGCAATCCAGAGCGCGCCCATAGGTCTTATCCTTTCAGAATGTCTTCAACGGCGGCGATGGCCGCGTCAGCATTGGTGATGTCTTTTGCTCCGCCCTGGGCCATATCCGGCCGGCCGCCGCCGCCCTTGCCACCCAGTCCGGCAACCGCCGTGCGAACCATATCCACCGCAGAGATTTTGTCCGTCAGATCGCCGGTGACACCTGCTGCAACAGCAGCCTTGCCGTCGGCTTCGGCGATCAGCAGGATGGCTCCGCTGCCCAGACGCTCTTTGAACTGGTCCACGAGGGCCGGAAGATCACGCCCCGTCACGCCCGAAAGTACCTGCGCCATGAAACTGATGCCGCCCACATCGCGGGCCTCAGGGGTTGCGGTGCCGCCACCTGACATCGCCAGTTCGCGGCGCAATTGTGCGACCTCATTCGACAGGGCGCGGCGCTCGTCGAGCAGGCTGCGCACGCGCTCGGGCACATCTGCGGCCTGAGCTTTGAGCTCAAGCGCCACTTCCGCGAGGCGGTGATCCTGGGCGCGCAGATAGGACATGGCCGCAGCCCCGGTCAGCGCTTCGATGCGGCGCACACCGGCGCTGCTGGCGCTGTCGCCCAGTGTTACGAAAGCGCCGATGTCGCCGGTCTGGCGCACATGGGTACCGCCGCAAAGCTCCAGCGAATAGGTGGCGCCGTCATGGCCTTTGCCGGATCCGTCTTTGCGGCCCATCGAGACCACCCGCACCTCGTCGCCGTACTTCTCGCCGAAAAGCGCCTGCGCGCCGATTGCACGGGCGTCGTCAGGCGTCATGATCCGCGTCTCCACCGGGGCGTTCTGGCGGATATACCGGTTCACGTCCGCCTCGACAGTGGACAGCTGATCGAGGGTCAGCGCTTCGGTATGGCTGAAATCAAACCGCAGCCGGTCTTCCGCATTGAGTGAGCCGCGCTGTGCGACGTGATCTCCGAGCGTTTCGCGCAGGGCCTCATGCAGCAGATGTGTGGCAGAATGGTTGGACCGGATTGCGCTGCGCCGGCTGTGGTCGACATCAAGGATTGCGGCGTCGCCGGTGGAGACGCTGCCGGTGGTGACTGTGCCGAAATGGATAAACACCCCGGCGGTTTTGCGGGTGTCGGTTATTTTTACCTCGCCATCCGGCGTTCGCAGCGTGCCACTGTCGCCGACCTGACCGCCGCTTTCGGCATAAAAGGGCGTCTGGTTCAGAGCAATCTGAACGCTGTCGCCTGTCCCGGCGGTCCCGGTCGTGGCCCCGTCGCGCAGGATGGCCACGATCTGGCCCTCGGCGTTTTCAGTGTCGTAGCCCAGAAAATCGGTGGTGCCGTGTTTGTCAGCCACGTCGAACCAGACCGTCGCATCTGCGGCCTCGCCCGATCCCGACCACGCCGCGCGGGCCGTGGCTTTTTGTTCGGCCATCGCCGTATCAAAGCCATCGGTATCGACCGCCCGGCCCTGCTCTCGCAGCGCGTCCTGGGTCAGATCAAGCGGGAAGCCATAGGTGTCATAGAGCCGGAATGCTGCCTCACCGGGCAGACTGGCGCCCTCGGGCAGACCGCGCAACTCGTCATCCAGCAGCTTCAGTCCGCGATCGAGCGTCTGGCGGAAGCGTGTTTCCTCCTGCAGCAGGGTCTGCTCGATCATCGACTGCGCCTGGCCCAGTTCCGGATAAGCGGCTCCCATCTGGCGCACCAGTGCCGGCACCAGACGGTGCATCAGCGGGTCTTTCGCGCCCAGCAGATGCGCATGACGCATCGCACGCCGCATGATCCGGCGCAGCACATAGCCGCGCCCGTCATTGGAGGGCATCACACCATCGGCCATCAGAAAGGATGTGGAGCGCAGGTGATCGGCGATCACCCGGTGATGGGTCTTGCCCGCGCCGTCCGGATCGGTGCTGGTGGCATCCGCCGAGGCTTCGATCAGCGAACGCATCAGATCGGTGGCGTAGTTGTCGTTGGTGCCCTGGAGCAGGGCGGCCACCCGCTCGATGCCCATACCGGTATCAATCGACTGTGCCGAGAGATCGCGGCGCGTGCCGTCTTCAAACTGCTCATACTGCATGAAAACGAGGTTCCAGATCTCGACAAACCGGTCGCCGTCTTCCTCCGGACTGCCAGGAGGCCCGCCCCAGATGTGATCGCCATGATCGTAGAAAATCTCGGTACAGGGGCCGCAGGGACCGGTCGCGCCCATCATCCAGAAGTTATCGTTGGTCGCAATCCGGATGATGCGGTCATCGCTCAGGCCGGCGACCTTTTTCCAGATCGAGGCAGCTTCGTCATCGGTGTGGTAGACCGTGACATAAAGCCGGTCCTTATCAATCCCCAGATCACGCGTGATCAGCTCCCAGGCAAAGCGGATCGCGTCATCTTTGAAATAATCGCCGAAGCTGAAATTCCCCAGCATCTCGAAAAACGTGTGATGGCGCGCGGTATAGCCCACATTGTCGAGATCGTTATGTTTGCCGCCCGCCCGCACGCATTTCTGCGCGGTAGTGGCGCGCTTGTAATCGCGCGTCTCAACGCCGGTGAAAAGGTTTTTAAACTGCACCATGCCTGAATTGGCGAACATCAGCGTCGGGTCATTGCGCGGCACCAGCGGGCTTGACGGCACGACCTCATGCCCCTGCTTCTGAAAGTAAGACAGGAAGGTTGATCGGATGTCATTCAGCGTCTGCATGGGCGGCGGGCCTTTGTCGGAAATCTCATTGCCGTGAGATACCTTCCCGGCGTCCGGCTGTCCACCAACCCTTAATGCATTCAGCATGCAAAAACGGGGCACGCCGCTTTGGCGCGCCCCGTTTCAGGGATTAACGAGATACCGGCGCCGCACGGGCGCGCGTATCAGGCCTCGAGAATATCTTCGTCGTCGGATTTCTCATGTGCGGGCATGTCAAAATCAAGCCCGTGTGCCGCGCGGATTTTATCTTCGATTTCCAGCGCCATCCGGGTGTTTTCCTTAAGGAAGGATTTGGCGTTTTCACGCCCCTGCCCGATCCGTTCATCGCCGTAGCTGAACCAGGAGCCGGATTTATCCACCACGCCGGCCGCAACGCCGAGATCGAGCAGTTCGCCCATCTTGGAGATGCCCTCGCCATACATGATGTCAAACTCGACCTGCTTGAAGGGGGCGGCGACCTTGTTCTTCACGACTTTGACGCGGGTATGGTTGCCCACGACTTCGTCGCGGTCTTTCAGAGCGCCAATGCGGCGGATGTCGAGGCGCACGGAGGAGTAAAACTTCAGCGCGTTGCCGCCCGTCGTCGTTTCGGGTGACCCGAACATCACGCCGATTTTCATGCGGATCTGGTTGATGAAGATGACCATACAGTTGCTGCGGCTGATTGAGCCGGTGAGTTTGCGCATTGCCTGGCTCATCAGACGGGCCTGAACACCCACTGAGCTGTCACCCATGTCACCTTCAAGTTCGGATTTAGGTGTCAGGGCCGCTACCGAATCCACCACGACCATATTGACCGCACCGGATCGCACCAGCGTGTCCGTGATCTCAAGCGCCTGCTCGCCGGTGTCGGGCTGGCTGATCAGCAACTCGTCAAGGTCGACACCGAGTTTCTTGGCATAGGTCGGATCGAGCGCATGCTCTGCATCCACAAAGGCGCACACACCCCCGGATTTCTGCTGTTCTGCCACGCAATGCAGGGTCAGCGTTGTTTTGCCTGAGCTCTCAGGACCGTAAATCTCAACGATCCGGCCCATCGGCAGGCCGCCTATTCCCAGAGCGATATCAAGGCCGAGCGAGCCGGTAGAGCTTGCTTTGATGTCCTGAACGGCGCCCTCGGCGCCCAGTTTCATGATTGAACCCTTGCCGAACTGGCGCTCAATCTGCGCCAGCGCTGAGTCCAGCGCCTTTTGCTTGTCTGCCGACTTTTTGTTGTTCATGCTCAATAGATCTGCCGTTGCCATTTGCGTTTCCTCTTAGTGTCACAGATCGCCCGGGGCGGCAATCATTGCCGGCGGGCCCAATGTGAATGTTCTGCCTATGTTCCTTATGGGATCAAAAGGAGAACATTTCAATCAAAATTTCTGAAAATGATACTGTTACGAATCTGGTTAAGGACAGGTTTAAAGCGCTGAGGTTTTTCCGATCGCTTGCAGGCGCACTTTGCAACCGGCCTGTGGCAGTGGGGCTCCGGCCCGGGCCGTCACGACAGATTATCCGACGGGTGTTGCGATCACAGGCAGGTAACGCATCACAGGATGCGTGTCACCATGCGGCTAAGCATCCGGTATGAGGCTGTAAAACCTCAGTGCAGCTGTTCGTGCACAGTATCCGTCAGGTCGCTGAGTGAGAATGGTTTCGGCAGGAAGACGGAATTGGGGATCTTCATCTGTGTCTCGCCGAAACTGTCTTCGGCATAGCCCGAGACAAAAACGACGCGCACGCCCGGGCGTTCTTTGAGGGCCTCGCGCACCCAGCTCGGACCATCCATGCCGGGCATCACCACATCTGTGACGAAAACATCAATGTTCAGGCTTTCGTCTTCAAGTGTCTTGAGGGCAGCCTCGGCAGAATCAGCTTCCAGCACCGTATACCCGCGCAGCCGCAGAGCCCGGCTCGCAAAGGCGCGCACAGGGGCCTCGTCCTCCACCAGCAGGATCACTCCGTCCCCGTGTTTTCCCGAAGCTTTTGCTGCGGATTTGCGCGGCTGCGGCGTAATCGGCTCTGCTTCTTCCAGCACCGGGAAATAGAGCGTAAAGCAGGTGCCCGCCCCGAGCGTGCTGTCCACGAAAATATACCCGCCTGTCTGTTTGATGATGCCGTATGCCGTGGAGAGCCCCAGACCGGTGCCCTCTCCCGTGCGTTTGGTGGTGAAAAAGGGCTCAAAGACCTTTTGCAGTTTGTCCGGCGCAATACCCACGCCATCATCCGCGACCTGAACTGTTACATATTTTCCCGGTGGTACGGAAACACGGTCACGCTCCAGCGGCTCGGTCAGGTCGGTGCATTCGGTGATAATGCGGATTTCGCCGCCCTGGGGCATCGCATCACGCGCGTTGACCACCAGATTCATCAGCACCTGTTCAAGCTGGCGTTTGTCCGCCCTGATCGGGTGCAGTACCGGATCGTGGCTCAGCGTCAGCATGACTTTTTCACCCACAAGCCGGTTCAGCAGGTGCGTGAGGTCCGCGAGCGTGTCACGCATATCCAGCGTTTCAGGGCGCAGCGTCTGTTTACGCGAAAAGGCCAGCAACTGGCCCACAAGTGCTGCTGCGCGATTGGCGTTCTGATTGATCTGTACCAGATCGCTGAAATCAGGATCGCCCTGATCGTGACGCAGCAACAAAAGATCACAGTGGCCTGAGATGGCGGTCAGCAGGTTGTTGAAATCATGTGCCACGCCGCCGGCAAGCTGCCCGATGGCCTGCATCTTCTGGCTCTGTACAAACTGGGCCTCAAGCGACTTGAGCTCGGTCGCATCATTAAGGACAGCGATCAGCGACGGCCTGCCTTCTTCCGTTATCCGGTTCAGCGTGACCTGTACAAATACCTCTTTATCGGTGCGTTTCAGCCGCAGAAACTCTGATTGCTGTGCAGCGCGCCCCGCCACCGTTTCTTTCAGCCAGTCCGTGATCGGCCGCCCGAGCCCTTCCATCAGATCGCTCAGGTGTACCTTGTCCGTGAGCGCGTTGCCGATCAGCCCGGCAGAGAGCCGGTTATACGCCTCAATCTCACCGTCCGGGCTGACTTTCAGAAGGGGCACCGGCAGGTCCTGGAAAACTTCCCAGCCGTCGCGGGGCATCATTTCGCTGCCGGGCGGCAGCAGGAAGAGCGCGCGGCGGCCTGCCCCGGCCTCGACTTCGCTCACCAGGACGCGCGTCGCTCCGTCGGCGCCTGTCAGTTCGCAGACCGTACCCGGGATCACCGGCAACCGGTCAAAGAGACGGTCGAGCGTGCGCACCCGGCCGCCGGCCAGCTTGCGCGCCTGTTCGTTCATATAAAGAACGGCATTTGTGCGTCCGACGAGGATCATCGGCAGCACCGGCCCTTCCTGCGTACCTGTCACTGCGGGCACGTCTTCAAGGCGCCAGATGTAGGTGTCGGTGCCCGCCTGGTGCACCGCGAGGCGGATATGTCCCTTGCGGGTTACCATGTCTTCGCGGGCTGATCCTTCAAGATCGGCACGTGTCTTCAGGCGAAACACAATGCCGCCCGGGTTGGCCACCGTCGTCTGAAGAGTGCCGGTGATGGTGTCTTCGAGATCTTTGTCAAAGCGCTTGCGGGCGGCCATGTTGACCGACAGAACATCGCCCTCGCCATCGGTCACAAAGGTGGGGCTTGCGTCGCGATGGGTGAACTCATTCAGCACGCTGAGCGCCTGTGCATTGCGGCGCCGGTGCCTGCGTGCCAGCAGTACCAGCACGCCGCAGAGCACAATCAGCGCAGCGGATGCTGCAAAAAGCGCCTGTCGCGCCAGAAGATCCGGTGAGGCGAGCGCCAGGACGCCAAAGAGAACAGCAATCAGGACAAGAGTACCAAGTCTGCGCTGTGCCTGAAGGGCAAAGCGGGTCAGTCTGGAGGGCGTAAAGGCGCTTCGCGGCAAATTCAGGCTCCCTGCGGGTGGAATCACACCCGTATTAAAGCGCCCCATACCTTAATCGCGGCTTAACCAAGAAAGCACTCTATCGGGAGTTGAGTACGATTATTCCGGCAATCGCGTCAAGTGTGCCGCAAAAAACCCGTCGGAATACTGCGACAGGTTAATCCGCCGGGCATGGGTGCAGGTCCAGCCGGGGTTGCGGCTGAGGAAGGTCTCCACCGCGTCTTCATTCTCCACACGCAGCACCGAACAGGTCGCATAGGCCAGCACGCCCTCAGGCGCAACCAGGACCGCCGCCGCATCCAGGATCTGCTGCTGCACCGCTGTAAGCTCTTCGAGACGTTCAGGCGTCAGCGTCCACCGCCCGTCCGGAGAACGCCGCCAGGCGCCGCTGCCGGAACAGGGCGCATCGCAGAATACCACGTCGAAAGGTGCCGCTGCGGCCAGGTCGCCTGTGGCAAGCTCTGTTATTTGCGCGCCCGCCCGGGCGGCACGCTGGCCGAGATCTTTCATGCGCCGCGGATCGATATCATGCGCGAAAACGTCGCGCTCAGGGTCTGCCGCTATTGCAAGCGCCTTGCCGCCGCCGCCTGCGCAGTAATCGAGAACACGCGCGCCTTCCGGCAGGCCTGTGGCGACCGCCTGGGAGGCTGCATCCTGCAGTTCAACAAACCCTTCGGTAAAGGACGCTGAATTGCGGATCCTGCGGGCGCCTTCGGTGACATCAAGCGCGGTTTCTGCAACCGGGTTCGGCGCGGTGATCATGTCCTCTGCGGCCAGTCTGGCAATGGCATCGTCCCGGGTGATCCGTCTGGTGTTGACGCGCAGGGTTACCGGCGCGCGGGTGCCGAGCAAGCCGCCTGCCTCCTCTGCGTCATCTCCCAGGCTGCGGCGAAATTCAGGCAGGAGCCAGTCAGGCAGGTTCCATCTGGTGCCGTCATCATCCGGCACCGCCGGAACCCCTCTTTCCTGATCCGACAGGGGCGCGGGGGCGTGCCCTACACCGGTAAAGAAGTTCTCAGGCGGCAGATCCCGGAGCCGCAACGACCCGATCATCAGTGCCCGCCCGTCGGTGCCTGCGCCCATGGCCGCAGCACTGCGGCGCTGGCGCAGGACGTCAAAAACGTGATCGCGGACTGCCGCGCGGTCTTTGGAGCCGGCATAACGGCTGCCCCGCGCCCAGCGGGTCAGCGCCTGCTCTGCGGCCTGGCCGTCCCCGATTGCGTCGAGAATGCCGATGGCTGCGGCCACCCGTGCGCCGGGGGTCACGCGGCCGCGCCTGTGACAGCAGATCTTTGCATCATCCGATCCGGTAGTTGGGGCTTTCGCGGGTGATCTGCACATCATGCACATGGCTCTCTTTCAGCCCCGCGCCGGTGATTTTCACAAACGAGCAGTTCTGGCGCATCTCGTCCACGGTCGCACAGCCTGTATAGCCCATGGCCGCGCGCAGGCCGCCGACCAGCTGGTGGATCACCGCATTGGCGGAGCCTTTGTAAGCCACCTGCCCCTCGATGCCCTCGGGCACCAGTTTGTCGGAGGCTGCGTCTTTCTGAAAATACCGGTCGGCGGAGCCGCTGGCCATGGCACCCAGGCTGCCCATCCCGCGGTAGCTCTTGAAGCTGCGCCCCTGGTAAAGAATGACCTCACCGGGCGACTCGTCGGTGCCCGCGATCATCGAGCCGACCATGGCGCAGGACGCACCGGCGGCAATCGCCTTGGCGAAATCGCCGGAGAATTTGATGCCGCCGTCAGCAATGACCGGGATATCCCCGGCCGCGCGGGCACAGTCCATGATCGCGGTAAGCTGCGGCACGCCGACACCTGCCACCATGCGCGTGGTGCAGATCGAGCCGGGGCCGATGCCCACCTTGACCGCGTCCGCACCTGCGTCGATCAGCGCGCGGGTGGCCTCGCCGGTGGCGACGTTACCTGCGACGATCTGCACTTCGTTGCTGAGCGCTTTGGCGCGGCGCACGGCTGCGGCGACACCTTCGGAATGACCATGCGCCGTGTCGATCACGATCATATCCGCACCGGCGTCCACCAGCGCTTCGGAGCGTTCAAAACCGGCATCCCCCACGGTGGTTGCCGCAGCGACCCGCAGGCGGCCCAGATCGTCCTTACAGGCGGTGGGGTTCAGCACGGCCTGCTCTGTGTCTTTCAGCGTCAGCAGCCCGGTGAGCTTGCCGTTCTTGTCCGTCACCAGCAGCTTTTCAATACGGCGCGCTTTCATCAGGCTGATGGCTTCGTCCCGGTCGGCAGGTTCGTGCAGAATGGCGAGGTTTTCCGAAGACATCATCACCGACACGGGCGTTTTGTCATCACTGGCAAATCGCATGTCGCGGTTGGTGACGATGCCCAGCACCCGGCCCTTTTCATCCACGACCGGAAAGCCGGTGACGCGGTAGCGGTCCTGCAGTGCCTTTGCATCCGCCAGGGTCTGGTGCGGTCTCAGCGTGATCGGGTTGTAAACGATGCCGCTCTCAAACCGCTTCACCCGGCGCACCTCGCGGGCCTGTTCGTCGATGCTGAGATTGCGGTGCACCACGCCGATCCCGCCGGCCTGGGCCATTGCAATGGCCATGCGGCCTTCCGTGACGGTGTCCATGGCGGAACTCAGGAGCGGGATGTTCATTGCAATCGACCGGGTCACCCTGGTGCGGGTGTCAGCGGTGGACGGCAGAACCGAGGACGCGCCCGGAACCAGCAGTACATCATCAAAGGTAAGTGCCTCACGAATCTCCATTTGCAACCTCGCTTGCCGGAGTGGTTCATTGGCAGTTTCCTATTTCACGGCGCCGGCAGAATGAAAAGGGTAAAAACGCCTCATCCCGCCCCTGCCCCATTGCCAAAGCCCGGGCGGGCAGCAAAGCTGCAGCGCAGGTCGGCAGAGGAGCCCGGGCATGGCGGAACACGGATATGACAGCGGCAGGCTCGATCTGCCCTTTGTGGGGATCTCCACCTTTGGAAAACGCCCCTATGTGGCCGACTGGCGCAGGCTTGAAGCGGATGTCGCTGTGCTGGGCGCACCGTTTGATGCCGGCACCCAGTGGCGGTCGGGCGCGCGCTTCGGACCGCGCGGGGTGCGTGAGGCATCGACCCTCTTCAGCTTTGGCCATGCGGGCGCTTATGATCATGAGGACGTCGCGACCTATCTGCCCGCCGATGTGCGCATCGTTGATATGGGCGACGCGGACATCGTGCACACCGATACCGAAAAGAGCCACGCCAATATCGAGACCGGCGTGCGCGCGGCGCTGGCGGCAGGCGCACTGCCGGTGGTGATCGGCGGGGATCACTCGGTGAATATCCCCTGCATCCGTGCCTTCAGCGGGCCGGAATATCAGGCAGGTCCGTTTCACATCCTGCAGATCGATGCGCATCTCGATTTCGTCGATGAACGTCACGGGGTGCGCCACGGGCATGGCAACCCGATGCGCCGGGCGGCAGAACAGGATTATGTCACCGGCCTGAGCCAGGTCGGCATCCGCAATGTGAGCTCCACCGCACGCGAGGGCTATGACGATGCCCGCGCGATGGGCTCCACAATTGTCTCAGTGCGTCAGGCCCGGCAGATGGGCCTCGCCGGTCTGCTGAAAACGATCCCCGCCGACGCGAAGGTTTATATTACTATCGACATCGATGCTTTCTGCCCGTCGATTGCGCCCGGCACAGGGACGCCCAGCCATGGCGGGTTCCAGTACTACGAAGTGCTGGAATTGTTGCAGGGCGTGGCAGAAGCGCATCCGGTGGTGGGCATTGATCTTGTAGAGGTTGCACCGGATTATGATCCCACCGGGTCCACCTCAGTTCTCGCGGCACAGGTTCTGCTGAACCTTCTGGGATTTATCTTCCATGCCCGTACGCGCCACCCGCAGATGCGGCCCTGAAACGTCTGTCCGACGCAAACTCATAATGAATATGATAATTTCAGACGGGCCATGCCGCGCCTGGTGCATTATGTGACGCTGAACGGCGACCGGAGCATGTGGCAAACGCTATTCTGGTCCGGGTAAATTCAAGGGTGACCGATACTTATGAGCCAGGATCCTCTCGTGGTTTTCACGCCTTCGGGCAAACGTGGCCGCTTTCCGGTCGGAACGCCGGTTCTGACGGCGGCGCGCCAGCTTGGCGTCGATCTCGATTCTGTCTGCGGCGGGCGTGGCATTTGTTCGCGCTGTCAGATCACGCCCGGGTACGGCGAATTTTCCAAACACGGGGTCACCGCCCGCGACGGCGCGCTGTCTGAATGGAACGCTGTCGAGCAGCGTTATAAAGACAAGCGCGGGCTGACCGAAGGGCGCAGGCTCGGGTGCCAGGCGACGTTGCAGAGCGATATCGTGATCGATGTGCCGCCCGAAAGCCAGGTGCATAAACAGGTGGTGCGCAAACGCGCAGAGGCGCGCGATATCGTGCTCGACCCCTCGACGCGGCTCTTTTACGTCGAGGTGGCAGAGCCCGACATGCACGACCCTTCGGGTGATCTGGAACGGCTGCGCGATGCGCTGCGCGAGCAGTGGGATCTGCACAAGATCACCGCCGATCTGCACATCCTGCAGGAAATGCAGCCGGTGCTGCGCAAAGGGGGCTGGAAGGTTACCGTGGCGATCCACCTCGGCGACGAGGAAAACAACCCGCGCATCATGCAGATCTGGCCCGGATATTACGACGGCACGGTTTACGGGCTTGCCGTCGATCTCGGCTCTACCACCATCGCGGCGCACCTGTGTGACCTTCAGACCGGTGAAGTGCTGGCCTCCTCGGGGCTGATGAACCCGCAGATCCGTTTCGGCGAAGACCTGATGAGCCGGGTCAGCTATTCGATGATGAACCCCGGTGGTGCTGCGGAAATGACCCGGGCGGTGCGCGCGGGTATGCGCGATCTTTTCAGCCGGATCGCAGAGGAAGCAGAGGTTGATCCCGCGCTCATCGTCGATGCGGTATTTGTCTGCAACCCGGTGATGCACCATCTCTTTCTGGGCATCGACCCCTTTGAACTGGGCCAGGCACCCTTTGCGCTGACCACCAACAGTGCTCTGCGTCTGCGCGGGGATGATCTGGAACTCAATATTCACCCTTCGGCGCGGGTCTATCTGCTGCCCTGCATCGCAGGTCATGTGGGGGCCGATGCGGCCGCTGTGGCGCTCTCGGAGGCACCCGATAAATCCGACGATCTGGTGCTGGTCGTGGATGTCGGCACCAATGCCGAAATCCTGCTGGGCAACAAAGAGCGCGTGCTTGCCTGTTCTTCGCCCACCGGTCCCGCATTCGAGGGCGCGCAGATCAGTTCTGGCCAGCGCGCGGCCCCGGGTGCCATTGAGCGGGTCGAAATTGACCCGGTGACAAAAGCGCCCCGGTTCAGGGTCATCGGCAGTGATCTTTGGTCTGACGATCCGCGCTTTGTGATTGAGATCGGCGCCACGGGTATTACCGGTATCTGCGGCTCCGGTATCATTGAGATGGTGGCCGAGATGCGCATGCAGGGTATCGTCGATGCACACGGGCTGATCGGTTCGCCGGAGCAGACCGGATCGGATCGCTGCTTTCAGGATGGCCGCACCTACTCCTATCTGGTGCATGACGGCACCGCCGACGGCGGCCCGCTCATCACGATCACCAACCGCGACATCCGCGAAATCCAGATGGCTAAGGCGGCACTCTACTCAGGCGCGCGCCTGCTGATGGATAAATTCGGTGTGGATAAGGTGGACCGTGTTGTGCTTGCCGGTGCCTTTGGCGCGCATATCTCTTCCAAACACGCGATGGTACTGGGGATGATCCCGGATGCCCCGCTGGACAAGGTGACATCGGCTGGGAATGCGGCCGGCACAGGCGCACGCATTGCGCTGCTGAACACAGCCGCCCGGGCCGAGATCGAGGCCACGGTGCGCGCCATTCATAAGGTGGAAACCGCCATCGAGCCACGTTTTCAGGAGCATTTCGTAAATGCCTCAGCCATCCCCAATGCCGTTGAGCCCTTCCCGATCCTGAACTCGATCGTTACCCTGCCGACAGCGACATTCAATACCGGCGCGGAAGGCGGTGGTCGCCGCCGGCGACGGGGCTGAGCGCGCTGATACCGGCACGCCGGCTTATCGGTTGCAGAGGCACAGAGGAGCCCGCCGTGGCAGAGGAAAACGCAGATCAGAAAGCGTTCTGGGAGAACTGGGCGGCTCACTGGGTCACCTCTCAGACTGACCTCGACGGGTTGATGGCGCCGGTCCTTGACCGGGTTTTTGACCTTGCAGACCTCAGGCCAGGTCAGAGGGTCCTGGACATCGGCTGCGGCACCGGCACCAGCACGCGGATTGCGGCAGAGGCTGTTGCGCCAGGTGGTCATGTGACCGGCGCGGATATCTCGGAGCCGATGCTGGCACAGGCGCGCAGAGCCACGGCCGGCACAGAGGGGCTGGCGTTTATCGCCGCAGATGTCGCGGATCATGATTTTGGCCCGCCCGGGTTTGACCGGATCATCTCGCGCTTTGGTGTGATGTTTTTCGCCGATCCGCAGGCGGCCTTTCGCAATATCGCGCGGGCGATGAAGCCCGGAGCACGGCTCTGCATGGCCTGCTGGTCCGGACTGGAGCGCAATCCGTGGTTCCGTGTCCCGATGATTGCGGCCAAAGAACGCCTCGGCGCGCCGCCGTCGCTGCATCCGGATGCGCCGGGGCCGCTTGCCTTTCGCGACATCAACCGGGTCAACGACATCCTGCTGACCGCAGGATTTTCGGATATTGCGGGTCAGGCAGATGCGCTGATGCTGACCCCTCCCGGTGATCTGATGCACGTGTCTGCTCACGCCGCCAGGATCGGTCCTGCGTCACGGGCGCTGGAGTACTTCGGGGCGGAAGAGGCGGATTTCGACGCCATTGTTCAACAGATCGCGGGTGCATTTGAAGAGTTTATGACGCCGGACGGCGCGCGCGTGCCTGCGGAGATCAATTTCTTTACCGCGACCGCTCCACAGCGCTGAGCAGCCTTGACGCGCCCCGGGCCAGACCCTATTCCGCTTACAGTGCGCGGGTATGGTGAAAAGGTATCACGGCAGCTTCCCAAGCTTTAGTTACGGGTTCGATTCCCGTTACCCGCTCCAGCGTATTTTCAGGGCAGCTCAAACGTCAGTCCGACGGCCAGAACCGCATCAGTCGTCCGGCCGTTTCCGGGAATAAGCTGCGCAAAGACATTGCCGTAGCGTCCCTGCAGGCCGGCAAGCGGCACGACATCTCCGATAGAGACTTTAAAGCGGTCGCCGTCACCGGGGTAAAGTGCCAGTGCGCCAAAGACGCCAAGCGCCCAGTTCTGCCCTTCCCAGATGTCATAGCTCACTGCGGCCAGCGCGCCGACTTCCTCATAGCTGTTGTAATAAACGCCGAGGCTGTAATCGAGGTTACGCTCCCAGGTCAGAATGATGCCCGGGTTAAATTCCTGAAACTCTTCGGTGGCATTGAAATGCTCTGAGCCCAGCAGGATAGATACCCGGTCCGGCCCCGCAAACGCAACAGAAGGAAGCAAAAGCGTTAACAGCAGGGCAGCAAGTCTCATCGGGTGGATCCTTCTGATCACATAGGAATCGCACATCAGCGTGCGCCTGCCCTTATCTTTGCCAATTCTGGTTAAAATGCGACTTACGACAGAAGGATGTCGCCAAATTGATCGCGTAAGTTGCGTTTGAGCACCTTTCCGGTGGCATTCCGCGGCAGAGCCCCGGTGAAAACCACCGTATCAGGCACCTGCCACCGCGCGATTTTTCCCTCAAAAACCGAAAGGATTTCCGCCACAGACGGATCTGCCCCCTCTGCTTTCACGGCGATCAGAACGGGGCGCTCATCCCACTTCACGTGCCTCGCGCCGATGACAGCCGCATCTGCCAGGGCCGGATGGGCGATGGCGATGTTTTCGAGCTCAACCGAGCTGATCCACTCGCCGCCCGACTTGATGATGTCTTTCGCGCGGTCGCAGATCACCACATATCCGTCCGCATCCAGTGTTGCGATATCGCCGGTGTTAAACCATCCGTCCTGCAGTGTTTCCTCAGCAGACATGTGCATATAGGCTTTGAGCACGCAGGGGCCGCGCACCAGCAGTTCACCTTGTGTTTTGCCGTCATGCGGCAGAGGTGTGCCATCGGCCTTTACGATCTTCATCTCCACGCCCCAGACCGGCCGGCCCTGATTTTCGCGCAGCAGGTGCAGGTCCTCTTCCGGCAGGCTCAGGTGTTTGGCCAGAGGCTGGTTCACGGTGCCGATAGGAGACATCTCTGTCATACCCCAGGCATGGCGGGTCTCCACGCCGTAGCGGTCGCGAAAGGCTGCAATCATCGAGGGCGGACAGGCCGACCCGCCCACCGCAGTCTTTTGCAGGCTTTCTAATCTGGTCCCGGCTTTCTCCGCCTCGCCCAGAAGCCCGAGCCAGATCGTCGGCACGCCACAGGCGATCGTCACGCGATAGCCGTCGATAAGTCCGATCAGCGACTGCCCGTCGAGCCCGGGCCCCGGCAATACCATGCGCGCGCCCACCATGGCGCAGGCATAGGGGGTGCCCCAGGCGTTAACGTGAAACATCGGCACCACGGGCAGCAGCACATCCATCGCGGAGATGCCGATGCTGTCCGGCAGACTGGCTGTCATACTGTGCAGCACTGTGGAGCGATGCGAGAAAAGAACACCCTTGGGGTTTCCGGTTGTTCCTGATGTATAGCAAAGGCTTGACGCCCGCTCTTCATCCAAATTGGGCCAGTCGTAATCCGAGTCGCCCTGTGCCAGAAGATCGTCATAGGCGATGATCCCGGGCAAGGCTTCTTCCGCGCCGCCGGTCTCTTCTTCGAGCAGGACAATGTGCTTTACCGTGGTGAGCTGTTCACGGATCGCGGCAATGAGCGGCACAAAGGTACTGTCGATAAAAACGACCTCATCTTCGGCATGGTTCATGATATAAACAAGCTGCTCGGGAAAGAGCCGCGGATTGATGGTATGACAGACGTACCCACCGCCCGAGGTGCCGAAATAGATCTCCAGATGGCGCCGGTTGTTCCAGGCAATGGTGGCGCAGCGCGCGCTCTCAGACAGCCCCAGACGTCCAAGCGCCGAGGCCAGCCTTCGGGCATTTGCATCCACCTGCCCCCAGTTTGTGGTTTCGGTGCCGCCGGAGGTATTTACGGACACGATCTCCGCGTCACTGTGATACCGGGCTGCGTGCGAAATCAGTGAGGAGATCAGCAAAGGGGCGTGCATCATCTGTCCGAGCATCAGTCATCTCTCCGGTTTATTTCCCCGCCGGCACGCGGCCGGGCAGTATTCCATGCCAGCCTGCCCCGAGCCCTGCTGCCATGCAAGTCTTTGCAACGGGGGCGCTTCGCGGTACACGCTGGCATATGACACTGCCCTACCACACCCCGCTCAGCCCGGCTCAGCAAAAGAGCCTTGGCATTGATCCGCCTGCCCCGGTGGCGATGGCTGATACGGTCCGGTTTTCCGAGCTCGACGTGCTCCGTCATGTCAACAATGCCGTCTATATGAACTGGTTCGAGCGGCTGCGGATCCGTTATACTCAGAACTGCGGCCTGTCCCGCTATGCGGGACGGGGCACAGACCCGCGTATTGTGATCCGATCAGGCGCCATTCACTACCGCGAAGAAATGCGCATGGATGAGGATTATGTGGTCACCTGTGGCTGCACGGCCTTTCGCACCACGTCGTTCTCACTGCATCAGGAGCTCTGGTCAGACGGGCGCCTGCGCGCGACGCTTGACTGTGTGCTGGTGCTGCTCAACCACAACGGCCAGGGGCGTTTTGCTATCCCGGATCACGTGCGCCGCCACTTTATGGAAACAGACGGCGCCCGTGCCGAAAACTGACAGCCTGCTACTGCACGGCTCTATGCCGGGTCCCGGTGCCGGTGAATGAATCCCACAAGCTGTGCCGTTGAGCCGTCTTTGCCGTCTGCCGGTGCGGTGCCTTCGACGACCGGTTGCAATGACGTGGCAAGCTCCTTGCCCAGTTCCACGCCCCACTGATCAAAAGAGTTAATGCCGAGGATCACGCCTTCGACAAAAACACGGTGCTCATAAAGCGCCACGATCTGCCCCAGCGTGAAGGGGTCGAGCAGCGGATAGCTCAGCGTGACCGACGGCCGGTTGCCTTCAAAGACACGGTGCTGCGCCTGGCGTTCAAGCTCGTCACCGGTGAAACCTTTCGCGCGCATCTTCTCGCGTGCCTCCTCAGCCGAACGGCCACGCATCAGCGCTTCTGACTGCGCAAGGCAATTGGCGATCAGCAGCTGGTGATGGTGCGCAAGCTCCGGCT
The DNA here is from genome assembly GCA_965365545.1 of uncultured Roseobacter sp. Taxonomy (GTDB): domain Bacteria; phylum Pseudomonadota; class Alphaproteobacteria; order Rhodobacterales; family Rhodobacteraceae; genus Roseobacter. Next base: position 2,678 of record CBDUCB010000027.1, on the reverse strand, counting down.
CGTGCCCGTTTGCGGCGATCATGAACTCGCAGGGGATCACCCGTGTGCCCTGATGGATCAGCTGGTAAAAGGCATGCTGCCCGTTGGTGCCCGCGGCCCCCCAGACAACCGGCCCGCTGTCCACCAGCACCGGCGTGCCGTCCATCTGAACGCGCTTGCCGTTTGATTCCATCTCCAGCTGCTGGAAGTAATCAGGCAGTTTCGTCAGGCGCTGGTCATAGGGGAGCACAGCCCGGCTTGCGTGACCGCAGACCTGTGCATGCCAGATGCCGGTCAGTGCCAGCATAACCGGCATGTTTTCCTCAAAGGGTGCAGCCCGGAAATGCCGGTCCATTGCCTGGCCGCCCCGCAGAAAGGCATCGAATGCGTCAGGGCCGATCGCAATCATCACCGACAGCCCGATCGGCCCCCACATGGAATAACGCCCGCCGACCCAGTCCTCGAATCCGAAGACCCGCTCCGCCGGGATGCCGAAATCCGCCGTCAGATCATCGGCCGTGCTGAGGGCTGCGAACTGTGCTGCCGGGTCACCCCCGTGGTCTGTCATCCAGGCGCGGGCCGTGCGTGCATTGGTCATGGTCTCGACGGTGGTAAAGGTCTTGGAGGCCACAATGACCAGAGTGGTTTTTGCATCGAGCCCGCGCAGCGTGTCGGCTATATGCGCGCCGTCGACATTCGAGACAAAATGACAGCGCGGCCCGTCGTGGTAAGGCGAAAGTGCCTCTGCCGCCATTGCGGGCCCGAGATCCGACCCACCGATACCGATGTTGACCACGTCGGTGATTTTGCTGCCGCGCACCTCGCGGGCAAAGCGGCGCATGCGCTCAAGGGTTGCCAGAACGCCGGGCATGACATCCTGACCCGCGACGATGACCGGATCGCCGTCAAGATTGCGTAACGCGGTGTGCAGAACGGCGCGGCCTTCTGTGTCGTTGATGGCGTCGCCCGTGAACATCGCTTCTCGCTTTTCAGCCACACCCGCGGCACCGGCCAGAGCAATCAGCGCGTCGCGGACACCTGCGTCGATGCCGGTCTTTGAATAATCAAAGAGCATATCGCCGGTTTGCGTGCTGAAGTCTTCGGCGCGCCCGGGGGTATCAAACAGCGACAGAATACTGCGATCGCCTGCATTCCGTGCCAGCGCCTCAAGCGCATTCCAGTGGTCTTTCAGGCTGCCCAATGTACATCTCCTCCGCCGATCACAGCGCCAATCGGGGCCTTTTCCGGCGGCAGTGTCATGGCTTTTTCAAGTGCGGTGCGTTTGTCGTCCCCGAAGATCACGAGGTGTTTTTCCATGGCACCATCCAGAACCGGTGCGCTGAGAGAAATCCGCGCCTCGGGCTGGTCGTCAGGGTGCACGGCGCAGAGCATCGGCGCATTTTTATCGAGCGCTGCAGACAGCGTATCAGCGCCGGGGAACAGCGAGGCGGTGTGCATATCGGCACCCATCCCCAGCAACAGCACCGACACCGGTACCAGGTGCCCGAGCTCCTGCGACAGCAGCGGTGCGGCCTCATCCGCCGTCATGCCCGCGCGGTAAAACGGCACGAAATTTGCCTTTGCCGCAGGGCCGGTCAGCAGGCGCCGTTTGACGAGACCCGCATTCGAGCGCTCATGATCTTCGGGCACCCAGCGTTCATCGGTCAGCATCACGTGCACGCGCTCCCAGTCGAGATCAGCTGCACTCATCACGTCAAAAACCGGCCCGGGCGTTGTGCCGCCAGGGACTGCGAGACTTGCCAGTTCATGCTGTGCAAGGCATTTGCGCAGGCTGCCCGCCAGCAGGTTTGCGATCTGCATGACCGCCATTTCGCGGTCGGGATATTCGTGAAATGTCATGGCTATACCTTTCGCCAGGCGCGGTGATCACGCTTCATCATCTGTTCGGCGGCATCGGGGCCGTCACTGTGGCTGTCGTATGGTTTAGGCACCTCGCCGCGCGCCTGCCAGCCCCCGATAATCGGGTCAGTCCAGGCCCAGGCCGCCTCGACCTCGTCACCCCGCATAAAGAGCGTCTGGTTGCCGCGGATCACATCCATGATGAGCCGTTCGTAGGCGTCTACTGTCTCCACCTCATCATGGCTCAGCGCGTCCGCAAAGGTCATATCAAGCGGCACATCAATCAGACGCATGCCTCCTGGGCCGGGTTCCTTGATCGTCACACCGAGGGTGATCCCCTCATCAGGTTGAAGCCGGATGGAAAGCACGTTGCGGTGCCGCCCGGCTTCGTCACCGAAGATTGAATGCGGGGTGTCTTTGAAGACAATCGAGATTTCGGAGGAACGCCGGCTCATCCGCTTGCCGGTGCGCAGATAAAACGGCGTGCCGGCCCACCGCCAGTTGGCGATATGACACTTCATCGCCAGAAAGCTTTCGGTTGAAGAGCGCGGGTTGCCCACCGCCGTACGGTAATCGGGCTGGTTTTCCGCATCGCCGGGCTCTGCCTCGTACTGACCGCGCACGATGTGATGCGGCTCAACAGGTTCAAGCGCGCGGATGACTTTCAGTTTTTCGTCGCGCACCGCGTCGGGGTCGAAGCGTGCCGGCGGTTCCATCGCGATAAGGCACAAAAGCTGCATCAGGTGGTTCTGGACCATATCGCGCATGGCACCGGATTTGTCGTAATATTCGCCGCGCCCGCCGACGCCCACCGTTTCGGCCACAGTGATCTGGATATG
>CBDUCB010000026.1:0-23592 GCA_965365545.1 uncultured Roseobacter sp. | reverse complement strand
GAACGAGGGCGCGCCAGGCGACCTGCCCGGTAAAGGCGGGTCCGGGTCCGGTCCCGCCAGACGCGCGCACGACGGACTGCCTGCCATCCGCCCAGACCACGCGTTCCGACCACATCGGGCCACCATCTGCCAGCTCGATCTCCGGCACCGGTCCGGGAATAACGCGCGTGACCCGGCGACCCATCTCAAAGGACACATTGCCCTGCCGGGCCGCCCGCGCCAGCAGGCCCAGCAGATCGGCGCGGTGCACAAAAAGGTATCTCTGGTCCGGCAATCGCCGCAAATCCAGCCGCGCAACCGTTCTGCCGCGCTCATAATCCTCAAGCACCACTGCACCGGCCTCGACAGCGCCCGCGCGCATCAGCGAGGCCTCAAGCCCGAGACCGCGCAGTACCGCAAGACCGTTGGGGCTGATCTGGATTCCGGCTCCGGTTTCGCGCAGCTTTTCAGACTGCTCTACGAGGGTGACGGCAACACCCCGTTTCGCCAGGGCTGCCGCACAGGCCAGGCCACCGATGCCGCCACCAAGGACAACCGCGTTTTTGGCCAGCCTCTGCCTCACCGGGCAAAGCAAAGGCGCCGGAGGTGATCCTCGGGCGCCCGCCATGTCATTTCGCTCAGATGTGCCAGATCAGTCGTCCCGGTGAACCTTTTCGCGCCGTTCGTGACGCTCCTGAGCCTCAAGGCTCATGGTCGCGATGGGGCGTGCGTCCAGACGCTTCAGGGAGATCGGCTCACCGGTCACGCTGCAGTAGCCGAATTCACCTTCATCGATCCGGCGCAGAGCGCTGTCGATTTTGCTGACGAGCTTGCGCTGGCGGTCGCGGGTGCGCAGTTCAAGCGCCCGGTCGGTTTCTTCAGAGGCACGGTCGGCCACATCGGGAATGTTGCGGGTACCGTCCTGCAGGCCTTCGATGGTGTCGCGGCTCCCGGCCAGCAGTTCTGACCGCCACGTCAGGAGTTTACGGCGAAAATACTCGACCTGACGGTCATTCATGAAAGGTTCGTCTTCGGCCGGACGATAATCATCCGGCAGGAAATTTTCCTGTTTCATTTTGTTCCCCTCAACCTGGCTAATGTCTTCCATCTGCACCTGTCCTCAGGCTTTGCGCCTCTGTGGCCAGGGGATAGCGCAGTCATTGATAATTGTCACTACACAATCCTGTACTTTCCCGGCTAAAAGCACATTCAAAAGGTCATTCTAAAGGGTTGACAACAGCATGAAATTCCAAAGCACAGACGACTATGTCGCCACAGATGATCTCACCGTTGCGGTGAATGCCGCGGTCACGCTGGAGCGTCCTCTCCTTGTCAAAGGCGAACCCGGCACGGGCAAAACCGAGCTGGCCCGCCAGGTCGCCCGCAGTCTCGGTCTGCCGATGATCGAATGGAACATCAAATCGACCACCCGCGCCCAGCAGGGCCTTTATGAATACGATGCTGTCAGCCGTCTGCGCGACAGCCAGCTGGGCGACGAGCGGGTGCATGATATCTCCAATTATATCCGCAAAGGAAAGCTCTGGCAGGCTTTCGACGCAGAGGAAAAAACGGTGCTTCTGATCGACGAGATCGACAAAGCTGACATCGAGTTTCCCAACGATCTGCTGCAGGAACTGGATAAGATGGAGTTCTTTGTCTATGAGACCGGCGAGACCATCCGCGCCCGTCACAGGCCCATCGTGATCATCACATCCAACAACGAAAAAGAGCTGCCTGACGCCTTTCTGAGGCGCTGTTTTTTCCACTATATAAGGTTTCCGGAGATGGAGACCCTTCGTAAAATCGTGGCCGTGCATCACCCCGGGATCAAAGAGGCACTGCTGACCACGGCGCTCACGCGCTTTTTCGATATCCGTGAACAACCGGGGCTGAAAAAGAAGCCGTCGACCTCTGAAGTGCTCGACTGGCTGCGTCTGTTGCTGGCAGAGGATATGACCGCGGAAGACCTGAAAACCGACACCAGAAATGCGTTGCCGAAGCTGCACGGCGCACTGCTGAAAAATGAACAGGATGTGCATCTCTTTGAGCGGCTGGCATTTCTTGCGCGCAACGGACGCTAGACAAACGCCATCCGACCTGCCTAGAGTACCCTGAAACGGACACGTTTTAACTTCCTTAATGACCTGCGGCGATAATGATCGCGGGCAAGGAACGAGGCAGACGGGCAGGCCATGACAGAGAAGACGAATCCCGCAGTGCGTGCACTGCGTGAGAGTGATAAACCAGAATGGTCCGCTCTCTGGACCGCATATCTGGAATTTTATGAAACTTCGCGGCCGGCGGAGATTCACGATCTCTACTTTACCCGCCTTCTTGGAAACGATCCCAGGGATTTCAACTGCATTGTTGCCGAAGCAGATGGCCGGCTGGTTGGCCTGGCGCACTATCTCTTTCACCGGCACGGCTGGTCAGAGGCCGATACCTGTTATCTCCAGGATCTTTACGCAGACCCGGCTGTGCGCGGTCAGGGCATCGGACGTGCGCTGATCGAGGCGGTCTATGCCGCAGCGGATGAGGCCGGTGCAGGGTCGGTTTACTGGCTCACCCAGGACTTCAACACCACCGCCCGCCAGCTCTATGACCGGATCGGCGTCAAGACACCTTTCATCCGGTACAACCGCAAATGATGCGGCGTCTGGTTCTGCCGCTCGTCATCCTGCTGGCCGGCTGTGCCCCCGCAACCCAGAACAACACCGCGTCGCGGGCCGTCTTCGGCGAGGGCATCCTGCCGCCCATGAAGACCTTCGCCCCGCAGAAGCAGACGCAGACGACAAAATCCAACACCGGTCTTGCCCGCGATTTCATGGAGCTTTCATTCCGGATGGAAAGCGGTCGCGCCCTGCCCGTGTTCACACGGTTCGAAGGGCCCGTGACGGTGCGGATGACCGGCAATCCGCCGGCCACGATGAAGGGCGATCTGAATCAGCTGATCACCCGTCTGCAGACCGAGGCACAGATACCGATCAGTGTCACCACAAGCGCGGAGGCCAATATCACCATTCAGGCCGTGCCACGTTCCTCGATCAAAAAGGTGTTGCCGCAGGCGGCCTGTTTTGTTGCCCCCAACGTCAGCTCTATCCGTGAATACAGGTCTGCGCGCCGTGCGCCACAGACCAACTGGACCCTGCTGCAGACCCGCGAGCGGCTGGCGATTTTCATTCCGAACGATTCCAGCCCGCAGGAAGTGCGCGATTGTCTGCATGAAGAACTGGGCCAGGCGCTGGGGCCGCTGAACGATCTCTACAGGCGGCCTGATTCTGTGGTGAACGACGACAATGTGCATACTGTGCTGACCGGGTTGGATATGATGATCCTGCGCGCGACCTATGCGCCTGAGTTGCGTTCGGGCATGTCACCCGAGGAGGTGGCAGCCCGCCTGCCCACCATTTTTGACCGCATAAATCCCGCCGGCCGCAAACAGGCCGCGGCCCCGGCCAGACCAACCCCGCAGGTCTGGAACCAGTCGATCCAGACGGCTCTCGGACCGGGGGCAGATTATGCCCGCCGGCAGACAGCATCAGATACGGCGCTGCGCATTGCTGTGAACGAAGGATGGACAGACAACCGTCGCGCCTTTGCGCATTACGCCCGTGCGCGCCTGCTGCAGGCCAGTGACAGCGAAGCCGCGCGCCGGCAGTATGAGATTGCAGACCGGTTCTACGCGCGATCCCCGCAGACCCGCCTGCATCGGGCCTATGTTGCCACACAACTTGCCGCTTACGAGCTGGCCGATGGTGATCCGGTGGCCGCGCGCGCGCTGGTTGAGCCACATATCAGCATTGCGGCACAGTCTCAGAATGCTTCTTTGCTTGCCACGCTGCAGCTTCTGCGCGCAGAGAGCCTTGCGATGGAAGGGCGTGCCGACGAGGCCCGGGCGGTCAGGCTGGACAGTCTGGGATGGGCGCGATACGGCTTTGGCGCGGACTGGGTTGTGCGGGCGAAACTGCGCGAAATATCGGCCCTGAACCGCCAGAACGCACCGGCCTGATCCCGCTCCGGCGGAATGATACCGCAGGAGAGCACAGATGATTGTCATTCTCGGAGCCATACTGGGCGCCCTTATTGGCGGGTTTACCGCCAAAAAACGCGGAGGAAACCGCAAGGACATCGCTCAGTACGCGGCGGGCTATGCGATGGCGTTTGTCGTGGTGAGCCTCGTTCTGACCGTGCTGCTTGACCGGGCACTGCTCTGAAGGAACCGCAATGTTTCTGCCATTCTTTGACGCCCTGCGCAAAAATGCCGTTCCGGTAAGCCTGCGCGAGTACCTGGCGTTTCTGGAAGGGATGGCGGCCGGGCTTGCGACCTATGACGTCGATGCGTTTTACTACATGGCGCGCACGATCATGGTCAAAGACGAACGCAACATTGACAAGTTTGACCGGGCGTTTGCCGCGGCCTTTTCGGGGCTCGAAAATATCAGCACAGCCGAGGTGCTGGACGCGGTTGATATCCCTGCCGGCTGGCTGGAGAAAATGGCCGAAAAACATCTCAGCGCGGAAGAGAAAGCAGAAATTGCAGCCCTGGGTGGTTTTGATAAACTGATGGAAACCCTGCGGCAACGGCTCGAAGAGCAGAAAGGTCGCCATCAGGGCGGCAATAAATGGATCGGCACCGCCGGCACGTCCCCTTTCGGCGCTTATGGCTACAACCCCGAAGGCGTCCGCATCGGACAGAAAGAGTCGCGCCATCAGCGGGCGGTCAAAGTCTGGGACAAGCGCGAGTTCCGTAATCTTGATGACACCGTCGAGCTCGGAACACGCAACATCAAAGTGGCGTTACGGCGCCTGCGTCGCTGGGCGCGGGACGGTGCAACAGACGAACTGGACCTGAACGGCACGATCCGCGCCACCGCAGAGCACGGGTACCTCGATGTGAAAACGAGGCCCGAGCGGCGCAATGCGGTCAAGGTGCTGCTTTTTCTGGACGTCGGCGGCTCGATGGACCCACATGTCAAAGTGGTTGAAGAGCTCTTTTCCGCCGCACGCTCGGCATTCAAACATCTTGAGCATTATTATTTTCATAACTGCCTGTATGAAGGCGTCTGGCGCGATAACCGCCGCCGCTGGGACGCGCAGATCCCGACCCACGACGTGCTGCGCACCTATGGCTCTGATTACAAGTGTATTTTCGTAGGTGATGCGTCGATGTCGCCCTATGAGATTGCGTATCCGGGCGGTGCGTCCGAGCACTGGAACGCGGAGGCCGGTGCGACATGGATCACCCGCGCGAAAGAACAGTGGCCTTCAACCGTCTGGATAAACCCCGTGCCGGAGAAGTACTGGCCATACACGCAGTCGATTTCGATGATTGAGGAGCTGATCGGCCCGGAGGCGATGGTACCGATGACACTTGAGGGGCTTTCGCGGGGCATGAAGACACTGGCACGTTAACGCCTGCATCGCCCTTGCCAGGGCGTGACCGCCGCCCCATATTCTGTGCATGCTCAAGTTCACCCCTATACTGCTCGCCATTATCTATGGCCTCGCGATGTACCGCTTCTCTGCCTGGCGGACTGCGAGGGAACTCGACGAGAAATCCACTGAACTGGCCGATCCGATGCTGCGCACGCTCACCGACCGCATGGCGGCGGCACTCGATCTTGCGAAAATCCGGGTGCACATCTATGAAATTGAGCCTGTGAACGGTCTGGCCGCCCCGGACGGGCGCATTTTCATCACACGCGGATTTTATAACCGCTTCCGTGCCGGAGAGGTTTCGGCCGATGAGATGGCCAGCGTGATCGCGCATGAACTGGGCCATGTGGCGCTCGGGCATTCGCGCCGGCGTATGATCGATTTTTCAGGCCAGAACGCCCTGCGCACAGCACTTGCCATGGTGCTTAGCCGGTTCATTCCGGGTGTCGGTGTTTTTATCGCGGGGATGCTGACCTCACTCCTGGCCGCCCGGCTTTCGCGCAGTGACGAATACGAGGCGGATGCCTATGCTGCGGCCCTGCTGACCAAGGCAGGCATCGGGGTTGATCCGCAAAAGAGCCTCTTTCGCAAGCTCGAAGCGCTGACAAAGCAGCGCGGAGCGGCACCTGCCTGGCTCATGAGCCATCCGAAGACCGAAGAGCGTATCGCAGCTCTTGAAGCTCTCGAAGCAAAATGGGCCGCCGGCGCGCAGGTCTGAGCCGTTATCCCAGAGCCTTTGCAAGCCGCGGCAGGCGCGCTTTTTTCAGCAGAGCGCGCATTTGCCAGTCTTCCCCTGAGAGCTTTCGCGCAGTGTTCAGCACCTCGCTGGCATAAGACCTGATCACGTCGGGGTCGTTCTGCCAGGCCCTGTGCAGCCACGTGTCCGGATCAATGCGCGCCAGCCCTTCTTCCGCGAGCGTCCCACGGGGAAAGTCCTTTGCGTTCAGTGTCATGATAGCATCCGCCGAAGCAGATACCGCAGCTGCCAGAACGTGTATGTCACCGGGATCGGGCAGCCAGAGGCGGGTCTCGAGTGCCGCCGGAGCCGTAACTGCCGCCTGCGGCCAGGCGGCGCGCAGCATGGCAATTTCCGACCGTGCCTGAGTTTCACCCACCGGCCCGAGTTTCCGGGCCGCACGGGCCCATTCCTCGAGGATCCGCTCAGACCAGCACGGCTCGAAAAGACCTTTGCGGGCTGCCCCCATCACCATCTCGCGCATTACTGTGGGATAGAGCACACAGGCGTCGATCAGGATTTTCATGTCTCAGAGTGCAAAGAAGACGGACTTCAGATAGCCGCTCTCTGCCAACTGTGGCAGCTGCGGGTGGTCCGGCCCGGCGAAGCCTGTATAAATCAGCGACCCGCGCCGCCCTGCCCGGCCGATGCCGCGCGCTGATGCAGCCCGGAACGCCTGCAGATCGGCAGCGTGCGAGCACGAACAAAGCCCCAGAATGCCGTTCTCCGCAACCAGCGGTGCCGCGAGACGCGCGATGCGTTCATAGGCGCGCACTCCGGCCTCAAGCGCCGGTCTGGCCGGGGCAAAGGCGGGCGGGTCGCAGATCACCAGATCAAACTGCGCACCTTCCTCGCCGAGAGCCGTGAGCACGTCAAACGCATCCCCCTGCCTTGTCGCGAACCGGTCGGCAACACCGGTAGCCTCTGCCCCCGCCTGTGCCAGATCAAGGGCCGGTGCCGCACCATCTGTCGCCAGCGCGGAGACAGCGCCCGCCGCCAGTGCGGACAACGAGAACCCGCCGACATGGCTGAATACATCCAGAACGCGCGCGCCTTTTGCGAGTTTGGCGGCAAAGGCGTGATTGGGCCGCTGATCGTAATAGAGGCCGGTTTTCTGGCCGCTGGTCAGATCAGCCATATAGGTGGCACCGTTCATGGGCACGGGCACCGGGCCTTCGGGTGCTGCACCGCGCAGTACAGCCGTCGCATCATCAAGACCTTCCAGCGATCTGGTGCGTCCTGAAGCGTTTTTGATCACGCAAGTGCATCCGGTGACCCCGGTCAGTGCATCGACCAGCGCATCGATATGCGCCTCAGCCCAGGCGGCGTTGGGCTGCACGACACAGGTATCCCCGAACCGGTCGATCACGATGCCCGGCAGGCCATCTGCCTCGGCATGCACAAGCCGGTAGAACGGATCGGGATAAAGCCGCGTGCGCAACGCCAGTGCCTTGCGCAGTCGCCCGGTGAACCAGGCGGCGTCGATGACCGCGCCGGGGTCAGTGTCCAGCATCCGGCAGATAATCTTTGAGCCGTTGTTGACCGCGACAAGCCCCATGGTCCGGCGCGCGTCGTCCTCCAGAACTGCGACGGCACCGGGGGCGATGGCTTTGGTACGACGATCCGTGACCAGTTCATTTGCATAGACCCAGGGAAACCCGTGGCGCACGGCGCGCGCATTGGCTTTGGGACGCAGGCGGACAACCGGATAACCGGCGGGATCGGAGCGGGCATGAGAAAGGGGCGCTGTCATAGCGCCCCTCTATCCTGACACGTCCGGTGATGAAAGGTCAGATACGGTTATTGAGGGTCTGAATGAGGCCGAGTTTCGGATTTTCGTATCCCTCAGGCTCTGTCAGTTCTTTGCGGATCACATTCGCGAGGTGATCTGTGATGCGCACTTTCTGGGTCTGACCCTGCGCCATGGCATTGATCGCTTTCTGGCCGCCAAAACCCACAAGGTCCGCCTGAACAACGCGCGGTTTTTCCAGCAACAGCCCGGTTTCGGCGCTGCGGATCGACAGGCCGAATTTTATCGAGTGGATGCCGCCCACGGTATAGCGGGTTTTTTCCGTCAGCGCGTGAAAGCGCAGGACCTGCACGTCGACCACGACGGGTACTGCGCCCTTAACGTCTGATGTGCCGCGCGCCATGGCGTCTTCAAAGATGGCAGCAACCTGGGCATGACGGTCGCCCACCGGGTCTTCACGCCAGACGATATCGCCCTTGGGATAATACCGGTTGGCTTCAGAGACGATCAGGCTGCGGGGCACGGCCACGTTCACTTTGGTGACGTTGTAGCTCGAAACGGCCTCTTCAAAGTCAAAACCGGAAGGTCCGGTTGCCGCAAATTCGAGCACCGGTTCCGTGGTCTCGAAAGGTGCATTACGGCTGGTGTAATCAGCGGCGCCACAGGCCGACAACAGTGCGGCGATACCAATGGCGAGGATCAGTCTGACGGGTTTCATATCTGCTCTCCTGTTGGGGTTACGTGCACGCACCCCGGTTTTTTCACCCTTCCGGATAGGGGGAGAAACAGGCCGAATTATGACAAATTTTAGGTATTTCGCGTGGCGCCCCGGGGATATGGCTCAGTTTCGGGGGCGCGCGCGCCACCCGCCGCGCCGGCGCGGCGCGGCCATGCCGGTCAGCCCTTCAGACATCACAGCAGTCATCGGGTGATCGGGAAATCCCGGCTGATATCGGGCGATCAGCGCGCGTAAAACGACACCTGTATCCTGTTCAACCGGCAGGCTGAGCGCCCAGTCGAGAAAGATGGACCGGCATTCGGCCGGGGTGATGCCCTCAATCCGGTAGGCCTCGAAAATCAGGCCCTTGGGGTCGTTGTCATCACTCTTTTTCACGCGTTTCCTCTCCGGCATAATCCGCAAGCGCCCGGTCGATGACGCCGGCACAGGCGTCATAGCTTTGCTCAAGGGCGTCCTGCAACGCCTCCAGCGACGTCTGATCTGTCGCGCGCAGCACAAAGCGGTGCGCAGGCATACCCAGCGCGGCAGGATCCGGTACCGTTTCCGACAAAAGCCGTGTCGCGATGTTCATGTTCGAGAAAAGCGCTGCCGCGGTGCGCAGAATTTCCCCGCCTTTATCGTCTATCAGGCCGCAGGTTACCGCGTCCTGCAGGCCGTTGCCGCTGTCGGCGTGCCCGGCGATCAGCGCACCGGACTGGGCGATGAGTTCAATTTCCTGGAGCCGTCCGGGCCCTGTCTTGGTATCCCACAGGCTGGTCGCGGTTTTGGCTGCGCGGATCCGGTCACGCATCTGCGCCACCTCGCGCGCGACCTCAGCGATCGGTCGCGGGCGGCCAAGCAGATCCTCGCGGAAGGCTTCGACATCACGCGTCAGGTCGTCAGGGCCCGCCACCACGCCTGCCCGGGTCAGCGCCAGATGTTCCCAGATCCAGGCCTGCTCGCGCTGATAGCTCTGAAAAGCCGGCCAGCTTGTCGCAACAGGCCCCTGATTGCCCGACGGACGCAGACGCATATCGACCTCATAGAGCCGCCCCTGAGACATAGGTGCGGTCAGCGCGGTAATCAGCGCCTGGGTCAGCCGCGCGTAATAGGGCCGTGCGGCGAGTGGTTTTTCACCGTCGGAGCTTTCGACATTCTGCGGGTCGTAAATTACGATCAGATCGAGATCCGAGCCCGGGGTCAGACGCCCTGCCCCCAGCGACCCCATGCCCAGCACCACAGCCCCGCGTCCTGGTGCCACCCCGTGCCGTTGCGCAAACTGATCGCAGACCAGTGGCCAGAGCACACACAGCACGGAATGCGCGATATCGGCATACTGCCGCCCGGCCTCATCCGGTGAGATCAGCCCGCGCAGCAGATGCACACCAACGCGGAAATGCCATTCGTTGGTCCAGCGCCGCATGGCGTCCAGCCGGGCCTCGTAGTCGGTTTCAGTATCAAGGCTTGCGCTCAGACTGACTGCGAGCGCCTCAGCCCCCGGCCAGTCAGTGAAAAAATCCCCGCCGATCACCGCGTCAAAAACAGCCGCGTTGCGCGAGAGATACTGCGCCAGCGCAGGCGAGGTCCCGGTTATATCAATAAGCAGATCGGTAAGTTGCGGATTGGCCTCGAGCAGCGAAAACAGCTGCACGCCCGCGGGCAGCCCGGCGAGAAACCCATCGAAATCGCGCAGAGCGTCGGCAGGGCGCGCCGTGCCGGCGAGGCGTTTCAGCAGATCCGGTCGCAGGCGTTCAAAAATGAGGCGGCTGCGTTCGCTGCGCAGCGCCGGATAGCTGAGCCAGCGGGTCAGGGTCTGCTCGTCCAGATCGTCGGGCGCGTCCTGTGCCGCCGGGGCCGGACTTGCCGGGGCAAAGAAGCCTTCGGTCATCTCGTGCACTGCCGCAAGGCGCTCAGAAAGGTCGGCTTTCAGGCTGCCGGCATCTGTGTCCATCATCGCCGCAAGGCATCCGAACCCGTCGTCGGTTGCCGGCAGGGCATGCGTCTGTGCGTCATTCATCATCTGCAACCGGTGCTCGACCGTCCGGTGCGCCACATAGTGATCGCTCAGAGCCGCTGCCAGATCGCCTGTTATCCAGCCTTTTCGCGCCAGTACTTCCAGTCCGGGCACCGTTCCCCGACAGCGCAGATCGGGATCACGCCCCCCGGCAATCAGCTGTCTTGTCTGGGTGAAAAACTCGATCTCCCGGATGCCGCCGCGCCCCAGTTTCATGTTATGCGCAGGCAGTGTGATCGGTCCGCCAAGGCCTTTGTGAGTGCGGATTGCGAGCCGCATGTCATGGGCGTCCTGGATGGCCGCAAAATCAAGGTGCCGCCGCCAGACAAACGGTGTGAGCGCTTTGAGAAACCGCGCCCCGGCAGCCTGATCCCCGGCCGCCACGCGCGCTTTGATATAGGCTGCGCGTTCCCATGTGCGTCCGAGGCTCTCGTAATAGCGTTCTGCGGCTTCCATCGACATGCAGACGGGCGTGACCGCAGGATCGGGCCGCAGCCGCAGATCTGTCCGGAAGACATAGCCTTCTGCGGTCATTTCGCTCAGCGTGGCAGACATCATCCGGGTGGCGCGCACAAAAGCCGCGCGCGCATCATGAAAATCATCCGGATCAAACCGTGTCTCATCAAAGAGGCAGATCAGGTCGATGTCCGAGGAGTAATTGAGTTCTCCCGCACCCATCTTACCCATCGCGAGGACCACCATACCGGCGGCGTCCTGCAAATCATCTTCGGTCATCCCGGGCAATTTACCGCGCCGGATCTGCACCGACAGAGCATTCCGCAGCGCCACATGACAAGCGACACCGGCGAAACGGGTCAGGGTTCCCGTCACCTTTTCCAGCGGCCAGGCCCCGCCAAGATCCGCGAGCGCTGTGATCAGCGCAACGCGCCGTTTAATCTGGCGCAGGCGCACGCGCAGATCGCCTGATGCGTTCTCTGTGACCGTTTGCATCAATGTGGCCAGAGCCGCATCAGGGTCGTCGAGAGCTTCTTCGAGCCATTCGCTTTCTCTGGTGATCAGCCCGGCCAGATAGGGGCTGCACCCTGCCGTTCCGCGCAAAAGCGCCACCAGCGCCGGGTCGCAGCGTGGCAGCGCGGCGACTGCATCGGCGCCTCTTTGCGCATCCCACGGCCTTGGTGTGCGGGTGATCTGACCTGCGAATGACATGGCTCAGCTTGAGCCTGTGGCCCCCCGAAGGTCAATGCCCGCGATGCTTCGTAACCGTGTCGTTCAGAAAATACTATGCGCCAGAGATATGAATTAATTACTTTTTCCGGATTAATGTAAAAATCATTCACATAAGCACTTGTCAAAGGCGCCGGGGATGCCGATCTAGGGTATGTGAAAGACATTCACATCGCCGGGCAGACCGGCGTTTCCGAAACCTCACAGAAAGGCGTACCTTATGACGACGATCACCCATACCCCCACGGCACCGGGCCGGCCCGGCTGGTTTGCCCGCGCAGAGGGCTGGCTTGATGACAGGGGCAAAGGCGCGTGGATCGCTGCCATGGTGCTCAGTTTTATCCTGTTCTGGCCTGTCGGCCTCGCCCTGCTGATGTATATGATCTGGAGCAAAAGAATGTTCGCAAACACCTGTCGCAATTCCTGGAGCCAGGGTCACAGCATGAAATCCATGAAGACCACCGGCAACTCCGCTTTCGACGCCTATAAAAGTGATACGCTGAAACGGCTCGAAGAAGAGCAGGAACGGTTCGAAGCATTCCTGGAACGTCTGCGGGATGCCAAGGACAAAGCCGAATTCGACCAGTTCATGGAAGAAGCCGGCCCCCGGTCTGAGACACGCACGACCGAAACCTGACCCAATGAAAATGCCCCGCGCTCAGCGGGGCATTCTGCCATCTGATAAAAAAGGCCCCCGATGAATATCCTGCCCGATCCCGACACACAGCCCGAATTTTACAAAGACGTACAAATCAAGCGCCTCTTTGCATGGGGTGTTGATGCGGTTGTCACGCTGCTGGGATGTCTGATCATCCTGCCCTTTACCGCCTTTACCGGCGTTTTCTTTTTCCCGTTGCTGTTTTTGTTCGTGGGCTTCGGGTATCGCACCATGACGCTGGCCAATGGCTCCGCCACCTGGGGCATGCGGTTATTTTCGATCGAACTCCGGCGTGCGGATGGTGCGCCGCTGGATGCAGGCCACGCTTTTGCACATACCCTGGGCTATACGTTCAGCTGGTTTCTGCCGGTCTTTCAGGTGATGTCCGTAATCATGATGGGCGCCACCGAAAGGGGTCAGGGACTGACGGATCATGTGCTGGGAACCGTGATGCTCAACCGGCGTGCGCTGGCGCGCTGATTTACCTAAAGTTGCGCTTGGCGACACGTGTCCGAGTTGCTATTCTGTCTGAAATCAAATCCGGACCCGCATGCGCCATACGCTTCCCATCGCGCCCCAGTTCTACGTGACGGCACCGCAACCCTGCCCCTATCTTGAGGGCAGGATGGAGCGCAAGCTGTTTACAGCTTTACAGGGCGAGAGTGCTGACAAACTCAACGACAGTCTGTCTCAGCAGGGTTTCCGGCGCTCTCAGAACGTTCTGTACCGCCCGTCCTGTGCCGAATGTTCGGCCTGCCTTTCCGCGCGGATCAGCGTCGGGGATTATGCGCCCTCCCGCAGTCAGAAACGCACCAGCCGCCGGAACTCGGATGTTGAGCGCCGGGCGACTTCGCCCTGGGCCTCGGAAGATCAGTACGAACTCTTTCGCACCTATCTCGACAGCCGCCACGCGGATGGCGGTATGGCCGATATGGATGTCTTCGAGTTCGCCGCGATGATCGAGGAAACCCCGATCCGGAGCCGTGTCGTTGAATACCTCGACCCTGCGCGGTCCGGGCTGATCGGGGTGAGCCTCACAGATGTGCTCTCTGACGGGTTGAGCATGGTTTATTCATTCTATGCCCCGGACGAGCCTAAACGCTCTCTGGGCACATATATGATCCTTGATCATATCGAGATCGCGCGCGACGCCGGTCTGCCCTATGTCTATCTGGGCTACTGGGTGCCAGGCAGTCAGAAGATGGGCTATAAATCCAAATTCTCCGGTCTTGAGGTCTATATCGGCGGACGCTGGCAAAAGGTCAGAGACCCCGAAGCGTTCAACGCGGATATGCACCCGCTCTCCACCGATCCGATTGCCGAGCAGGTGGCCAATATTCATCTGCCCGACACGCGGCCGACCGGCTGACCGCGGGCACTTTCGGGATTGCCCCGAAACGCCGCGCAGATTACTTCCCGGATATGGAAAACAAAGTCGCACTGATCACCGGAGCCGCCCGCGGGATCGGACTGGCCACCACGCATCTCCTGCTGGCACGGGGCTGGCGTGTGGCTATGATCGATCGTGACGGCGATGCGCTCGAAGCGGCTGTCGCAACGGCAAGCGGGGCCCAGGCATTTCATTGCGATGTCTCGGACCAGGACGCAGTCGGTACGATGGCTGCGGCCGTCACAGAGGCGTTCGGCCGGATTGATGCAGTGATCAATAATGCCGGCGTCGCGGATTTCGGCCCCATCGGAGAGACAGATTTCGCCCGCTGGCGCAGAGTGATGGAGACCAATCTCGACGGCGTCTTTCTGGTCTCTCAGGCGACGCTGCCGGCCCTGAAAAAGAGCCGTGGGTCCCTTGTCAACATCGCGTCCATTTCCGGGCTGCGGGCCTCTACCCTGCGCGTGGCCTATGGCACGTCAAAAGCCGGGGTGATCCAGCTGACCAGACAGCAGGCCGCAGAACTCGGTGAGTTCGGGATCCGGGCAAATTGCATCTGTCCCGGCCCCGTGCGCACCAAACTGGCAATGGCGGTGCACAGTCAGGACATCATTGACGCATATCATGACGCCATCCCGCTCAACCGGTATGGCAGTGAAACGGAAATTGCCGAGTGTATTGCGTTTCTGTGCTCGGATCAGGCCAGTTATGTCACGGGCCAGGTGCTTGCGGCTGATGGCGGATTTGAGGCCACAGGTGTCGGGCTGCCAGCCCTGCGCCGCTGACCCTGCCACCGCGCTCCGTAGCTTTTCTTTAAGGTGCTGCCGTTGCCGCACGCTCCGGCGGAGCATGTAATAAGGGGGCCGGAAAGGCCCCCTTGCATTTGAACTGATTGTCAGGCTGCCCGTCAGTTCGGGATAAGATCCGGCACGATTGTCACGATGCTCGGGAAGGTCCACAAGAGCGCCAGACCTGCCACCTGAATGAGCACGAACGGGATAATACCACGATAGATATGACCGGTCGTCACTTCTTTCGGTGCGACGCCGCGCAGATAAAACAGCGCAAATCCAAATGGGGGCGTCAGGAACGACGTCTGCAGGTTCACCGCGATCATTATCGTCACCCATTTGGGATCAAACGTGCCGCCATAGATCACTGGTCCGACTATGGGGATCACGATGTAGATAATTTCCAGAAAGTCGAGAACGAAGCCCAGCACAAAGAGTACCAGCATCACGATCAGGAAAACCTGGAATTCGTTGTCGAAGGACTTCAGGAACTGCTGGATATAATGCTCACCGCCGAACGAAATCACCACGAGGTTCAGCAACTGAGACCCGATCAGGATGGTAAAGACCATGCTGGTCACTTTGGCGGTCTCGCGCACAACCGGGCTCAGGACGCCGGAGGTGTAGAGGATCCAGCACGAAAAGAGCAGACCGAAGAGCGCATAGAGATAGGCGCCATAGGCCACAAAGAACGCAAACCAGTTCTCGAAACCCACCTCTTCGGTATTGATGCGCAGATCGAAATTGATGCCCACCAGGATGCAGACGATAATCGCCAGCGTGGACCAGATAATGACCTTTGGTGTGCGGTCCAGGTCTGTGAGTTTGCGATACGCCGCCAGCATGATCGCGCCGCCTGCCCCCAGCGCCGCGGCGGGTGTCGGATTGGTAATCCCGCCAAGGATCGATCCCAGCACCGCCACGATCAGAATGAGCGGCGGGAAGACCACGCGGATGAGTTCATTCCGCGCACAGATTTTCGTGGCATGCACCACCCCGTACATCAGCAGGGCAAAAGGCAGCAGCATCATCACCACTGTAACACCTGGTGAGGTGTCGGGCCGGACAAAGAGGATATCGACCAGAACAACCAGTGCGGCCCCCGCGGCCCCGATGATCAGTGGCTGCGCCGGGGCGGTGGGCGAAACGCCCCGTGCTGTTGTCAGAAAAAGTGTCGTCAGCACCAGCAGCACCGCGATCCCGGTTCCGATGGGTGCTGCATTCGCGATGGTGTCCTGCTGCAGGGTTGCGAGCTCTTCCTCAGTCAGACGCTCTGAGGTCTGCACCCCGCCGGCATCTTCGATGGCTGTCTGCTGTGCCACTGCCGCGTCCCAGGCCTCCTGCCCGTGCAGTTCGATCATGGACGCCTTGCAGTCGTCGCCGACGTTCGTGCGCAGCGACGCGCTCTCTCCGATGTCGGAATAACGCGATACTGCCGTGCTCTGATCGCCGATGATTCCCAGATTGCCCAGCAGCACAGTGCCAACGATGATCAGAACCGGCGCGCCAAGAAACCACGTAAAGGCCTCACTGCGTGTCACAGGCTCTGCGTTTGTGCTGCCCATGGGCACGGCGGGCGCCTTGTCAGGGTTCAGCAACGCATAGCCAAAGGCATAAAGCGCATAGAGCAGTGCCAGCAGGATGCCCGGCAGCAGAGCGGCCTGAAAGAGGGTGCCGACCGACAACACCGCAGGCTCACCCAGATAGGTCAGCGCATCGGTGCAGCCTTCTGCAACGGCGCGTTTTTCCTGGGCTGCGGAATAAAGATCACCCGCAAGCGTGCCGAGCAGAACAATTACAATCGAGGGCGGAATAATTTGCCCCAGGGTACCCGAGGCAGCAATCACGCCGGTGGAAAGCTCCGGGGAATAGCCGTTGCGCAGCATGGTGGGCAGCGCCAGCAGACCCATGGTCACAACCGTTGCGCCAACGATGCCGGTGGAGGCGGCCAGAAAGGCCCCCACGACCACGATGGATACCGCGAGACCGCCGGGCAGCGGACCGAAAACACGCGCCATGGTGGTCAGCAGATCATTGGCGATCTTGGACCGTTCAAGCGTAATGCCCATCAGAACAAACATCAGAACCGCCAGCAGCGTTTCGATGGACTGACCGGCCAGCACGCGCTCGTTCATGCGGTTGACCACGAAAGAAACGTTACGGTCGAGAGCCACTTCCCACCCCGAGGGGAACACGGGCTCTGCGATCCTCGGCAGATCGGGATACCTGAATATCGAAATGGCATCGGCTTTGACGCCGGAATTTACCAGATCACGATAGACCTGGCTGCTGGTATCAATGGCCTGATGGATCAGCAGGCCGGCGCTGTCCATCGCCGCGATGATCCCGAAGGAGATGACCCCCGCCCCCGCGATGGCAAAAGCGACCGGAAAACCGGACAGAATGCCGCCAAAGAGGCAGATTGCTACGATGATCAGCCCGACTTCTACGCCGTCCAGTCCGAAAAACATGTCTTACGTCCCCTCAACACCGCAACCGGCGGGTCTCTTCACGCGTTTTGCGCGCTAAATTGTTCAGTGCGCACCCTCGTACGCTTCTTCACCCTCGCCCAGCGTGTCGCGGTCGAGATATTTGTTTTCGCTTTCCTCGCCTTCGCGCCATTCCTGAAATGACCGGAAGAACATCGCCATCGCCTGCAAAAACACCATCGCGGTGAAGGCGCAGAGCAGGATTTTGAAGAGGAAATAGCCGTTGAACCCGTTCGGACTGAAACCGATGGTCTCCACGTTCCAGCGCAGCGCGCGTGATTTATTCAGCAACCGGTCCAGCGTATCGGAGGCGGAGGGGTTGGGCACGATCAGATGGCGCCACAGGAAGAACCAGCCGTAAAGCCAGATCAGCACTGCCACCGGCATCATGAAAAAGAGGGCCCCGAACATGTCGATGACCTTTTTGGTGCGGAATTTTACCGCCGAATAGACCAGGTCCACCCGCACATGTCCGCCCTGTACAAAGGTGTAGGCCATGCAAAGGCATACCACGAGCGCGTTATAAAGTTTGAGTTCTTCGGCAAACCAGCTGATGTCGAACTGCAGCGGGATGCCGAAGCCAAAAGAAATGTCCGGCCGGGTGAAAATCCGCTGCATGAAAACGATGATGATCTGCTGGATTACCATCAGCAGACCTGCCCAGGCGAAAAAGCGGCCGACGGTATTGGCGAACCCTTCGAGCACGCGGACATAGCCCCACATGATATTTCCGCGCCAGATGCCGATGCCGAACATCACAAGGAAAGCGGTAAAGACGACAAAGAAAAACTCGACCGACCCGCCGTAATAGACAAACCGCATAATGGCCTGTTTGTCCGACCAGTCGAGCCAGAGAGCCGGGTGCGTCAGCGCATAGAAGAAGTTGTAAAAGGCCATCCCGATGTTCGAGATAAACCAGATAACACCATCGATGACCGCACTGCCGCCGGCGGCTGCTTCGTTTTCCATGTTTTCCCCTCCCCTGGCGCCGGCGTGCCGGCTCAGAGCATCTTCCGTCCCGGCCTTTCGGGACACAAGTTATGAACGAAGGGCGGGTCCGCCGCCCTCCGTTTTATCTTAACGCCGGATCAGCCGTTGGCCAGAACGCGGTTCCGCTGTTCCACATAGAAACCATCGGATTTCAGCAGCCAGTCAGAGCTCTGCGCGAGCGAGTCCTCGAAAGAAGCACGGATTTTGGCAAAAAGCTCATCGCTCATGTTCTCATCCATGACTTTCTTGGACGCGGCACCAAAGGCATCCCAGACATCATCCGGGAACTGCAGCGTTTTGACACCCTGAGCCTGCAGACGCGCAAGCGCGGCACCGTTGTTGGCCAGTGTTTCGGCCAGCTGCGTGTGGGTGGTCGCCATCGCCGCATTGGTGATGATTGCCTGATGCGCAGGGCTCAGTTCGTTAAAGACATCAAGGTTCACACCTGCCGCCAGAGCAGAGCCCGGCTCATGGAAACCGGCGGTATAATAGACTTTGGCGACTTCCTGGAAGCCCGCGCGCTCATCCGCAAACGGACCAACCCACTCCAGACCATCCAGAGCACCGGAGCTCAGCGCCTGGTAAAGTTCGCCGCCGGGGATGTTCTGCACGGATGCACCAAGCTCACCCAGCACCTTACCACCGAGGCCAGGCATCCGGAATTTCAGGCCGTTGAAGTCTTCCGCTGAGTTGATTTCATTACGGAACCAGCCACCGGACTGCGAGCCGGAGTTGCCGGCGATGAAGGATTTCAGGTTGAAGATATCGCCCAGCTCGTTGTGCAGCTCATGGCCGCCGCCGTGGTGATACCAGTTGGTGAATTCCTGTGCCGTGCCACCGAAAGGCACAGAGGTGAAATAGGCATAGCCCGGGTGCTGACCGATGAAGTAATAGTCAGCGGAGTGATAGAGATCGGCCTGACCGGAAGACACCGCGTCAAAGACCTCAAAAGCGCCGACCAGTTCGCCGGGGGCTTTTTTCTCGATGGTGAGGGCGCCGTCGGACATCGCGCCGACCATTTCCTCGAAATATGTGGCCGCGTCATCCAGAACGGCAAAGCCGCGGGGCCAGGATGTGACCATAGTCAGGGTGCGGTTGCCCTGTGCGTATGCAGGTGCTGCAAGCGTTGTGGCGGCGGCGGCGGAACCGCCAAGTGCAGATGTCTTCAGAAATGAACGACGATCCATGTTGATACTCCTCCCATATCAGTTTCCCGCGCGCAGAGGTGCGCGCGGGTTTGGTGTGTGAGCACATTAGTAAAACTGCTGCGATTGGAAATACCTGGTAGTACGTATTAAGGCCTTTAAATCAGTTTCTGAGCAGGTTTTCTTTCGGTTTTCTGCCGGACCGTGGTCTGGTCAGGCGGGCGTCGCGCTGCCCGGCGCTTTGATTCTGTCCGGAATCGACGTACCAGATACCTATGATGCGTCTGCCTTCTCTCCCGCGTCCCAGTTACGCGCAGAAACTGTCGCTTGTGGCGACGGTGCCGCTGATCGCTGCGGTGGCGGCAATCGCATTTCTGGTGGCACATCAGTCCCGCGCACTGGCCGAACGCGAGATCCGGGCGCTGGAAATTCAGCTTATCGAGGCCAAAAAGGCCGAGCTGCGCAATTACGTGACCCAGGCGCGGAACGGATTTTACTTTATTTACGGCAATGCGGCCCCCGATGATCAGCAGGCCCGCGACCAGGTGGCGCAGATTCTGTCCGCCATGATCTACGGTGAAGACGGGTTCTTTTTCGTCTATGACTACGACGGCAATGTGCTGGTCAGCCCGCGCCAGACCGACCGGATCAACCGCAACTGGTCGGGCCAGACCGACAGCGAAGGCACACCGATCACCGATGAGATTATCCGGCTTGCGCGCTCCGGTGCCGGATATCACAGCTATCTCTGGCCCAAACCATCGACCGGTGAAGAGGCGCGCATGATCAGTTATGTCACCAGCTTTCCCAGCTGGCGATGGGCGGTGGGAACGGGCGTCTATATCGATGATGTCCTGGCCTCGGTCGCCTCTGCCAGGGCGGATGTCGAGGACCGGGTGCAGCAGACGTTCGTCTATATAAGTGTGATTGCACTGGCGGCACTGCTGCTGGTGTTCTTCACCGGTATGGGGCTCAATATCCGCGAGCGGCGTCTGGCGGATGTCAAACTGAAAAAGCTCACTCAGAGGGTGCTCGATGCGCAGGAAGAAGAGCGCGGCCGGGTGGCGCGCGAGCTTCATGACGGGATCAGCCAGATTCTTGTCGGCGTGCGCTACGCGCTCGACACCGCACGCCGGCGCATCGACAAAGACCAGGCCAGCGCCGCGGAGCCGCTTGCACGGGGCATATCGTCCCTTGGCGAGGCAATATCCGAGGTGCGACGCATCAGCCGCGATCTGCGCCCCGGCGTTCTCGACGATCTTGGCCTTGGTCCGGCGATCAGAACCCTGACCGAAGAATTCAGCGCCCGGACAGGCATCGACACGGTTTTCGAGACAGTGGTCTTTCGCAACCGCCTTGATCCGGAAGCCAAAATTGCCCTTTACCGCATTGCCCAGGAAGCGCTGACCAATATCGAGCGGCACGCACAGGCGACGCGCGTCAACGTCGATCTGCGGGGTCATAAACGGGGCGCCACTCTGCGCATTTCCGACAACGGGCGCGGCATGACCAGCGATGACGGCAATGCAACCGGTGGCATGGGTCTGCGCAATATGCAGGAACGTATTGAACAGCTCGACGGTTTTTTCCTCGTCAGCACCGGCCGCAACGGCCAGGGTACAGTGATCGAGGCAAGCGTGCCACTGACGCATCTGCTGCCGCCTGAAACCGACACCCGCCAGCCTGAGAAAGCACCGGTATGAGCATCAGCCCCCCTGTCCGCGTTCTGATCGTCGATGACCACCCGATGGTGGCGGAGGGCATTCAGTCGATCCTTGAGAGCTATGATGATCTGGTGGTTGCGGGCAGTTGCAAATCGGCGCGCGATGCCATTGACGGGCTTGATGCCTTCAATCCGGATGTGATCCTGATGGATCTGAACATGCCGGATATGAGCGGGCTTACCGCAACTGAGATTGTGCTGGAACGCCGCCCCGGCACCCGCATTCTGGTGCTGTCGATGCATGACAGCCCGGAATATATCTCCTCGGCGCTCAGTCACGGCGCGATGGGCTATATCCTCAAAGATGTGCCGACCGATGAAATCAAACAGGCCATCGATGCGGTCATGGCCGGACAGCAGTACCTGTGCACCGGTGCGCGCGGCTCACTTGCCCCGGACAAACGCGATGGCCGCGAAGCCCTGACCGGACGCGAGCAGACAATTCTTTTGCAGCTGGCGCAGGGCAGATCCAACAAGGAGGTCGCGACGGCGCTGGATATCTCGGTGCGCACAGTCGAGACGCACCGCAAAAACATCAAACGCAAACTTGGCATTTCGAGCACAGCGGGGCTGACCCGTTATGCGCTGGAGCACGGCGTGCTTCAGGGGACAGGCGTCAGTCTCTGACCTGTTTCCGGGCCTGGCGAACGTGCGTGTGCACGGCTGACATCGGTCTGAACCGCGCACCTGTTACAGCATTCCTGATCAGGGTGTCCGGCCTTCATTCTGTGGTGGAACGGCGGACCCTGCGGCAGTCTTCCATACCGGATCAGAGCATTCCCGCTGTGCGCGCTGGCGCGCATTCCCTGAGATCCGGTCCGATGGCCCCGCAGGTCATTAAACCGGACGGATAATTCACGTTAATGTCGCGGTAAAACCCCAAAACGAAAGATAATGTCGAAATTTAATGTCCTGCGGACATAATTTTTGCCCGAATGGGTGTTGACGCCCCTGCCCGACCCCCATAATGTCGCGCGGGCATGAAGGAGCCACAGAGCTATGACCGACCTGGTCGTCATTGTAGGAGACACGCGCATGGGCCGGTAACGGTGAGACCATAGTCTGACCCATGCGCCCCCGCCACAACCGGGGGCTTTTTTATGCGCAAACGAAATCAGGCCTGATGGCAGGCCGGTACGGAGTTGAGAGATATGACACGGCAAATGTCCGGTGCGAAAATGATTGTTCAGGCGCTGATTGATCAGGGCGTGGACACCGTCTTTGGCTATCCCGGTGGCGCCGTGCTGCCGATTTACGACGAGGTCTTTCAGCAAAACGCGATCCGGCACATTCTGGTGCGCCACGAACAGGGTGCGGTGCATGCCGCCGAAGGATATGCACGTGCCACGGGCCGCCCCGGTGTCGTTATCGTGACTTCGGGGCCCGGCGCCACAAATGCGGTGACCGGCCTGACTGATGCGCTGATGGATTCGATCCCCATCGTGGTTCTGACCGGCCAGGTGCCGACCTTCATGATCGGCTCTGACGCTTTTCAGGAAGCCGATACGGTTGGCATCACGCGTCCCTGCACCAAACACAACTGGCTGGTGAAAGAAACCGACGCGCTGCCGGGTGTGCTGCATGAGGCATTTCATGTGGCAACCAGCGGTCGTCCCGGACCTGTCCTCGTGGATATTCCCAAGGACGTTCAGTTTGCCACTGGCAGCTATCACGCGCCGAAACCCTCCACCTCGCATTATCAGCCGGTTCTGAAGGGAGATATGGAAGAGATCACCGAGCTTGTCGCCGCAATCGAAAAAGCCAGACGTCCGGTGTTCTACACCGGCGGTGGAGTGATCAATTCGGGCCCGGCGGCAAGCCAGTTGCTGCGCGAACTGATCGAAGCGACCGGGTTTCCGGTAACCTCGACCCTGATGGGGCTCGGGTCTTATCCTGCTTCGGGTGACAAGTGGCTGGGCATGCTGGGTATGCACGGGCTTTATCAGGCCAATATGGCGATGCATGACTGCGATCTGATGATCAACATCGGGGCACGTTTTGATGACCGGATCACCGGGCGCGTCGATGCCTTCAGCCCGAAATCCGTGAAAGCACATATCGATATCGATCCGTCGTCCATCAACAAGGTGATAAAGGCGGATATTCCGATCGTCGGCGATGTGGCCCATGTTCTGGAAGACATTCTGAAGGTCTGGAAATCCCGCGGGCGTAAAACCAACTCCGAGGCGCTGGCGAAATGGTGGAAACAGATTGAGGAATGGAAGGCAGTTGACTGCCTTAAATTCACCCAGGCCGGCAAGACGATCAAGCCGCAGTACGCACTGGCACGCCTTGAGGCGCTGACCAAAGATCACGACCGTTATATCTGTACCGAAGTGGGTCAGCACCAGATGTGGGCCGCGCAGTATCTCGGGTTTGAAGACCCGAACCGCTGGATGACCTCCGGCGGGCTTGGCACCATGGGTTACGGTTTTCCGGCCTCGATCGGTGTTCAGATGGCACATCGCGATGCGCTGGTGATCAATGTGGCGGGTGAAGCGTCATGGCTGATGAACATGCAGGAGATGGGGACGGCGGTGCAGTACAACCTGCCTGTCAAACAGTTCATTCTGAACAACGAACGGCTG
>CBDUCB010000025.1:0-23627 GCA_965365545.1 uncultured Roseobacter sp. | reverse complement strand
GCGGATCGTAAAGCCCACCGATGATGCCGTCGAGGTTGGTGATCGGGGCGATTTTGCGGATATCTTCGGGCCCGACAATCTCGGTGTCGAGCCCCATGAAGCGGTGCTTGGCGCGTTCGGCCAGCATCATGTCAAAACGGTCCTGATTGTCCGCAAGGGTTACACCGCCCACATGGTGCAGACCACAGGACATGCCGGTGATCTCTTCCAGCTCCTTATAGAGCCGGATGGTATAGCCCTGCAGGGCTGCCATATTCGTATCGCCGTTCAGCGTGTGAAAACCGCCTGCCGCATGCCATGTCGATCCGCTGGTCAGCTCCGAGCGTTCCAGCAGCATCACATCAGACCATCCCAGTCTGGTGAGGTGATAGAGCACGGACGCGCCGACAACGCCTCCGCCGATGACGGCAACACGGGTGGTAGTCTGCATGGGGTTCTCCGGTTTCTTCAGGCCTGAGAATGTGCGCGGGCGGGCGCAGGGGCCTGGCTGAAAACGACAGAAACTGACGTTTCAGGAACCTCGACCCGGGGGTCAGGAAACCTCTGCCGCGCACCGTTGCAAAGAGGAGGTAGCGCAGCCCGGCCTGCCGGGCTCAAATCCGGTCAGGTTACGTCCTGCGGAATTTGCCGTCAGGCGAAACCTTCACCGCTGCAGTATGAGCACCGCCGGGAACGGGTGCCAAAACAGCCCTCGCAGGTGCCCATCACCGCATGCCCGTGATAATCGCGGCCCTTGTACATGCGCCCGGTACCGTTGCAGGTCACACAATTCGCGCTGCCGGAGCCATGGCACCGGTGACAGCGTCGTTTGACGTGTTTAACGGCCAGACGTTTCTGCTTTACTTCGTGGGGCATCAGCAATCATCTCAGTTGTCGTTATCATCGGCAGGGCTCTGCGGCCCGGGCGTCCCGTGTCAGCGTGCTGGGTACCGTACGAATGTGGCCATTTAATGCCACCACCTGCGTGCGCGGCGCAGAAAACTGCGCTCCTGAACAGAGAGACGTGATTGCAATGCGTTACGCCGTGGAGAGTACGGGGTAACAGCCGGGACAGATTTTCCCGGCGGCCTGCGCGGATAACCGGTCGGTGGCCATGTGGCGGCTTAAACAACGTGCCCTGCGCGCGCAGCGGCAGAACTGATTCGCGAAACTGCCCGGTCAGCAGTCAGGAACCGCTGGACGAAAGGCCGGTCCTGCTACGCCGGGCTTCACCGGCTCACGTCTCCGTCCAGCCTTTGATCTCTGTAGTCTTCGCCCGCAGCCAGAGCAGATCGAACCCCGCAATCGCCCGGTAGCCACGTTCGAAAAGTCCGTCGGCCATCTCCCGGCTCAGCGCATTGCCGCCGAGGGGCAGACCGGCAGCATTTGCCGCAGCTTCGATCCTGCCGACCGCAGCGCGTACAACGGGATGATCGAACTCCCCCATATGTCCCAGATCAGTGCTCAGATCGAACATGGCGACCACCAGCAGATCAATGCCCTCAACCGCACAGATTTCGTCGATGTTCTGCACCGCGTCCCGGGTCTCGATCAGCAGAATGTTTATCAGCCTGTCTTCCGTCACATCCCGGAATGACGGCAGATCTGTCTGCCAGCGCGACTGCGCAATGAA
Source organism: uncultured Roseobacter sp. (assembly GCA_965365545.1). Taxonomy (GTDB): domain Bacteria; phylum Pseudomonadota; class Alphaproteobacteria; order Rhodobacterales; family Rhodobacteraceae; genus Roseobacter. The sequence goes on along the minus strand of CBDUCB010000025.1, from coordinate 22,015 downwards.
AGCGCCAAACCCCCGCACCCCTCGCGGCGGATACCGCATACAGGATACCGCACGCCGGGCATCGTCCGCGGTGCGCACCAGGGGAAAACAGATGCCTTCCGCACCCAGATCCAGCACCCTTTTCACAACGGCAGCATCAATCTCCGGCACCCGTACAATCGGGGCGCAAAGCGTCCCCGCAGTCGCGGCGATCATCGCATGGGCAGAGGCGTGATCGACGGCCCCGTGCTCCATATCAATAATCAGCCCGTCCGCCCCTGCTGCGGCCATAGCCTGGGTCACAACCGCCGAAGGGATCGTGACAATATGGAACGCTACCAGGTCATCGGTATTGTTGAGGCGGTGTTTCAGACAGTTGTCGGGCACGGTCCCAGGCTGGCAGATCCCTCGTCAGGTTCGGCCCAGTCTGTGCGTGCCACCGGTCGCACGCAAGCGATTTCACGGCCCGGAGATGCGGCGATGCGTGAGGCAGGGCGCTCAGGCCCCTTAAGGGTGCAGTCACGGGCCCCGCCTTACATCCCTGCGGGGCCACGTCCCGGACCCGACACAAACCGGTGGCAACCGGCGGACCAGTCATCCGCACCAACTCTGCGCATTGTCAGCCGCCGACCAGATATGTCGTGAACGAGCAACCGGCCTGAAAACGGCCGGGGCATGGTCAGGGCCAGCGAAACACGAAAGAGATCAGGGACTATCCCATGCGCACCCATGCTCAGGCCGTTGTCATCGGAGGCGGCGTTATCGGCTGCTCCATCCTTTATCACCTGACCAAAGCGGGCTGGAGCGATGTCGTCCTGCTGGAGCGCGACGAACTCACATCGGGCTCAACCTGGCATGCGGCGGCCAATATTCACGGGCTGCACGACAATAATAACATTACCCGGATCCAGAACTATACGATGGATCTCTATAATGCGCTGGAAGCGGAAACCGGACAGTCCTGCGGGGTGTTTCAGCCGGGGTCTCTTTATCTCGCACAGACCGAGGCGCGTGCGCATCAGTTGCGTCTGCAGGCGGCCAAGGCAAAATACTATGGTCTGCCGTTTCGCGAGATTGACCGGCAGGAAGCCGAAGCACTGCACCCTCTGGTCAATTACGACGGCATCCGCTGCATCATGTTTGAAGAAAACGGCGGCAACGTGGACCCGTCAGGTGTTACCAACGCCTATGCTGCCGGCGCGCGCCAGAACGGTGCGGAGATCATCCGGTTCTGCCCGGTCACCGGCACCGAACAACAACCCGACGGCACCTGGATCGTGCGCACCGCCAAAGGCGACATCGCCACGGAATGGGTTGTCAACGCCGCCGGGCTCTGGGGCAGGGAGGTCGCAGCCCTTGCGGGGCTGACGCTGCCGCTGCAACCAACCGAACATCAGTATTTTGTCACGGAAACGATTGCGGAGATTGCCGGGCTGGACCGCCGGTTGCCTTCCGTCGCGGACCGGGACGGCGAGTATTACCTGCGCCAGGAGGGCAAAGGTCTGCTGGTCGGTGCTTATGAAAAAGATCTGAGATTCTGGGCCGAAGAGGGCACGCCGCAAGGCTTTGGCCATGAACTTTTCGCCGACGATCTGGAGCGCATCGAAGAGAACATGATGCGTGCCATCGACCGGGTGCCCGCCGTAGGCGAGGCCGGCATCAAAAGGGTGATCAACGGGCCGATGATCTGGTCGCCGGACAGCAATGTGCTTTTTGGCCCGGTGCCCGAACTCAGCAACTATTTCTGTTGCAACGGTATTATTCCCGGGTTCTCGCAGTCGGGCGGCATGGGGCTGCTGGCGGCGGACTGGATCACCGCGGGCGAGACGCGCTATGACATGTTCGCCTGGGACGTGGCGCGGTTCGGCGACTGGGCGGATAAGGCCTTCACCAAAGCACGCGTGGGCGATCAGTACGCGCACCGCTTCAAGATCCACTTCCCCGGAGAAGAACGTGCCGCCGGCCGGCCGGTGCGCACACGACCCGCCTATCAGAGGCAAATAGAGATGGGGGCGGTCTTTGGCCTTAACTACGGCTGGGAGCATCCGCTTTACTTCGGCGATACGCCCGGCGCGGAGGACGTAACCGAAGGCTTCACACGCCAGGGCTGGTGGGACACCGTCGGCGCCGAATGCCGGATGCTGCGCGAGCATGCGGGCATTATCGATATCTCGAACTTTGCTAAATATCGCTGCACCGGTCCGGGGGCGGAGGCCTGGCTGAATTCTGTGTTCGCAAATAATATGCCCAAATCGGTCGGCCGGTCCTGTCTGACCCCGCTGATCGGAAAACGCGGCGGCATCGCCGGTGATTTCACTGTGACGCGGCTCGGAGACGAAGAGTTCTGGATCATCGGCGGCGGCGCTGCGGAGCGGTATCATCAACGCTTTTTCAGATCTGTGCCGCTGCCCGCAGGCACCGCGTTTGAGAGCCTGACCGAAGCATTCTGCGGGTTCAACGTGGCCGGCCCCGCCGCGCGTGATTTGCTGGCGCGGCTCACCAACAGCTCGCTTGCCACCAGCGATTTTCCCTTCATGCGCAGCGCCTGGATGGAGATTGCAGGTGTGCCCGTGCTGGCGCTCAGAGTTTCTTTCACCGGCGATCTCGGCTGGGAACTGCACTGTGCTACCGAAGACCAGAAAAAGCTCTATGAGGCGCTGCTGGAGGCCGGCAAAGAGTTTGAAGCAGGCCCCGTCGGCAGCCGCGCGCTCATGAGCCTGCGCGTCGAAAAGGGGTACGGCTCCTGGAGTCGTGAGTACTCTCCGGAATACTGGCCCCAGGAAGTCGGCCTCGACCGGCTCTGCAAAATGGACAAAGAGTTTCTCAACAAAGCGGCCGTGGCGGAAACTCTCGCCAGAGCGCCGCGCGAGATGCTGGTGCTGATGGAGCTTGATGCGGGTCAGACAGATGCCTCCAACGCGGATGCCACAGGCGGCGAGCCTGTCTTCCGCAACGGCAGGGGCATCGGGCGGGTGACTTCAGGGGCCTACGGCTATTCGGTCGGCAAAAGCCTGGCCCTGGGTTATGTGAAAGACGCGGCACCCGGGGACGAGGTGGAGGTGATGGTGCTGGGTCAGCCCCACAAGGCCCGCATCCTGCACGAACCGCCCTTCGATCCGAAAGGCGAACGCCTGCGTGCCTGACCGGTCTGACGAAGCCGGGCCGCAGCGCCGGGCGGACCCGAAATTACCACAGCAGGCCGGGAGCGCGTCTATATTGCCAGCATGTGAGCGACAAGCACCATCTTATGCCTTGCGGCCATCGGTGCCGGGCAGCTACAGCGGCCTGATTTTAAGTTCTGTGATCCTGTTGCCGTCCCGCGCGCAGACCTCAAAGCGGAAGCCGTGAAACGAAAACACCTGGCCTGTGGTCGGGATCATCTGCGCCTCGTGAATCACGAGACCGGCGATGGTGTTTGCTTCTTCGTCGGGCAGATTCCAGTCGGTCGCGCGATTGAGATCACGGATCGTCATCGCCCCGTCGACCACATACATGCCGTCACCGGTCTGTTTCACCGGATATTCACCATCCGGGTCGAACTCGTCGGTAATTTCACCGACAATCTCTTCGAGAATGTCTTCCAGGGTGATCAGCCCCTGCAGCGAGCCGTATTCATCCACCACAAGCGCAAAATGCGTGCGCCGGCGCAGAAACTGGCGCATCTGCTCATCAAGCGTCGAGGTTTCGGGGACGAAATAAGGCTTCATCGCCACATCCGCGATGTCGAAATCGCGCAGTTTCGACGCATCCCCCTCAGGCCCGCCGATGATCTTGTACATCGCGCGCAGCAGATCTTTCGCGTGGATCACGCCGATGATGTTTTCCTGATCCTCCTTGAAGACCGGCAGGCGGGTGTAATTTGACTGCAGACACTGCTCAAGAATTGTTTCGGGCTCTGCATTGGCGTCAATCATCTCGATGCCGGAGCGATGCAGCATGATCTCTTCGACCGCGCGCTCATTGAGATCAAGCGCGCCGAGGATACGGTCACGATGCTCTTTCTCGACCACACCTTCTGAATGACCAAGATGCAACGCGCCTTCGATTTCTGCGTGCACGTCAAGAATATTGCTGTCGGGATCGATGCGAACCCCGAAAATCCGCAGCACACCGCGCACGAAATAGCGCACGGCCGCCACCACGGGCGAGAACACTTTGACGATGATCGCAATCGGCGCAGACACCAGGGCGGCGGCCCTTTCAGAATTGGTGATCGCATAGGTTTTTGGCAGGACTTCGGCAAAGATCAGCACCAGAAGCGTCATGACCAGCGTGGCAAGCGCCACACCGCTTTCGCCAAAAGCACGCGTAAAGATCGAAGTGGCCAGCGATGCCGCGAGGATATTGACCAGGTTATTGCCGAGCAGCACCGAGCCGATCAGCCGTTCGTTGTCTTCCGTGATCCTGAGCGCGCGTTCTGCACCGCGCGAACCTTTGTCAGCCTGGCTGCGCAGTTTACCGCGCGAGGCCGCTGTGAGCGCGGTTTCTGAGCCTGAGAAAAAGCCGGACAGAACCAGCAGAAAGAGAATGACGCAACTTGTGATCCAGAAAGCTGCATCAAGCGTTGCGGAGGCGGGGTCCATCTGGGAAATTACCTTTGAAAGCCGATCTCTTGGTTATGGGGCCGGGCGGGGCGTCATTCAAGGGGGCTGAGACACGCCATGCCCGGACAGTCTCCGGAAAACACACCCTGAATTGCCCCTCACCTTGCACGGGCACCGGCGCTGCGGAGCGTAAATGCAGTTCGCACTGGTCCGTACGTCGCAGATCGTGCCGGTTGCACAAGCGGGCAATGCCACCCGCGATCTTTCAGGGTTCGCTCTTCGTGAGGTCGTTTGCCGCGCTTTTCCCCGACCAGGACGGAGACGAAAGGCCGGAGCAGCGGCGTGCGACGAGGGCCGCGCGGGTCGGAGCCTGACACTTCTGGCTTACCGTCCGAAACTGCGCCGCACCGTGCCATGGCCACAAGTGCGCTCAGGTCTCCGGAAACCGCCGCAGGGCTGCAAGGGGGTGTTACTCACCCTCCCGCTGCTTCTTGGCCTTACCTCCGACAGCAGGATTTTCCGCAAGCGGATGGTGTTTGAGCACCAGCTCAGACAGCCGCGCTTCGAGTACATGAGTATAAATCTCTGTCGTCGCCACATCAGCATGCCCCAGCAGCGTCTGGATGGACCGCAGATCGGCGCCATGGGCCAGCAGATGCGTGGCAAAGGCATGGCGCAGCGTGTGTGGCGTTACCTTCTGCGGGCTGACCCCACCGGCCACGGCAAACTCTTTGATCAGCGTGTAAAACCGGTGTCGTGTCAGATGCCCGGACGCGCCGCGCGAGGCAAAAAGGAACTTCGATGCGGGAGCACCTGCTGCCCGGCGCGCGTCCTCCTCCGCATCGCGCAACCTGAGCCACTGCGCCAGAGCGTCACGTGCGGGCGCCGACAAAGGCACCATGCGTTCCTTTCCGCCCTTACCCATAATAAGCAACATCCGCGGATCACCGCGCGTGGCGCTGACAGGCAGCGAAACGAGCTCTGTGACCCGCATGCCGGTGGCATAAAGCAGTTCCATCAGACAGGTATTGCGCGCCTGATCCGACGGCGACCGCCCCGCCGTGCGCGCCGCGTCAAGCAGCCTGTCCACCTCATCTTCGGACAGGGTTTTCGGCAGGCGTTTGTCACGCCCGGGTCCGGTGATCTGAATGGCGGGATTATCGCTGCGCCAGCCTTCCTCAAAAGCGAACCGGTAGAGTTGTCTGATTGCCGACAACCGCCGCGCCCGGGTGGCGCGCGACAGCCCGTCCGCGTCGCACCTGATCAGATAACTTTCCACATCCGCTTTTGACGCCGCCTCAAATGCGATATCCCTGGCGGAGAGCCAGGCCGCAAAATCCTGCAGATCGCGGCCATAGGCCAGCAGGGTGTTGCGCGCCGCCCCGAGCTCGGCGGCCTGCGCTTCGAGAAAGACAGAAATCCACCTGTCCCCGGCCATCAGCTGTACCGGTCCAGCAGCAGGATCTGCAGCGCGGCACGTCGCGCGGTGTCTTCCTGACCCAGCGCGCGCAGGGTAGCCAGCGCCCCGGTCAGCGCTGCGGGGTCACCGGCAGCGCCCTGCTCAAGCAACACCAGACAGCGAAGAAGCGCCTCTCCCAGTTGCTCGCGCGCCGCCAGTGCCGTCAGATCGGTGCGCACCCCTTTGCCCGCGAAGGCATCCGAGATGGCCATTGCACTCAGCGGCCAGCCAGAGGGATCTCCCGGCTGACCTGCCGCGATTGCGGCATAAATCGGTTCAACAGCCGGATGCTGCGCCGCTTCGCGGTAATCAGCGGACAACAGGCCGAGCGTACGCGCGATCCGGGCCGCCTCAGGGGTAAGTTCAGCCGTCGTCAGCCTGTCGGCAAACAACCCTGCAAAAGGCACCTCGAGGCCGGCCGGCCGGACCGCCTCCCAGGCTTTGACCAGCGTTGCTGATATTGTCGCGGCTTCGCCACCGGAGAGCGCGGTCTCGAACGCCTGAACCGCCGTTACGCGCTCCCAGATGCCGCCCGATGCCGCAGGCTCGCGGGCCGTGTAAAGACCCAGCAGCTGATTATCCGCAAGCGTGCCGGCCCGCGCAAGGCGCTCGGCAGCTTCGAGTTGCGATTTCCAGCCGGAAAGGTCACGCAGATCGGCCACCGCATAAGCGCGTGGCAAAAACCGCGTCGGAAGCGGCTCACCCACTGACTCGTGCAGGCGAAAGAGCAGGGGGGTGATGACAGCCGGTGGCGCCAGAGCCGGATCGCCCTCGAAAAGATCAGGGTCGAGAAACCGTTCGAGCAGACCGGCCTGAGCAGGCGGCACCGCCCCGATCGCCCGGCCTGCATCAAAAAGCAGTGCCGCAGTGCGCCAGTCCCCGCCCCGGACCGCACAGAAGATGCGGTGGCCCGCCGAGGGCGCAAGATGCGGCATGCTGTTGAGACTGTCGCAGGCCAGATCCTCGTCGCCGGTCAGCAGAGCAACATCGAGCCAGGCCGCAAAATGCGCCGCATCCCGGGTGGCACCGGCCTGTTCGATCAGCGCGCGCGCCGGATCAAGCGCACCGGCGCGCACCAGTGCCCCGGCACGTGCCAGGGTGAAGCTGTCGCGCGCCGCCAGATCATTTCCCGGCCCGAAACTTTCTGTAAGCAGCAAACGATAGAGCAGCGCCTGACCCGCCGGCACCCGCAGATCGGGCAGCCGCGTGATCAGCCTGCCGAGTGCATCAGGATCGCTGCCGGTCCAGAGCGTTCGGGGCAGGTTGGTCACGCTCGCCGGCACCAGCCCGACCGTGCGCCAGGTTTCCTGCTCCAGCGGCGTCACATCGATCTCCGGCGGCACGCGGGCTTCCGGGGCCGTGCCCGGATCCGGCAGGGGCGTCACAACCACGGGTTCCGGCTCGGAATGCCGGTGCACCCAGTCAATTACCGACAGGGGTTGCTGCTGCGCAAGCGCATGACCGCTCCAGAGCAGAGCCGCCAGCACGCCGGGTGCCGACTTAATTAGTTTCCAGGGTGACAGGGACGCGTACCTCATTTTGCGGGGCGGCAAAATCCACGCCAAAGAACGGGCCGACATAGGCATAGCCGGTAAGCCCGATAAATCCGAGTATCAGGAGAAATACGATCAGTTTGAAAATGCGTCCCATTTGCCCGTCCTGCCTGCAATGCCTGTTGTTTTGATGAACTTATATATGGCCTTTTCATGAATATCACGTCATTCAAAAGATTATGAGTGAAATTGAGCAATCCCTGGCCGATCAGAGCGCCGCAGGAGCGTTTCATCTGAAAAAGACCATCGTGATGGTCGGCATGATGGGCGCCGGCAAGACGGCTGTCGGACGGGGGCTGGCGCAGCTCCTTGATGTTGAGTTTCTCGATTCTGACGCTGAGATCGAGCTTGCAGCCAATATGACGGTGCCCGAGATATTCGCCCGAGACGGCGAGCCTTTTTTCCGCGCGCGCGAGACCGAGGTGATCACACGTCTGCTGCAGGGCAAACCCTGCGTCCTGTCGACAGGCGGCGGGGCGTTTCTTTCCGCTGCAAACCAGGCCCGGATCAGCCAGCATGGTGTCGCAATCTGGCTTGATGCGGACATCGACCTGCTCTGGAGCCGGGTTAAACACCGCGACACCCGGCCGTTGCTGCGCACGCCCGATCCGCGCGCCACGCTTGAAAAGCTCTGTGCGGAGCGGGTACCGGAATACAGCAAGGCCGATCTGCGTGTGCCCTGCGCCCCGCCGGTTTCGATCGAGGCGATGGCCGCCCGGGTGGCGCGCGCACTGCTGACACGGCCCGACGTTCTGGAGCGAACCGATGACTGAGACCGTCAGAGTGGACCTGCCGGGCCGCGCCTATGATGTGCGCATCGGTCCGGGCCTTATCGCACAGTCCGGCGCGCATATAGCGCCGTTGCTCAGACGCCCGCGGGTCTGCGTGATCAGCGATGCGACAGTGGCCGGCCTGCATCTGGACGCCCTGCGCCGTGGTCTGCGTACTGAAGGTATCGAGATGGAAGCTCTCGTATTGCCGGCGGGTGAGGCGACCAAATCCTGGGGGCCGCTTGAGCAGTGCACAGAGTGGCTGCTGGATCAGAAAACCGAACGCGGCGATATCGTTGTGGCCTTTGGCGGGGGCGTTATCGGGGATCTGGCGGGCTTTGCCGCCGCCATTCTGCGCCGCGGGGTCCGCTTTGTGCAGGTCCCCACGTCGCTGCTCGCCCAGGTCGACAGCTCTGTCGGCGGCAAAACCGGCATTAACGCGCCCCAGGGCAAAAACCTCATCGGCGCTTTTCACCAGCCGTCCCTGGTGCTGGCGGATACGGAGGTGCTGGGCACCCTCACGCCGCGTGATTTCATTGCAGGCTATGGTGAGGTAGTGAAATACGGGCTTCTGGGTGACGCCGGGTTTTTTGAATGGCTGGAGGCGAACGGTCCCGCGCTGGCGGCGGGTGACATGACCACCCGCGTCGAAGCCGTGCGCCGGTCGGTGCAGATGAAAGCCGACATCGTGATCCGGGACGAGACCGAACAGGGCGACCGCGCGCTGCTCAATCTTGGGCATACATTCGGGCACGCGCTGGAAGCCGCGACAGGATATTCTGACCGCCTGCTGCACGGTGAGGGCGTTGCCATCGGCTGCGCGCTGGCCTTTGAACTTTCCGCGCGCCTGGGTCTTTGCGCGCAGGAGACACCCGGCCGGGTGCGTGCGCATCTGCGTGCCATGAACATGAAAACCGATCTGTCGGATATCGACGGCGATCTGCCGGATGCGGCCGCGTTGCTCGATCTGATGGGACAGGATAAAAAGGTGGTCCAGGGAAAGCTGCGGTTTATCCTCGCGCGGGGCATCGGTGAGGCTTTTGTGACAGGGGACGTGCCACCGTCAGAGGTGCTGCGCGTGCTGGACGACGCGTTGCAGTAACACTGTCAGGACCGGCGGATAACCATCGCGTGCTTGTCCTCTGAGGAAAATCCGACGGCCTCGTAGAACCCTTTCACGTCGCGACGCTGGCCGGTCAGCAGCATGACCTTATAGGCGTCCGCAGTCCAGGCGCGTTCCAGCGCCGCCTCCATTGTCAGCCGCCCGAATCCCTGGCCGCGCCGGTCCGCGCGCGTCACCACATTCTCGATCAGCGCATAGGGCCGGGCGTCCCAGGTGACATTCGGCAGCAGATGCAGTGTCACCATCGATATCAGCACATCACCCTCGAAGGCACCGGTGACTGTGGTGCCGGGATGTTCCAGCACCTTGTGAAAGGCCGGTTGGTCACAGGCCGGCGGCCCGAGGGTGAGATCAGTGTAAAGCTCAAGTGCTGCCGCAGTATCCGCCCGGGTCAGCAGGCGCACGGCAGGCCGGCACATCAGAACGGGATTTCGTCGTCCAGATCACGCGACGGTGCCGGGCCGGAGTTTCCGCCACCACCGCCACCACTTCCATAGCTGTCGCCGCCACGGTCATCATAGCCCTGATCGCCGCCGCCGCCGCCACCAAATCCACCACCGCCGCCTTCACCGCGTCCGTCGAGCATCGTCAGCGTGCCGCCATAGCCCTGCAGCACAACTTCAGTGGAATAGCGGTCCTGGCCGGACTGGTCCTGCCACTTGCGGGTCTGCAGCTGGCCTTCGATATAGACTTTGGAGCCCTTGCGCAGATACTGCTCGGCAATCCGCACGAGGCCTTCCTGAAAAATAGCAACCGAATGCCATTCAGTGCGCTCTTTGCGCTCACCAGTGTTGCGGTCTTTCCAAGTTTCGGATGTGGCGATGCGCAGGTTACAGACCTTGCCGCCGTTCTGAAAACTACGGACTTCCGGGTCACGCCCCAGATTGCCGAAGAGAATTACCTTGTTTACTGAGCCGGCCATAATGGTGCCCCCCTGATACTGCTGTTCGTTCTGACGCACCCGCCGAATCCGGTCGCGCGTGATCGCGTCGAACCTATACCCTCGGCCCCCTCTTTGAAACACGCATAAACCCGCGCAGGGACAACAAACGGACAACACCGGCACGCACAGTCGGGGTGGCATATCGCTGCCGGTCTTCCTATAGTGATCTCCGGGTCGACGGTGACGGGGGTATTTAAAGAGATGATGCGCACAGTCTATGCACTGGCACTGACCGTGGCGACAGGGGCGACCGCGCTGTCTGCCGAGACCGTGTCGTCCAAGAGCCGGAACAAGCTTTTTTCGTCGCAGATCAGCGTGCTCGATAACCGCGCCTCGGAACAGTACAATAACTCCATACGCCTTAAACCACAGTCGGTGCATGTGCCGACGAAATGGGACCAGGCCTATAAAGGCTCCTACACCGGCCCGTTTCTGGTGATGGCAAAAACCGCCGCGCGCAAACACGGCGTGCCGGAAGATCTGTTTCTGCGCCTGGTGCAGCAGGAATCAAACTGGAACCCAAAGGCGAAATCGCACAAGGGCGCACTCGGGCTGGCGCAGCTGATGCCGGCCACCGCACGGGCGCTGCGCGTGGATCCGCTGGATCCGCTGCAGAACCTCGAAGGCGGGGCGCGCTATCTGGCAAATCAGTACCGGACTTTCGGATCCTGGCGTCTGGCACTGGCGGCCTATAATGCGGGCCCCGCTGCGGTACAAAAATATGGCGGGATTCCACCATACCGGGAAACCCGAAATTACGTTAAAGTTATAACAGGCCAGTGAATACGGGCCTGACTTCCCGTTTTACGTGTCCTAAAGGTTGTATCCCCTCTGGGAAAACCTTCTGTTAACCTTTCACATTACGCTCAGGTCCGGGCCACAGTCCTGCCCGAATTCCCCGTCACATTGCGGATAAGGGAACGAGGGAGACGCCACAAAATGGCCACAGCAAACTTTCACGCACGCCTTGAGCGTATTCAGAAATCGCAGAACCGCAATGCGGCCCCCGTGCGCAATGTGCCGGTCCGTGAACTTGGCTCGCACATGCCCGGCGCCACTCCCGCAGGCATGGTCCGCCGGCGCCGCCACCCGGTCTTTGAGCATCTGCGCGCCCTCTGCGGCGGAGCTCTGCTGGGGTTATTGGCCGCCGTGACAAACGTCGGCCTGACATGGGAAGGCTCCCCCTGGGGGCCGGGCACAGAACTCAACGGGATCATCTGGTGGCCGGCGATGGGTTCTCTTGGTCTGGCTGCCGTTCTGATGCTGGCGTCGCTCATCCTCGCATCCCGACGCCCCGGATTCGCACTTTTCTCACTGGGCTATCTGAGCGCACTGATGCTCGCACTTGTTGCCTGATCTCTGGAGGGATCAAACTGGAAAGGGCCGCGCAACTGCCTGCGCGGCCCTTTTTGGTCTCGTCTCAGCGCCTATTCCGCCGCAACACCGATTTCAATGACCGGCTCCATTTCCGCGAGCTTTTCATCGCTCAGATGGCATTTGATCTGGTGATCACCGGGCAACCGGCGCACAGGCGGGACCTCTTTTTCACATAATCCGCCAGGCACTTCCGATTTCCAGCGACAACGGGTCTGAAACGGACAGCCCGGCGGCGGGTTCATCGCCGACGGAATATCCCCCTCCAGCACGATATGCTTTTTCTTAACCGAGGTATCGGCAATCGGTACCGCCGAGAGCAGCGCTTCAGTATAGGGGTGATAGGGCGGCGAGAAGACCTGATCGGTTGTGCCAAGCTCGACCACATGGCCCAGATACATCACCATCACCCGATCGCTGAGATAACGTACAATCGACAGATCATGGCTGATAAAAAGAAGCGTGGTCTTTTGCTCGCGCTGGATTTCCATCAGCAGATCGGTTACCGCCGCCTGCACCGACACATCAAGCGCAGAGACAGGTTCATCCGCCACCACGATCCGCGCGTCCCCCGCAAAGGCGCGCGCGATGCCCACACGCTGCTTTTGTCCGCCGGAAAGCTGGCGCGGCATGCGCGTTGCAAACTCGCGCGGCAGTTTCACAAGATCGAGCAGCTTGAGCATCCGTTGCGTGCGGTCTTTTTCACTCTCCCCGATGCCAAAGATTTCCAGCGCGCGGATGATCTGGCGCCCGACGGTCATCGACGGGTTCAGCGTGTCAAAGGGGTTCTGAAAGACCATCTGGATTTCAGAGATTGTCTTTGTGTCACGTTCCTCAATCGGCGTGTTGCCGATGGAACGGTTATCCAGCAGGATCTCCCCATCGGTCGCCGTCTCCAGACCCATCAGCACCTTGGCGAAGGTGGATTTACCACAACCCGATTCTCCGACGATCGCCAGCGTTTCGGACTCGCGCGCCTCAAAACTCAGCGTCTCATTGGCTTTGACAACCTTCTTGTCGCCACCGCCAAAAATCGCATTTGCAGCCACCTCGTAATATTTCTTGAGATTATCCATCTTCAGAACAACATCGCCGATCTCGCCCTTGGTTTTAACCTCGGCAAGTTCCATCGGCGCGTCCCAGTCAATCTCGTTGAACTTCACACAGCGCGTCGCATGCCGGTCGTTCCCGGGCACACTCTCCATCGGGATCTGACCCTGATCACAGCGACCCGCCTCGAAGTAGTCGCAGCGTGGACCAAAGTTGCATCCCGGGGGGCGTTCATGGGGCAGGGGAAAATTGCCGGGAATTGCCACCAGAGGGCGCGCGTTTTTATCCGCGCCCGGCAGCGGGATCGACCGGAAGAGCGCCTGGGTATAAGGATGCTGCATCTGGTCAAAGACATCCCCGATAGAGCCGCGCTCTACCGCCTCGCCGGAATACATCACACAGATCCGGTCGCAGGTCTCCAGCACCAGCCCGAGGTTGTGGCTGATAAACAGCATCGAAGTGCCGTATTTGCGCCCCAGATCCTTGACCAGTTCGACAATCGCTGCCTCAACGGTCACATCGAGCGCCGTCGTCGGCTCATCGAGAATAAGCAAAGAGGGCTCGGACATCAGCGCCATCGCAATGACGATGCGTTGCTGCTGCCCGCCCGAGAGCTGGTGCGGGAAGGCGTTCAGGATCCGCTTCGGGTCCGGCAGTTTCACGTCTGTGACAACCTGAAGGGCCCTCTCATACGCCTCTTTCTCCGAGGCACCCGCGTGGATCATCGGCACTTCCATCAACTGCTTGCCGATCTTCATCGCCGGGTTCAGCGAGGCCATCGGCTCCTGATAGATCATCGCGATCTCAGAGCCACGAATGTCACGCAGCTCCTCGTCACTCATTGCCCCCAGATCGCGCCCTTTGAACTTGATCGAACCGCCCACGACCCGGCCGTTCTTGCCCAGATCCTGCATGACACCAAGCGCCACCGTCGATTTACCGCAACCGGATTCGCCCACAAGACCCACGGCCTCGCCGGGCTGCACAACCACGGAAAAATCCATCACCGCCGGAATTTCCCGCAGCCGCGTAAAAAATGAAATAGACAGCTTGTCGATCTCCAGAATGGGACCGCTGTAATCTGGCTTTGGCATTGTCGTCTCCTCTCTGGAGCATCTCGTTCGAAACCTGTTCCGGCTTCTCTGGCTCTTAAATATCCCGGGGGGTCAGGGGGGCAGCGCCCCCCATCCCCTCAGATCAGTCGCGCAGGCTTTCCTCGCGCAGCCCGTCCGCCAGCAGATTGAGCCCCAGCACCAGCGTCAGAAGCGCCAGCGCGGGTGCAATCGCCGCATGCGGATAAAGGGCCAGCAGTCGCCGGCCTGCGTTGATCGTGCTGCCCCAGTCGGGGCTTTCCGATTCCAGACCCAGACCAAAGAAGCCAAGGGTGCCGAGCAGGATGGTGGTATAGCCGATCCGCAGACAGAAATCGACGATCAGCGGGCCACGGGCGTTGGGCAGGATTTCCCAGAGCATGATATACCAGGGACCTTCACCCCGCGTCTGAGCAGCAGCCACATAGTCACGCGTCTTGATGTCCATCGCGAGGCCCCGCACGATCCGGAAGACCGTGGGAGAGTTCACGAAAACCACCGACACAAAGACCACCAGAATGCCCGGATCGATGTCGAACAGATCAAGGAACTTCGGCAGGCCGGGGATCGAGTAGGTGGGTGTCGCCACCACCGATCCGTCGGTTGAGACCAGCGACAGATAGAGCCACCCGAGACCACCAAGCACGCCGATCAGCAGCGGTGTGCGCACCTTCGGCTGTGTGTAGTACCGCGAGTTCAGCAGAATACACATGAAGATCAGCGGGAAGACGAACAAAAAGAGCGCCATGTAATTGGGAATGCCCGTCAGCACGATCTCCGGTGTCACCAGCAGATAGAAGAGCAGGATGACCGGAAAGGCGAGAATGAGGTTCGCCAGAAACGACAGGATCGTGTCGAGGCGACCGCCATAATACCCGGCCGGCAGACCGAGCGTGATGCCGACCATAAAGGCAAAGAGCGTGGCAATGGGTGCAATCTGCACCACGACCCAGGCCCCTTTGATCAGACGGCTGAAGACGTCGCGTGCGAGGTTGTCTCCGCCCAGCAGGAAGTAGGCATATTCGCCTTCATCCGGGCTGCGCATCGGGGTGCCGGGCGCTTTGTTCTTCATGCCTGACACCTGGCTCAGCGGATCATGGGTAACCAGCATATCGAGCGGGCCACCATAGACACCGGTAAAGACCCAGAACATGACAAGGCCGAAGCCGATCATGCCGATGGTGCTGTCAAAAAGCTTACCATAAAGGCCAAGCCGGCGCTTATAGGTGATCGACAGGGTGAAAAGGACAATCAGCGAAATCCACACGGGACCAAGCTGAATGAACATGCGGGCGATTATGCTGGCCCAGGAAAGTTCTTCCATCTCTCAGTCCTCCTTTATGCGATGCGGATGCGCGGGTTCAGATACACGTAGCCGATATCCGATATCAGCTGCGTCACCAGAACCACGGCGACCGAGACGACCGAGACCGCCAGCAGCAGCTCGATGTCATTGTTTCCCGCCGCCTGCACCAGCAGCCAGCCAAAGCCCTTGTAGTTAAAGAGCGTCTCCACGATCACCACACCGTTCAGCAACCAGGGAAACTGCAACATAATCACCGTAAAGGGGGCGATCAGTGCATTTCGCAAGGCGTGCTTCATAACGATGTCGGAGAACTTCACGCCTTTCAGGCGCGCCGTGCGGATATACTGCGCCGTCATGACCTCAGTCATCGACGCCCGCGTCATCCGCGCGATATATCCCATGCCGTAAAGGGCGATTGTGATCACCGGCAGGGTAAAATTCTCAAAGGTCGCGTTTTCCATGGCAGAGGTTGCCGACCCTTTGAACCATTTCAGCCCGACGGCTGAGGAGGCAAAGACCGCGATGAAGATAACGCCGGAGACGTATTCCGGCGTGGCCGTCGATGCAATCGAGAAGGTCGAGAGCGTCCGGTCCGTGACCGATCCCTCGCGCATGCCCGCCAGAACCCCGATAAGCAGTGCCATCGGCACCATCACCAGCATCACCGCGAACATCAGCTTGCCCGTCAGGCCGAGCCTTGTCGCCACGATGCCGCCCACGTCCTCCTTGAAGACTGTCGAAAAGCCCCAGTCGCCCTGGATCACACCGCAAAAACTACCGCGTTCCTCTTCGGGTGTGCCGGAGGCAAAACATCTGCCGGTAACGGCACCGGTCTCCGGGTCCTCCCACGTCCAGCCCGGCAAAACACCCAGCCACTGACCAAATTTTACGGGCATCGGCTGCAAATAGCCGTTTTTGTCCAGAAAACTTGTCACGGCCTCATCCGACATGCGGAAGTTTCCTTGCGTTTTCGCAAGTTTCTCGAGGTTCGGATAGAGATTGGTAAGCCAGAACACGATGAACGTCAGGCATAACGCCGTCAGTATCATCACGCCCAGGCGTCTGAGTATGAATAGTCCCATGGGTGCCCCTGTTGGTGGCTGTGGCGTGACTTTGCACGTCCGTTAACGGGGGTTTTTTGCCCCCGGTTTTGTCATTGAAACTCTATCAGGCATGAACCGGGGGCGCGCGTCAACGCGAACATACGTCCGAAACTGGTCTTTTTGCGACATGTCCGGGTCGCAAACCCGCATCCCCGGCAGCGACGCTTCTTGTTGCGCTTCAGGCGGCCTCCGCCGCGGGCTGCGCTGCACGGCGCAGTCCCGTGGGTGTCATACGGGTATGTTGCTGAATAAACCGCGTAAAATAAGCCGCACTGCCAAAGCCAAGATGCCGGGCGATATCCTGTGCCGGAACCCGGGTCGACGTGAGCAGCAGCCTGGCTTCATGCAGCACCCGTTCGGTCAGCAGATCCGCCGCCGTTCGCCCGGTAGAGGCACGGCAGACGCGGGTAAGGTGGGTGGGCGTAACACTGAGGGCCGCGGCATGGTCAGCCATCGTCATAGGCGCGCGGAAGTGTTCGGAGATCCGCCTGCAATAGGCCGCTGTCAGCCTTCCGGCCGCGTTGCGCTTTTGCGGTGCATGTTCCTCAAGTGCCATCTGGCGCTGCAACCAGACCGAGATCAGCGCGCCATGCGCTTCCATCGCCTGTCCGGTCAGCGGCCGTGCGGTGCTCTGCTCTCGGGTTGCGGCCTCCATCAGCACCGTCAGTTCAGACATGGCACTCACCTCGCGGATCCGCAGCAGTCGGGGCATCTGCGGAAAGAGGATCTGGCAGCCTTCGGGCACGATCACCGCCTGGCCCACGCCCTGCCTGCCCAGATCCAGTGCAAAGAGATGCCGCGCCGGCACAACAATCGCATTGTGTGTGCCGACCCCGCGGCGCTGCCCGTCGAGTAAAAGGCGCCCCTGGCCCCGGGTGATCCAGATCAGCAGCTGTTCAGCGCGGTCATGCGCAAGGCTCAGGCGCCAGTTCTGCGTGCCCGCCAGCTGCGACAGAGAGACAATACGAAGGTCCGAGGCATCCATACAACTTTTCCGTGAATAATCGCTTATTTACAGGTTTTTATCCGCATAGCGCAGATCTGATCCTCTGTCAGTTCTTTTCCGACAAGTTCTGTCAGGCTGAGTCCGCCGGGACACGCTGCCAGTCGCGCATCTTTGAGCGAAACCAGGTGCGTTGACGCTTGGCAAACTGCCGTGTGGCGATCACGGCCGCCTCCCGCGCCTGCGCAAGGGTCATCTCACCGCGCAGATGCGCGATCAGCTCCGGCGCACCGATGGCGCGGTGCGCGGGCAGGGCGGGATCGTAGTCGGCCAGCAGCGCCTCTGCCTCTTCCAGCGCTCCGCCGGCGATCATCAGATCAAGACGCCGTTCAATACGGGCGTTGAGCCAGTCCTTGTCTGCCTCAAAAACCAGACAGTGCGCGCGGGCTTCGGGCAGGGCGGGCGCCCCGGTCTCCGCCTGCCAGGCAGCAAGACCACGTCCGGTTGCCTGCAGAACCTCCCACGCACGCTGCACCCGTGCCCGGTTGGCCGTGTCGATCTGTGCGCGGGTCGGGGCGTCGATCGCTGCAAGCATTTCGGCGCGCCCCGCAGCATCGCCGCGCGCGCGGATTTCTGCCGGAACTGCCGGAATATCAGCAAGCCCCCGGGTCAGAGCGGAGAAGTAGAGCCCGGTACCGCCCACAATGACCGGACGCGGACCGCCCCGCAAAACAGGCCGGACCTCGCGCAGCCAGTGTCCGGCAGAATACCTCTGATGCGCGCTGACATGCCCGTAAAGATGGTGCGGCGCCTGTGCTTCTTCCTCCGCCGAAGGACGCGCGGTCAGCACCCGCCAGCAGTCATAGACCTGGCTTGCATCAGCATTCACGATCACGCCGCCCTGAGCCGCGACAATCTCCAGCGCCAGCGCTGATTTACCCGACGCCGTGGGCCCCGCGATCAGAACAGGCTGTTCGGCGGACAGCCCGGTCAGGAGCCTCTTTACCGGCGCTGAGACAGAATTCGTCATTTTTCGCCCGGATCCTCGCACGGTGCATTGAAGTCGCGTGTGTTTTCCGACATTTTGCGCGGCACGAACACCCCTGTCAGGAGCCCAAAATGACCCAGTCTGAGCATCAAGTCACGTTCAAGAGGGTTATGCTGAAAATATCGGGCGAGGCGCTGATGGGGGATCAGGGCTACGGACTGCACCCGCCAACGGTCGAACGCATCGCCAGAGAAGTGCTTTCGGTGCATGAAATGGGCGTCGAGATCTGCATGGTGATCGGCGGCGGCAATATTTTCCGGGGTTTGCAGGGCTCCGCGCAGGGGATGGAGCGTACGACAGCTGATTATATGGGCATGCTCGCCACGGTGATGAATGCGCTGGCGATGCAGTCCGCTCTCGAAGGCCTGGGCATTCACACGAGGGTCATCTCGGCCATCACGATGAACGAAGTGGCCGAGCCCTATATCCGCCGGCGTGCTGTGCGCCATCTGGAGAAAAAGCGGGTCTGCATCTTTGCCGCCGGGACCGGAAACCCCTATTTCACGACCGATACAGCGGCCACCCTGCGCGCCAATGAGATGTCCTGCGAGGCTATTTTCAAAGGCACGAAGGTGGACGGCGTCTATGACAAAGACCCGGCCCGGCACGACGATGCCGTGCGTTATGACACCGTCAGCTATGATGATGTTCTGGCCAAACGCCTCGGTGTTATGGATGCCTCGGCCATTGCGCTTGCGCGCGACAACAACCTTCCGATCATCGTCTTTTCACTGGATGAGCCGGGTGGGTTCCGCGGTATTCTGGCGGGCGAGGGCACCTATACACGGGTGCAGGGCTGAGGGCGCGGGGCCATGGACCGGAAGCCTCGGGCAACTGCGGCTGGCCTTTTCCGCGCGTCCCGACGTATATAAATGACATCCCACCGCGCTCCCGGGGGCGCGCTCAATCACTGTGGCAGGAAAAACCCCATGTCTGACGACTTTATGCTGGATACCGATGATCTTGAACGCCGGATGGACGGCGCGATGTCATCGCTGAAAACTGAATTCGCCTCATTGCGCACCGGTCGGGCGTCGGCCTCGATGCTGGAGCCGGTGATGGTCGATGCCTACGGACAACGCACTCCGATTAATCAGGTCGGCACCGTTAATGTGCCGGAATCGCGCATGGTCACCATCAATGTCTGGGACAAAGCGCTGGTGGGTAAAGTCGAAAAGGCGATCCGTGAAAGCGGTCTCGGCATCAACCCGCAGCTCAACGGCACGATCATCATGCTGCCGATCCCCGAACTGAACGAAGAACGCCGCCGCGATCTGACCAAGGTCGCCGGGCAGTACGCAGAACACGCGCGGGTTTCGGTGCGCAATGTGCGACGCGACGGTATGGACCAGATCCGCAAAGCCAAAGGCGACGGCCTGTCAGAAGATGACCAGAAGCTCTGGGAAGGTGAGGTTCAGGAAATTACCGATCGCTACATCAAAATGATCGATGATGTGCTGGCGACAAAACAATCAGAAATAATGCAGGTTTAACGCCAGGAGCGCCCCGTTTTCCACATAAATGACAGATTCCCGCGTTTAATAAGTTGATTACACGCGTGTGGTAACGCAAAAGAGGGGCATAAAAATGCCCGAGCAGTAACCGAGGGAGCACTGATATGGCGCTTAAACGCCAACCCCAGCACGGCCAGGTCCCCGGCTGCCCGCATCACGTGGCGATCATTATGGATGGCAACGGACGCTGGGCAACACAGCGCGGGCGCCCGCGGCTTTTCGGCCATCACGCCGGCGCGCGCCGGGTCCGGGAGATCGTAGAAGCCTGTCCGCATGTGGGCGTGCGGTATCTGACGATTTTTGCCTTTTCGACCGAAAACTGGAAGCGCACCCAGGTTGAGGTCGCGGGTCTGATGAACCTCTTTCGCCGCTATATCATCCGCGAAACCAAGGCGCTGATGGCCAATGGCGTCTGCGTGCGCTTTATCGGTGACCGCGACCGGCTGGACAGCAAACTGATCACCCTGATGAACGATCTTGAGGCGGCAACAGCTGCCAACGATGTCGTGCATCTGACCATCGCCATCAACTACGGCGGCCGTGATGAAGTATCGCGCGCGACACGCCGTCTGGCGCAGGATGTGGCTGACGGCAGGCTCCGGCCCGAAGACGTCGATGAGGAAACGCTGCCACGCTATCTCGATACCTGCGTCCTGCCCGACCCGGACCTGGTGATCCGGACCAGTGGCGAGGCGCGCATCTCCAACTTTCTGCTCTGGCAGTCGGCCTATTCCGAGTACGAATTCATCGATACGCTCTGGCCTGACTTTACCCGGGCCGAGTTCGAGAGCCTGTGCTCCGCTTTTGGCGGACGTGACCGCCGATATGGTGGCGTAAGGCCGTGAGGCAGCTGTGAGCGGCGCCTCCGAAAAGTGGTCTGACCTTGCGATTCGTATGGGATCCGGTGCCGCGATGGTGGTTCTGGGTCTGCTGGGCGTCTGGGTCGGCGGACATCTTTTCCACGTCATGGTGGCGCTGATCTGCGGGCTGATGGTCTGGGAACTGGTGCGCATGGTGCATCCCGACGCGCCACCTGTGGCGCTGCAACTGGGCGGTCTCGCGGGGGCGGCCACCCTTCTGGCGATTTATCTGCCGCTTGGTTTTGCGCTGCCGGTGTTGCTGGCGCCTGCACTCGTGGGCTTCGGGCAACTCGCAGCCTACCGCACGATCTTTATGGTCTTCACCGGCATGGTCCTGCTGGCCGGCTTCGGCATGATGCAGGTGCGCGACGACATGGGTTTTGTCTGGATGCTCTGGCTGGTGCTGGTGGTCGTGGCCACTGATGTTGTCGGCTATTTCGCCGGGCGCACGATCGGTGGTCCGAAATTCTGGCCCCGCGTCAGCCCCAAGAAAACGTGGGCCGGCACCGGGTTCGGCTGGATCGGTGCGGCGCTGGTAGGGTACATATTCATGTCGCGCACAGGCGTGGGCCCGCAGCTTATCGGCGTCTCAGTCGCGGTCTCCATGGCAAGCCAGATGGGCGATATCGCGGAAAGCGCGATCAAACGGCGCGTCGGTGTCAAAGACAGCTCTAATCTGATCCCGGGCCACGGCGGTCTGCTCGACCGGTTTGACGGCATGCTGGGGGCGTCGGTTTTTCTGCTGATCACAGGCCCGATACTGACCCCGGGCTGGCTGGTCTGAGCCATGCGCAGGGTCAGCATCTTCGGCGCCACCGGCTCGATCGGACAGAACACAATCGATCTGATTTCGCGGGCACCTGACGATTATGACGTGGTGGCGCTGACCGGTGCGGGTAATATCGCTCAGCTTGCCGCCGATGCCAGACGCCTCAGGGCGGACATCGCGATCACCGCGCATGATCATCTGCTGGAAGAGTTGCGCACAGCACTCGACGGCTCCGGTGTTGAGGCGGCGGCCGGCACTGCCGCGCTGACCGAGGCCGCGTCGCGCCCCGCGGACTGGGTGATGTCAGCAATTGTCGGCGCGGCGGGGCTGGCGCGCGGCCCGGTCGACGAGAGCACGCTGGCCGGCGTCACCGGGCTCGACGTCGGTGACCTCGAGGCCGGCCTGCGCGAGCTTGTTGATCGCCACGTCTTCGTCGTCGACCCGGACGTGGGCGCGTACGGGTTCAGGCACGCGCTGCTCAAGGAGGCAGCCGCGAGCACCTTGCTGCCGGGAGAGCGACGCCGGGTCCACGCGGCGTGGGCGCGGACGCTGGTTCGAACTCCTCGAATCTCGGAAATCAGCGCGG
>CBDUCB010000024.1:0-23731 GCA_965365545.1 uncultured Roseobacter sp. | reverse complement strand
CGACCGACCCGAAACCCTGGCGACTGGCGCAGGAGGCTCTTTGTGGGCGCGGTGCCGATGCGGTGATTGTAACCGTGGGTGCGATCCCCGCCTATGATCAGGCGCCGCGCTATCTGGGCTATGGCGGCAAGGTCATCATGGTCGGGATGCCTCATTCCGGGGCCGTATCCACCTATGAGCCTGTTGTGCTGGCCGCGACTGCCCAGGGCATGACCGGCTCGAAAATGGGAGATGTTGTCATTCAGAGAGATATCCCCTGGATGGTGGATCTTTATCAGCAGGGACGCCTGAAACTGGACGAGCTGATCTCCGGGCGCTGGCGGCTGGAGCAGATCAACGAGGCCATCGCAGATACCAGGGCAGGCGGCGCCCGGCGCAATGTGATACTGTTCGGACAGTAAGCCGCAGGGGTTCGGGAGACAGCCAATGATCCTCAAAGATCTCGATATCATCGTCACTGCCCCCCCGGCACCGGGCTGGGGCGGGCGCTACTGGATCCTGGTGAAAGTCACGACGGATGACGGCATCACCGGCTGGGGTGAATGCTATGCTTCCAGCATCGGGCCGGAGGCAATGCGGGCCGTGATAAGCGATGTATTTGAGCGGCACATGGCGGGCGAAAGCGCAGAAAATATAGAGCTGATGTTCCGCCGCGCCTATTCGTCGGGCTTTACACAACGGCCGGATCTGACAGTCATGGGCGCTTTCTCGGGCCTCGAGATCGCCTGCTGGGACATTCTTGGCAAGGCGCGCAACCGGCCCGTTTTCGCGTTGCTCGGCGGGCGGACGAATGACCGGATCCGGGCCTATACCTATCTCTATCCGCAGCCCGGGCATGATCTGGCGGCGTTCTGGACCTCGCCTGAGATGGCCGCCGAAAGCGCGCTTGCGATGGTGGAAAAGGGCTATACGGCCGTCAAATTCGATCCTGCCGGGCCCTACACAATACGCGGCGGGCACATGCCGGCGATGCGTGATATCTCGCTGTCGGTGGCGTTCTGCAAAGCCATCCGCGATGCGGTGGGCGACCGGGCCGATCTGCTTTTTGGCACGCACGGTCAGTTCTCGACGGCGGGTGCGATCCGGCTGGGACAGGCGCTGGAGCCGTTCAGCCCGCTCTGGTTTGAAGAGCCCATCCCTCCCGATACGCCCGGCGAAATGGCAAAGGTTGCGCGCGCCGTCAGGATCCCGGTGGCAACGGGAGAGCGGCTGACCACCAAAACCGAATTTGCAGAGGCGCTGCGATCCGGCGCTGCGACAATTCTGCAGCCTGCTCTCGGACGTGCCGGTGGTATCTGGGAGATGAAGAAGGTGGCCGCCATCGCCGAAGTATATAACGCTCAGGTGGCCCCGCATCTTTATGCCGGACCGCTGGAATGGGCCGCAAACATTCACCTGGCAGCTTCGATTCCGAACCTGCTGATGGCCGAAACCATTGAGACGCCGTTTCATGACGCGCTGATCAGTGGCACGATCCGCGTCGAAGAGGGCTTTGTGACGCCGCCCGAAGCCCCCGGTCTGGGCATCGAGGTCAACGAGGCACTGGCCCGCGCGCACCCCTGGACCGGCGAAGGCCTGCACCTGCAGATGCAGGAAGACCCCTGCGACTATGTGAACGGGAATGCATTTGAGGGCGGTGCACCGGCGCCGAAGACATAGGGTATTCGCGCCCTGCCCGCGCTGTCACCCGCCGGTCCGGTGGCATGAAGCGTGCGACCGGGTGGCCGGCTGTCACCTTTCCGAGGCCAGTTTCGCCCCCGCGCTGAGCGCTTCGAGTTTGGCATAGGCGATATCAGGATCAACCGATCCATAGCCGGCAAAAGTGCCAAAACCGCAGTCTGATCCTGCGATCACACGGTCATGGCCAACAATCCCGGTGAAGCGTTCAATCCGCTGGGCCACCACCTCGGGGTGCTCGACAAAGTTTGTGGTGGTGTCCACGACTCCCGGCACCAGCACCTTGCCCTCCGGGATGTCGGCTTTCCGGTCACGAAAGACGGTCCATTCATGCGCGTGCCGCGGGTTTGATGTCTCAAAGAGAACATAGCGCGCCTTTGCCTGCATCAGCGTGTCGAAAACCTTTTCCATGCCGATGTCGCAGACATGCGGCCCCTCATAATTGCCCCAGCAGATGTGGATCCTGACACTTTCCTCGGGCACATTCTCCAGCGCGTGGTTCAGTGCCTCGACGTGACCGGCGGCAATCTTTACGAACTCCGCGTCGCTCAGATCGTTAAACAGCATATGGCGCGACAGAGCGAGGTCCGGGCAATCAAGCTGCAACATCAGCCCTGCGCCCACAATCGTTTCATATTCAGCGCGCATGGCGTCCGCGAGGGCGGCGAGATAGGCATCACGGCTCGGGTAATGCTCGTTCTGCAAAAAGAGCGAGATCACCCCGGGGCTCGCCGCGTTCATGAACCCCTGCTTGGCACCATGCTCCGCCATGCCGGCTTTGAGGTTGGCGATATCTTTTTCCAGTTCGTTCTGCCCCTTTGACGTCACCTCGCCGGTACACATCGGGCGGGCGTATTGCGGCGTGCCGCCGTCCTCGGCCAGGCGCTTGAGAAACCCCGGAAATTTCTTCAGATCCGCCGGCGCGTTGCGTTTGCTGTCCCCCGAAAACCCGGTGTAGCGGTCTTTTACATAGGTGGCGTAAGAGATCTTGGACGTTTCGCCGTCACTCACGATATCGATGCCCGCTGCCACCTGACGGCGCACGGTCTCTGATACAGCCGCAGTCATCGCCGCATCGAATGCCGCCGGGTCGTATGCTTCTTCGCGTTCGCGGGCGAAGATAAAATCGACCACATTCCGGGTTCTGGGCAGGCTGCCCACATGTGTCGTCTGTACCAAGTGTTTCTCCCTTCAGCGCCGGACCCTGCCATGACGGGCAGACCCGGCATCAGTATTCAGGTTTCTGCCGGTTGCCGGGTCAGAAACCAGGTGTTGAGGCGCCACATCCCCTAGGCAATCGGGATTGCGGCAAACCCGCCGGCAGCATAGGCCAGCGGCTCATCGTAAAAGGTTTCGAAAGCCTGGGTATAGGCATGGATCGCCGCAAAGGTAACCGCCGCGTTGAAAATTCCGCGCATGTTTTTGTGGGCCGACCAGAAGATAATCCCGGCAAGCGCCAGCGCCCAGACAACGGTAAAGACATTCTCGTGCACGACGAGGGCCGTATCGCGGAACGCCACAAGGCTGTCACGCCAGTCGTCATAAGAGAGGCCCGAACCGTGCATCGTCGCACCCGGGCCCCAGACTGTTTCGCCCACCACATCGCCCCAGAGGCTGCCGACGAGCGCGCAAAGACTGGCAACGATAAACGCCATGATCAGATGGATGCGGGCATGACGCGCGGTGCGCTCTGTTGTGCCCTGTGCGACAAGCAGCGTCACAATGATCAGCGCGCACATCTGAAGGATCGAGAGCGTCGGTTCAGGGGAGTAAAACACGTAGGCCGCATGGAAGTAAAACGTGCCGGTGTCGAGGGCCTGGGCAAAGGGCACAATCGCCAGCGCGGAAACCAGGCGCACATCGGTGAACCATCCTGCCCCGGCAATGGCGGCAGCCGCATACAGCCAGAAGGCCGCGACCGGCAGACCGCTGGCATCGCTGTCATGCACCAGATATCCGACACCTGTGAGATGCAGCGCCAGCGCCATCAGCGTGACCGAACCGGTCACAAACCTTGTGGTCAAACGGTTTCCGTACATCGCCCGGGCTGCGGACAGCGCCACGGCGGCGCCAGCAATTGCCATCACCGGACCCGCAATATCGGGGTATTTGCCGGCAAGTTCAAACCCGGCTCCGCCGATCAGCATCCCCGCACCGATCAGCGCCGCGGCATTGCCGAACATCGCATAGAGCGCCGGACCCCGGCGGAGGGTCAGCAATCCCGCGCCGGCCAGCAAGACGCCGGAGACAGCAACCAGCAGCGCATCCGCCAGCCAGAAAATCAGGCCAAAGGTGGCGAAGACGATCCCGGTGCACAAAACGGCATTGATCGCGAGCGTGACCATTGTGCTGCGCGCGCGGGCTTCGATTATTCTGGCTGCGGTCCGGGAGATAACCCCCTCTTCCAACAGCGTTTCTGTATCTGCAATCGTGTACATCACTCACTCCATGAACGTTGTTCATATTGTGAATAGCCTGATATCCTGCGCCATTCAAGTATTTTGTGAACGACGTTCATTTACTTCAGCCAGGTGGCACCTGCCGGATCATCCGTGCCGACGATGTGATACATACTGGCCTCACCGGTCATCGCGGGCACGGCCGTGTGCTGCAGATTCGCAGGTACAGAGCAGGTATCGCCGGGGTTCAGCACCGCCTCGCCGCTCTCCCAGATCAGCCGCCAGTGTCCGCGCACTGGCATCAGCACCGAAGGCCGGTCATGCGCATGCATATCGGTGGTGGCGGAACCGCGCGTCAGGAACCCGACCTCGAAGCCGGGTTTATCCCGGATCACGCCCTTTTCGCCAATCACCAGAACCGGCTTTTTGCCGGCCAGCGCCATCAGGTCATTGTACCGGCGCACGCCATACCCCACGACCTGTGCAGGCGTCATCTCGGGATAGCTTTTCAGCTCTTCTTCGCTCAGCACAGGCATCGGGCTGACCCCCTCGGGCAGGCTCTCGCCTTTTTTGCTGTCATAGAGTTTGCCGTTCTGCCCCAGGACGAGGCCGTGGTCACGCGCGTCTTCGATGACCTGGGGCGCCCAGATGACGCCGCCGCCGGCATCATCTCCGCCGAGTACCGCCATGATCATCCCGTAATCGGTGCCGATGTTCTCAAACCCGCGAAAAATGCCGGTGGGGATGTTGATGATATCGCCCTCTTCAAGCACTACCTCGCCGGCGTCGCCGTATCGCCCCCAGAAAAACCGCCAGCGGCCTTTGAGCACAAAGAAGACTTCGGCCGTGCGGTGGCTGTGCAGCGAGTTCCGGCATTTCGGTGGCTGTCCTGCGGCACCGATGTTGAACCCGTGCGGGATCGAGATATGCACGTGCTGATCTGCGCTCTCCGATACGCCGCCGCCAATAATCGTGAAGTTTTCTTTCTGATCACTTCCCGGCGTATGAGCGTCGATAAAGGCGGTTTTGCAGGGTTGCAGGTCACCATACCGGACAATACGGGCTTCCATCTCAGACGGGGTCATTTCGGTTCACTTTCTGTTGCCGCACGCAGAGCAGCCAGTTCGGCCTCAAGCTCTGCATTGCGTTTTTCAAGACGTTCCATTTCGGGGCCCACGAGCCGCGCGATTTCGTTTGTGTCAAACCGGGGTGTGATGAACTGCGGACAGTTCCAGTCAAAGGCCTCAATGCGGATGCGCACCGTACGCTCGACTTTGCCCCCGCCTTCGGTGTGCAGCGCCTGCGCGAGGTCCGGGTCAGCATCGGCAGCGATCATCGCCGCGTGACCGATCAGTTTCAGCCGGGCCTGACGGGCATAATCCATAGCAAAAAGGCACACCCGCCCGTTGCCGCGCAGATGCCCGGAGCTGACATATTGCCGGTTTCCACGGTAATCGGCAAACCCGAGGGTTTGCGGATCGAGCACTTTGATAAACCCGGCGGGTCCGCCCCGGTGCTGCACATAGGGCCAGCCACTGGCGGACACTGTGGCCATATAGAGCGAGGTGCGCGCGGTCAGAAAAGCAATCTCGTCCTCGCCGAGACCTTCAGGTGCCTCACGCTCTGCCATGCGGGCATAGGTGTCATAAGAGCCCTGTGCCCTCTGCTCGGCCTCAACCGCGCCAGTGAACATGATCCTGCCAAAGTGCTCCATGGCTCAGCCTGTTTGCAGCAGGATCTGTTTCCAG
Source organism: uncultured Roseobacter sp. (assembly GCA_965365545.1). Taxonomy (GTDB): domain Bacteria; phylum Pseudomonadota; class Alphaproteobacteria; order Rhodobacterales; family Rhodobacteraceae; genus Roseobacter. Next base: position 17,907 of record CBDUCB010000024.1, on the reverse strand, counting down.
ATCGCCGTCTCGTCAAAAATCACATATTCGCGCCGCAGCCCCCAGGGGCCGAACTCGGCGTGGCACATGCCGAGCAGATAGATATCCGTGCCCGTCGGTGTGCCGAAAGTGCCCCAGCCGCTGTGCTTCCCGCTCAGCGACCAGCGTAGCGCCGCGCGCGGCGGCATCAGCGGGTCATCGCGCCCGATCTGGTGATCGATCTGAAAGGTCGCATCCGGGAAAGACGCGCGCAGCCCCATCCAGAACTGATCAACGTCTCCGTGGCTGTGCCCCGTCACCCCCCCGGGATATTCCACGTGCACGGCACGATCATATTCTTTCGGGATCACAGCCATATCGGCCCCCATGATCCGCGTCACGATATCCGCGTATTTCTGCCCCCAGGCGTTGTCATTGCCGCGCCCCTTATAAGGGCCAGGCTGGTCGTTGGCCGGGCTCAGCGGTTTGACGCAGTGGTCCGGCCCGCCCTCTTTTTCGATCAGCGCCGCGGCATAGTCGCGCGGATCCTGACCAAGCTGGCGTACAATTGCCCCCTGATCCCGGATCAGCCATTCATCGTTGATCTGATTGTTGATGGCATGGCAGTCCGCAAGAATGCGGTAGGTCAGCCGTTTTCCCGTCGCCTTGCCGTAAACACCGTCCCGGGCATGTGTCGCCGTGCTCAGCAGCCGGTGCGAGGAAAGCATTCCCTGCTCGGGTGTCCCCGACCAGATAACATCTTCTCCCAACAGTGTCCGGTCGGGAAATTCAGCCAGCGTGGCCATCGTCGCCCCGATCACATTCTGATTGCCCACCACGACCGAGGCAGGTGTGCGCACCACGATATCGTCGGAGTAATACCGGTGCAGGGTGGCAATGCCGCGGTCTTCCCAGATTTCTTTGGTTATGCCGATGATATAATCGGGAAAATCCGTGAATTTCTCGTCAAAGCCTTGCATGGGTTATACCTTTGGTTTGCGGGCAGAGCCGCGGATAATCAGCGGGCCATCCAGCGCAATGCGCCGGGCCGGCGTTTCCTCATCTTTCAGACGGTCCAGCAGAACCGAAACGGTCTCAGCGACCATGCGGTTGGCCGGCTGGCGCACGGTGGTGAGATCATAGCTTGGCCAGTGCGAGAGTGTCACGTCGTCATAGCCCACAACGGACACGTCCTGCGGCACGCGCAGGCCCAGCTCAAAGCGCAGCACGTCCATCACGGCAAAGGCCATGTGATCGTTGGCGACAAAGACGGCGTCCGGCTTTTCTGCGGCTGAAAACATCGAGCGCGCGGCGGCTTTGGCAACCTCGAAGTTAAACTCGCCCGCAGCCCGCGAAAAGAGCATATGGCCTGCATCCCTGAGGCCGGCAATGAACCCTGCTTCGCGGTCGATCTGGGTCGATGCGCCCTCCCAGCCGGCGATATGTGCGATGCGTTTATGACCTCCCGCAACAAGAAACTCTGCCAGTTTGCGCCCGCCGGCCACGTTGTCGGAGGTGACGCTGGACAGACGGTTGTCATACTGATGCCGGTTAAAGAGCACGATCGGAATGCCCAGCCCCTCGCACCGTTCGGTCAGGTTGTTCGACAGGCCCACAGAGGCCGCGATAATACCATCGACCTGATAGTCGAGCAGCTCATCAATCACCTTCCCGGTGGTCTCTTCATCGTTGGAGGCCATGAAGACCAGCACGTGATAGCCCTGTGCCTGCAGCGCGCGCGAGAGCCGCTCGATCGCTTCGGGATAGAACTGGTTTTCCAGATAAGCGACCACCAGACCGATGATCCGGCTGCGCCCGGTGATGAGCGAGCGCGCCAGCACATTCGGCCGGTATCCCAGACGCGTTGCGGCCTTGCGCACCTTGTCGCGGGTGCTTTTGCTCACAGAAGCGCCCGGCGTAAACACGCGGCTGACCGCGGAGCGGCTGACCCCGGCCATTTCTGCCACATCAAGCGATGTCACCTTCCCCATGGCACCCCCCGAAAGATATGCTGCGCGGTGTTCATCCTGCCGTCCAGCCTCCGTCGATCAGCATCGAGGTGCCCGTAACCATGGCAGATGCATCGCTGGCCAGAAAGACTGCGGCCCCCATAATATCCTCAACCTCACCAACGCGTGGTAGCTTGATCTTTTCCATAATCCAGGCGAGGCGCTCCGGGCTGGCAAAGGTCTCTTTTGTGAGCGGTGTACGGATAAAGGTGGGGCAGATCGTATTGATCCGGATGCCCGCCTTGCCCCATTCGATGGCCATGGATTTAACCATGCCCTCAAGGGCGTGTTTGGAGGCGCAGTAAACCGCGCGGTCCACGCCACCGACGTGCCCCATCTGGCTCGAAATATGGATAACAGAGCCAGGTCGTCCCGCCGCAATCAGCGCCCTTGCGGAAAAGGCAGACAGGAAATACGCGCTGCGCAGATTGATGTTCATCACCGCGTCGAAATCGTCGGGCGTCGTCTCAGTCGCCGGACTGTGCCGCGCCAGACCGGCGGAATTGATCACCACGTCAAACGGGTCGGCAAAAGCCGCTTCCAGAGCGCCGAGATCTGTCTGATCAAGAACCATGGCTTCGGCTGAAAGGCCAGCAGCAGCCATCGCGTCTCTTACCTCCTGCAGGGGGCCGGGTCGCCGTGCGGCACAAATCACATGCGCCCCCGCCTCCGCCAGCGCCACCGCACAGCCCAGACCAATGCCCGAGGAGGCGCCGGTCACCAGCGCCCGCCGCCCTGTCAGATCAAAGCCGGGAGATCGCGGCAGACCGCTCACAGCGCCACCCCCGTTTCCGGATCAAACCCGGTGCGGGCCTTGTTGAACTCGCGCATCCGCGCCAGCACATCGACGCCGATCTGATCGTACATATGCAGCAGATCAACCAGCACCCAGTTCTCGCGGATAAGCCCCTTTTCGATCCGCCAGAAATCAAGACTGCGCATCGCGATCTTTTTGTCCGGCGGCGCGATGCCAAGCCAGCCGCCATGACTGATCGTCTGATACATATCCGGCCAGCCGGTCACTGCCGCATAGGCCCCGTCGCCAAAGAAGTGGTATTCGATCTCGTCCACATACCTGCCGCGGTCGGGCATCGCGTTCAGAAACGGGATCTGGTGCCAGTGCCGGAACCCGCGTTGCCCGCGGCCGGTGCCGATGCCGGCAGGCCCGTACCAGGACATGCGCGGGTGCCAGAAACGGTCCATCTCCATCACCTCCGGGCCGCCTTCGGCAGGATGTTTCTTGAGATGTTCAAGCATGTCTATAATCAGCTGACAGCTGGCCTCGCCGGCTGCCGCGTCGTAGGGACCAGGAACAATCCCGTCTGAGCTGGCGGGTCCCGGCACATGCCATTCGCGCCCCAGTGACGGGCTCATCGGCCAGGCACCGGCCTGCATCATCACCTCGGGCAGATCCCAGAGCGCCTGCATCTCAGTGATCCTGCCATTTTCAAACCGGTAAAACTCGTGAAACCGCATGTGCACCATGTGTCCGGTCGGCGGGATATCCAGCCAGGGCGTCATGAAGGCTCCGGTCCAGAAGCCGCCGCAGCCGACCCAGTCCGCCCCCTCGGGCGTCGGCCCGGCCATAACGATGTAATCGCGCCGCTCCAGATCAGGCCATGCCCGCAGCAATGGCCCGAAAACCCGCTCCATGAATGCATCCACGCCGTGAATGGTCTCAAAGGGAAAGGAGAGCCGGAAAATGACATCCGGCGCGCAGATTTCCTGAAGCGCGCGGCGCACGGCTCCGGCGTCAAAATCATACATCGCTGCGCGCAGCGGCGCGATCAGCTTCTTGTGGTCTGTGTGTTTGTCCATAACGTCTTCCGGCAATAATTACCTCACGGGCGGCGCAGTGCCGGGGCCCTCTATTCGGCGGCGTCGCGCGCGGGGGCGCCTTCTCCGTAAGGTACATTCACACCGCCATAGCGCCGCACCCGCAGATTGCACTGCTCGGCGTGCCCGACAAATCCTTCAAGCATACACAACCGCGAGCCATAAGCGCCGATGTCCGCAGCGGCCTCATCCGTCAAAATCTTCTGATAGCTGTGCGTCTTCAGGAATTTACCAACCCACAATCCGCCGGTATAACGCCCGGCTTTGCGGGTTGGCAGAGTGTGGTTTGTCCCGATGACCTTGTCGCCATTGGCGACATTCGTACGTGGTCCGAGAAAAAGCGCGCCGTAGCAGGTCATGTGCTCAAGGAACCAGTCATCGCGTTCGGTCATCACCTGCACGTGCTCAGATGCGATGTCATCGGCGACCTGCAGCATCTCCTCCCAGGTGTCGCAGACAATAACCTCGCCATAGTCTTTCCAGCTTACCCGCGCGGTGCCCGCTGTCGGCAGGATCTCAAGGATACGGTCAATCTCGGAGAGCGTTTCCTCTGCCAGCCGGCGTGAGTTGGTCAGCAGAACAGCAGGCGAGTTGTACCCGTGCTCGGCCTGGCCCAGAAGGTCGGTGGCGCACATTTCCGCATCCACCGTCTCATCCGCGATCACCATGGTTTCGGTGGGACCGGCGAAGAGATCGATGCCGACGCGCCCGAAAAGCTGTCGTTTGGCTTCTGCCACAAAAGCATTTCCCGGTCCGACCAGCATATGCACGGGCTCAATGGTATCAGTGCCGATTGCCATGGCACCGACCGCCTGGATGCCGCCCAGCACATAGATCTCATGCGCGCCCCCCAGATGCATCGCCGCAATCACGCCAGGGTTCGGTTTGCCCTGAAAGGGCGGCGTGCAGGCGATAATGCGCGGCACACCGGCGACGCTCGCCGTGGCCACAGACATATGTGCCGAGGCGACCATCGGGAATTTGCCACCCGGCACGTAGCAGCCAACCGACTGAACAGGAATGTTTTTGTGCCCGAGGATCACCCCCGGCATGGTTTCCACCTCGATGTCCAGCATTGATGCGCGCTGTGCCTCGGCAAAATTGCGAACCTGGGTCTGTGCAAAGCGGATATCTTCCAGTTCGCGCGGACTGAGCTGTGCGATCAGATCCTCGATCTGCGCAGGGCTCAGCCGGAAAGACGCCGGTGTGTAACTGTCAAAACTTTCGCTGAGTTCTCGCACCGCCACATCGCCGCGCGCCTCGATATCGGCCAGTGCTGTTTCAACCGCTGCACGCGTTTTTGCATCGTCATCTGCCCGCTCTGTATCGGACTTACCGCGTTTCAGATACTCAATCGCCATCTCTCTCTTCCTTACTTACCGGGCCGCGGAGGCGTCTTTTCGCCCCGGTCAAAGGCCTCCCAGCCTTCCCCCCCGAAAACATCTTTGCCGAGCTGCGCCAGCACATGCGGAAAATCCACCATGACGTGGTTGTCGGTGATTTTTCCCTCAACGACCTTCCAGAAATCCATATACCGGATCTCAACCCGTTTGCCGGTTGGCGCGACCCCCATGAACTCCCCCGAGTGGGTCGCTTCCTGGCGGCCGAATGCGGCAGCCCACTCGCCCATGTAAAGCCGCGCTTCATCAATACAGACCTTGTCCGAGAATGCCGCCTGAAACGGGCGCTGCCAGTTTTCCTGAAATTCGCGCAGTCCGTTTTTGGTGCCGCACCCCTGGTTTCCCGACCACCGGAATCCTTCCGCAAAAAACGCGCCTATATCATCAATGCGGTGATCGTTCAGACCATCGACCATGCCTTCGATCACGCGGCGGGTCTCATCAGTTCTGCTCATATCCGTATCTTTTGTCAGCACGGCCTGTTCTGGTCTTGAGCCTTTCATCGGGACGCTCCTGTGCATTGAATACCCGACGCATCCCTGCTGCGCAGAGGGCGGGCCGTCCGGTGGCACTTTCCCGGTCCGTCGCCCATCAGCCCTTCACAGCCCCTGCCGTCAGATCGCTGACGATTTGCCGCTGGAAGACCATGACCAGCAAAAACAGCGGTGCGGTGATGGAAACTGCGGCGGCAACCGCCTCAACCTGATCTGTCGTAGTTGTCTCGCGGTTGAAGTAGCCGGCGATGGCCGGGACCATTGTCTGGTTCTGCGCATCCAGCAGCAGCGATGTCACGAGAAAATCGTTATATCCCAGAAGGAAGCTGAACAGACCCGTGGTAATGACACCCGGCCACATCACCGGCATGATCACCCGGCGGAAGGCCTGAAAGTGCGAGCAGCCATCCACGCGGGCGGCCTCATCAAGTTCAGCCGGGATGTTCTGGAAGAATGATCTGAGCATCCAGATCGTAAACGGCTGGTTGATCGACACCAGCACCGCAATCACCGCCCAGGGCTGCCCATAAAGCGTGGGGGCGCCTTCGCCGAAAATCGGGCGCAGGATTTCGGAGGAGTTAATAAAGACAGGCAGATAGCCTGCGACAAGCACCGAATGCGGCAGCGCGCGGAAGACCAGCGCAAGGATCAGCAGCCAGAAAGCAAGGTCCGAGCCCGAGCGTGCCAGCCCGTAGCCGGCAAGTGTCCCCACCGTCAGAGAAATCGTCACGACCCCGGCTGTCACAAGCATGGAGTTCAGAAAATTGCGGTAGAACTCGTTTTCCGCCCAGACAGCCACATAGTGTTCCGTGGTCAGACCCAGAACAGGCGTGCCGAGCGGGCCGAGAATGCTGTTGAGACCACCCAAAATCAGCGGCAGCAGCCCGAAGAAGATCAGGATGAAGCTCACTGCATAGAGCACAGCGCCAAAGATCCAGCCCAGCACGAGATACCCCGGCGGGCAATACTGGCGCACCAGCCCCGGCAGGCGGGTAAAGGCCCAGCGGATTGCAAAGAAAAGCACGATCAGACCGATAACGATATCCGGCACTGACAGCCCGTCACCATTGGCCCGTGTGGCCGGGCCGAAGATCACATCCAGCGGGCTGGCGGCAAAGGCATCGACGGGAGACTTGAAGCTCATGACCGCGATCCAGAAGATCGGAAAGGCTGCGAGAATGCACCAGAAGGCCAGAAACGCGCCGGAGGAAAAACGCAGCGCAAAAGACTGCTGCATGGCTTTGGGCGTAGACATCAGTGTGCGCTCCCTTTGTGGTCGCGCCAGGTGCGGCGCAGCGGCAGAACAAGCAGGAATACGATGCCGATCATGGTCAGCATGGCGGAGGCGGAAGCCCTCGAAATAGCCCGGTTACCCGCGTCATCCGGCGTCATGAAGTCATAGGTCAGCCACTGCAACGAGATCACATGCGCCTGGCTTCGGAAGCCCACGATTTCCTCGAAGACGCGGTAGCAGTCCATCAGATGGATGAGTGCGATAAAGATGATGAGCGGCATCAGGTGCGGTACGATCACATGCCTCAGACGTTCCCACCGGCTCGCACCGTCGATTACAGCGGATTCAAGTGTGTCCATATTCACGGTCTGCAGCCCCGCGTAAAAGATCACGAAAGCAAAGGGCGCCACATGCCAGACCCGGTAGAAATACATCAGCAGTTCGATCGTCCAGGCCTGCGCGAACATAGAGATATTGGTCCCGGTCCAGCGTTCCATCATGGCCGTCAGGATGCCATCGCCGACAAAAAGCCAGTAGATCGAGAGTGATCCGATGACCGGTGTGATGATGAAAGGCAGCAGCGAGATAAAAATCACCGGCCCCCGGATTGTCCGGGCTGCATTGTTGACTGCAAGAGCAATTGCAAGGCCGACGCCGATGACAAGTGGCAGGGTCAGCAGCGTAAAGGACAGCGTAAAGCGCAGAGCGCGCCAGAAGTCGATCTGCATGATGTCGTTCCAGCTGCCGTTGCCAACAGCCTCCCAGAACTTGTCCATTTGCAAAACGTTCCGGTAACTTTCCAGACCGACCCAGCGGGTTTCGGTGATGGTCTTGCCGTCGTCGCCAAGCACCGGGACGGTTTTAATCTCGGTTGTGCAGGTCTGGGTCAGAAAGCCCGGCGTGCAGGTCTCGACCTCGACCTGTTCAAGCACAGACTGGGTGACCTGAAAGCTCTGAATGAACACGCTGACGAGGGGAGCTGCGATGAACAGAAGCATCATGAACACGGACGGGCCGACAAATGCTGCAAATGTTTTGAATTTCATCAGGTTATCCTCGCGCGGAGCCGGTTTGCAAAGGCATCGGGTTAAGTTTGCAAACTGCGTTCTCTGCGCCTCATGCAAACGGCCCGTCAGGTCGGGGACCGGCCGGAGATCTCCGGCTGGTCCCCTGTGGCGTTACTTCAGAACGCCTGCTTCTTTGGCCGAGGTGGTATAGGCTTCTTCGATCGCGACAAGCGTCGCTTCGGCATCGCGCTCGCCCGTCAGGAAGGCCGGCAACTCGTTGCCAAGTGCGGTGTGCAGCAGGCCCATCTGAGTGGTGGAGGGATAGGCCGGGGGCGCCGGGACTGCCGTCGCTGTCTCGATCGCACCCTTGGCGATTTCGGTCGGCTCATAGCCATTCACCAGCCAGATCGCCGCGTCATTGGCGCTCGTGACCATCTCTGTATCGAGACCTTCCATCGCCAGACGGAACGCGGCGTCCGCTTCCTCGTCACTGATGTTGCTGGCGATCACAATGCCATCCCACCAGAGCGTGGTGGCCGGAGCGCCGTCGGCTGTGGCTTTGGGGGCCGCCGACATTGCGATCTTACCCACCACCTGGCTTTCAGCCTCATCGTTCATCGCGCCGGCGCGGCTGGCCCAGAGGTTCGCCATGGCGATCTTGCCCTGCTGGAACTGTTGCTGAACATAGGTTGAGTCGCTGACCAGCACCTCCGGGTCAGTATAATCCAGCGCTTTTTTCATGGTTTCCAGCGCGGCCATACCGGCCTCGGAATTCACTGCAGTCGTGTTGTCGTCGTTAAAGAATGCCCCACCAAAACCGGGGTACATGTTGACGAATTCCTGTGCCAGGTTCCATCCCGATTTCATCGTGGCACCGAGCGGGTAGTCGACAACCCCGGCTTCTTTGATCTTGTCCGCCGCCGCATAGACCTCGTCCCAGGTCGCGGGCACTTCGATGCCGAGATCCGCCAGAATATCCGAGCGGTACATCAGGTGCTGTGTGTTCACCATCATCGCAACCGCCATGATCTCACCGTTTATGCGGATCAGCTGGTTTGGCGTGAGGTTCTGGCCATATTTCTCCACCAGTTCATCAAGCGGACGGATTGTGCCGGCATTCAGCAGCGGCGTGATCGTGCCGTTAGAAACGCCGCCGATATGATAGAGCGACGGGTTGGCCTCGAAGGCGGCAGGCTGTTTGGTGCGGAACTCCTGATCGAGCTCGGCCTGGAAGTTACCGCATTCCGCCATCGCGTCAGTCACGGCTTTCCACGCCTCAAACCCCGCGCTGAGTGATTTTACCGGCACTTCGTTCTGATAGGAACATGCGGCGAAAGCCGCGCTTCCCATGAGCGAGACGACGCCCGCGAGTGCTATTCTCTTCAAAAACATATGCAAACTCCCTGTTGCGTATCGTTGGGTGCATCTTGCAAGTCTGCACCCGTTTGTGGGCCCCTTTTCAGAGGCAAAAAACCATCAGGATCTGTCAATCCGGTTGCCAGTGTCCTCATCGAACAGGTGGCAGATGGAAACCGGCACAGAAAAGGAGATCATGTCCCCGATCTCTGCGCGGAATTCTTTGTGGGCTTTGACCGACACAAGCTGGCCTCCGGCCCGCACGGTCAGCATGGTTGCGTCGCCCAGAAGCTCAATGGTGTAGATGGGCGCGGTGATCTGCCCGCTGTTGGCTTCGGCGAGGCTCGCATCTTCCGCGCGGAACCCGAGCTTGACGGGCCCGTCCGGGGCAGCAAGGCCTGAGATCGACACGTTTTTACCCTCGAAAGTGCCGCCCGTAACCGCGCCGTCCATCAGGTTCATGGCCGGGCTGCCGATGAAGCTTGCAACAAATGTGTTGGCCGGGTGGTCATAAATATCCGTCGGCGTGCCGACCTGCTGCACCTTGCCCTGTTTCATCACCACAACCCGGTCGGCGAGTGTCATGGCTTCGATCTGGTCATGGGTCACGTAAACGGTCGTGACCTTCAGTTCGTGGCTGAGGTTCTTGATCTGAGCGCGGGTTGAAACACGAAGTTTGGCATCGAGGTTAGAGAGCGGCTCGTCCATCAGGAACACGTTGGGCTCGCGCACGATGGCCCTTGCCAGCGCTACGCGCTGTCTCTGTCCCCCCGAAAGCTCGGCTGGTTTGCGGTGCAGGAAATCATCCAGCTCGACCATCGCGGAAGCGCGGCGCACCCGCTCGTCATGCTCCGCCTCGGGCACTTTGCGCACTTTGAGAGGGAAACGGATATTTTCGTAAACATTCATGTTCGGGTAAAGGCCGTAGGACTGGAACACCATGGCCACATCGCGGTCTTTGGGGTCGAGATCATTGACCACGCGACCGTCGATAATGATCTCTCCCTCGGTGGCGTCTTCGAGACCTGCGATCATACGCATGGTCGTCGTTTTGCCACATCCCGAGGGCCCGAGCAGAACCAGAAATTCCTGATCCGCAATGGTCAGATCGAAGCTGTCGACGCCGACAAAGCTGCCCCAGCGTTTGTTTACATTTCGCAGTTGGATTTCGGCCATGGTGCCCCCCGTTGACACGGACCCGCGGCTGCAGGCCTTTCTGACGCTAGTCACCGGCACGCGGACTTGGCAAGAGTTTTTTGCAAACGTGTGCAAAAAACCGGAAAATTGCTTTCCGGGTTGATCACCGACAGAGCATTTTGCGCGGGACTCACTGTGATGCGACACGTGCGTACGGACTGTCTCAAACCGGTCCGGCGACTACCGCTTAGCAGCGCAGGAAGACCCGGACTTTGTTATTTCCTTTTACTTCATGGACTTACGGACAAGAACAGACCGAATTCCTGTCTGGAATGCATGACGCAGCTCAGGATACCTGCCAGGGGCTGAGCGGCATTCTCTTGCTTCTCCGGCCAGAAAGACTGGCAGCGCAATTCCGCTTTGACAGCTTGGAAAAGCATGCCGGAACCTCGCTGTTTTTCGACGTCCCGGTCAGGCATCCGGACGGCGCTGTTACCGCCCGATCTATCCCGGAGCGCCGATTGCGGCCTGCGGGGTTTGCGAATCACATTGCGTGATATTCGCTGCGTTTCACACCCATCCTTCTTCGAGCAAACGACCCGGATGCCGACCGGACCGGGAAGCGGAACAGACCGTCAGCCAGACGCGTCAAAACGGCACGTACGGCCGGCACCGCCAGTCACAGGGTGAAAGGCCGAGAACCGGCCCGCCAACACCGGTCAGCTTTCAGCCTGGCGCCTGCTGCATCAGAAAAACGCCTGAATCCCCGTCTGCGCGCGCCCGAGGATCAGAGCGTGCACATCGTGCGTGCCCTCGTAGGTATTCACGGTCTCAAGGTTCATCATGTGCCGGATGACCTGAAATTCTCCGCTGATCCCGTTGCCGCCATGCATGTCACGCGACATGCGGGCGATATCGAGCGCCTTGCCGCAGTTGTTGCGTTTGATGATGCTGATCATCTCAGGCGCGGCATTTGCAGCATCCATAAGCCGTCCGACCTGAAGTGAAGCCTGCAGCCCGAGCGAAATTTCTGTCATCATATCCGCCAGTTTCTTTTGGAAAAGCTGCGTGCCGGCGAGCGGTTTGCCGAACTGGTGACGGTCAAGGCCGTACTGACGTGCTGCGTGCCAGCAGAACTCAGCGGCCCCCATCACACCCCAGCTGATGCCATAGCGCGCCCTGTTGAGACAGCCAAAGGGACCTTTCAGGCCCTGCACATTGGGCAGCAGCGCCTCTTCGCTGACCTCGACACCGTCCATGACAATCTCGCCTGTCACCGAAGCCCGCAGGCTCAGTTTGTTGCCGACTTTCGGTGCACTGAGGCCTTTCATGCCCTTCTCCAGCACAAAGCCGCGGATCTTGCCGCCATGCTCTTCCGATTTTGCCCAGACCACAAAGACATCCGCGACAGGCGCATTGGAAATCCACATCTTGGAGCCCGACAGGCGATACCCGGTGTCGGTTTTCACGGCACGTGTTTTCATACCGGCAGGATCAGAGCCTGCGTCCGGCTCCGTCAGACCAAAGCAACCGATGAGATCACCCGAACACAGACCCGGCAGATATTTGCGGCGCTGTGCCTCAGAGCCGTAGGCGTAAATCGGATAGATCACGAGGCTCGACTGCACCGACATCATTGATCTGTAACCTGAATCGACCCGCTCGATTTCACGCGCAACCAGACCATAGGACACATAGGAGCCACCAAGCCCGCCATATTCCTCGGGCAGAGTAATACCGAGCAATCCCATGTCGCCCATTTCTTTGAAAATCGACGTATCCGTCGTCTCATTGGCAAAGGCCTCTATCGCGCGCGGCTGCAGCTTTTCCTCAGCATAGGCACGGGCGCTGTCACGGATCATCCGCTCGTCCTCTTCCAGCTGATCTGACATCCGGAAAGGATCCGACCAGTCGAAATTACCCAGATCAGGGGCGTCTTTGGCTTTCAGTACGGGGGCTTCTACATTCATGACAGTTCCTCTCAATCGGCGGGTGCGGCAGAGCGCGTTGCCCCATTATTGCAAATCGGGGCCGGAAAGACTAACGATGCTTTTTCCCGTAATTCATGAGAAAAACTCATATGATCGCTCCGCGCAAATATCTGCCTTCTGTGACGTCCCTGTTGTGTTTTGAGGCAGTGGCACGTCTGGGCAGCGCGACCCTTGCCGCCGGTGAACTGTCTCTGACACAGAGTGCAGTCAGCCGGCAGCTGAAATCCCTCGAAGATCAGCTGGGCGCACAGCTTTTGACGAGGGCCGGACGCGGTCTCGTGCTTACCCCGCGCGGACAGGAGTACGTCGCTGAGATCAGAGATGTTCTGCAGCACCTCGCCCGCGCAACGGTAGCCGCACAGACGAACCCTTCCGGCGGCACCCTCAATCTCGCTATTCTGCCGGCCTTCGGTATGCACTGGCTGGCCCCCCGCCTGCGCGATTTCGCGCAACGCCATCCGGAGGTGACGGTCAATCTGTCGACGCGTCTTGCACCGTTTGATTTCCGCACCAGCAGTTTCCATGCCGCCATCCATTTCGGGCGTGAAGACTGGCCAGGCGTCGGCTATCTGCCGCTGATGCCCGAGATCGTCGTGCCGGTCTGCGCGCCCGGGTTGATGGCGGCACAGGCGCACGATCCGCTAGAAATTCTGGCGCATGATCTGCTGCATCTGGACACCCGGCCGCGCGGCTGGGCGCGGTGGTTCAGCGCAACCGGTACAGAGCCCGTTCTGCCCCCCGGGATGGTGTTCGATCAGTTTTCCACGATGGCTCAGGCTGCCATTCACGGCCTTGGTGTCGCACTTTTGCCCACTTTCTTCGCCGAACCCTATCTGGCCGGCGGGCAGCTCGTGCTGGCGTCGTCACGCACGACAGAAAGCATCGGGAACTACTACCTCGTATGGCCGCCAGAGCACAGTAAAACAGGGGCTTTGGCCTCTTTTCGCGCCTGGCTGGAAGCGCAGACAGAGGCGGAAAAAGACCGGAATATGTCAAAATAAGTTCCACCATGACTAGAAAGTCCGCCCGTCGACTGAATTGTTGCGCCCTAAGAAACACGGCCTGCGTGTATCCGATGCCGCTACGAAGTCATGGCGCGGGCCAATTTCAGTCCAAATTCATGGCTATCACACTCACATCTGCTGATTGGGTGGGACTGGTCTGAGGAAGAAGCTTTGCTGCTTAAGTCTGTTAAAATAGTTGCGTTTGTACTGTGTGGATCAGTCTCATTCAGCGCAGACCGTGCTCAGGCCGACGAACACGTCATTATCATCCTTGATTCCGCCTATTTCCCCTATCGCACCGCTATTGCCGAAGGCGACACCATCCGTTTCGTGAATGTCAGCGGCGCTACCCTGTCGGTCACTCATGTGGACGGCCTCTGGACCACGCCGCCGATGAAAGAGGGACAGGAGATGATCGTGAACATCGACCCGGAGATGGTGGGCAAATATTTCGGCTGGACGACGCGCCGCATTACCGGCGAGCTGGAATACGCAAGCAGAATGGTTACCAACTGATGCCGTGTCTGCGCGCAAGCGGCGTTATCGATTGTCGGTTAGCTCCGGCCCCTTTGCGCGGTTCGAATTGACCTTCCGGTCTACGCGGTACATCTCCAGCGCATTCTCCGGGGCTGCTTTCATCAGACGGGCTGCACCCTGCCCGGCTTCGCCGAGCCAGAGCGGCCAGTCATCCGGTGCCAGGATCACCGGCATTCGGTGATGGATCCGGCTCATGGTTTTGTTTGCCGCTGTGGTCACCAGCGCACAGGTGCGCAGGGTTTCACCCTCCGGACCGGTCCAGTCCTGCCAGATCGCTGCCATGGCCAGTGGCGCGCCATCTGATGCAAAGATGTGCCAGGGGTCCCGCTCTCCCTCCGGCGTTTTTGTCCATTCGTAAAATCCGGTGGCGACCACGATCGCACGACGCTGCCGGACAGCGCTGCGAAAGGCGGGTTTTTCAGCGATGGTTTCTCCCCGCGCGTTGATCAGCAGCGGGCCACCGTTTGTCTTTTTATACCAGTGCGGCAGAAAGCCCCAGCGCATGGCCGTGAGCCGGCGGGGTGCGTCGTCACCGCCGGTGATCGCATGTATGCGGTTGGTCGGACAGACATTGTAGTCGGGCACCTCCGGCAGGTCGTTGTCCGGTTGCGCCGCAAACAGCTGGGCCATCGCGTCAGAAGGCAGGGTGATGGAAAAACGTCCGCACATGTGCTGAATTTAGCATGTCCGCCTGCGACCACCAGAGACGAAAAACGCGCCCCCGGAGTGGAGAGCGCGTTTCGTTTTGTTTCAGCAGATACCGGCGCTGCTTACTTCATCGTAATGCGGCCGTCCTCATAGGGCTCATAAGGTGCATTGGCCGCGATAAATTCAGCCGTGACATCCGCAAGGTCCGGACCGAAGTCATAGGCGTTCTGCGCATCTTTGAACATGTCATAGCCGTCACCGCCGTTGCGTACATAGTTGTTGGAGACAACGCCATAAAGCTTCTCCGGATCGACCGGCGCGCCACCGATCATCACATCGCTGACGCGGCTGCCGGCAGGCTGCGAGACATCAAAAGCAAAGCTCATGCCCGAGACCTGCGGGAAGCGCCCTGCCCCCTCTTCGTGCTGGCTCACACCGTTTTCGAGAGCGGCGACGAGGGTCGCACCGGTGACCTGAAAGGTGCTCAGCGTGTTCTGGAAAGGCAGAACGGTCAGCACTTCGCCCATGGTCACTTCACCGGCGTCGATACTGGCGCGGATACCACCGCTGTTCTGGATCGCCACGTCGATGCCCTGATCCTTCACCCGGGCCAGCATGGCGTCGGTGATCAGGTTGCCCATCGCGCACTCCTGCGCCCGGCAGGTGTCGCGTACGCCGACAATCTCGGACGCAGTTTCGGCCACGACTTTGTTGCGGATCTCTTCCAGAGGTGCTGCCGCTTCGCTGATCCGGGCCACAGTGGCCTCATCTGCAGTTACGGCGGCGTCCATAATAACGGGCTCGCCGGTGGCTTCGGTGATGTTGCCGTCGTCATCGAATGTGACGTTGAGCTCTCCCAGAAACTTGCCGTAAGCATAGGCCTGAACGATCGCGGTGCTGCCCACCATTGTCGGATACGGGCCTGCCGCACGGTCGCTGGTGTTCGACAGCAGCGTATTGGAGTGTCCGCCGACGATCACGTCGACACCCGTGGTTTCCGAGGCAACACGCTGGTCGGTGTTATAGCCTGAGTGGCTCAGCACGATGATCTTGTTCACGCCCTCCGCCGTCAGTTTGTCCACTTCGCCCTGCACTGCAGCGACAGGATCGGAGAAGGTGATGTTCGGACCCGGTGAGGCCAGTTCGTCAGTATCCTCAGGCGTCAGGCCGATAAGGCCCAGCTTTTCGCCGCCCCGCTCAATCACCACGGATTTAGCCAGGGTGTCGGCCAGCAACGGCTCGGCGGAGACATCCGCGTTCGACATCAGGACCGGGAATTCAACCGCATCCATGAAGCCGCGCAGCACTTCGGGGCCGTCGTCGAACTCGTGGTTGCCCACGGTCATCGCGTCATAGCCCATCTTGTTCATCATCTCGGCGGCAAGCGCACCTTTGTAATAGGTGTAAAAAAGAGTGCCCTGGAACTGGTCGCCGCCATCCACGAGGATCGAGTTGTTGCTGCGCGCCCGCGCGTCGGCCACGGCTGTGACCAGCCGCGCAGAGCCGCCAAAGCATTCGCCGGCCGCGTCGTCTTCGGCCGAGCAGCCGCTGTCATATTTGCTGATCGGCTCAAAGCGTGCGTGAAAATCGTTGGTATGCAGGATGGTCAGGCTGTACTCAGCCGCGGCCATCCCGGTTGTCAGTGCCAGCACAGCGCCGGCAGTCAGGAATCGTTTCATGATTTTTCCCCTCAGAACGTTCGCCGGATATCGTGGCGCGGTTCCGGGGGGCTGTCAAAGCCTCTGTCGGGCCGGCGGGTGCTGCCCCTGCGTCAAAGCCTGTTTTCTGCCCGCTTGACGCAGCCGGTCTCCGGAGGCATCACGCTGACATGATAATATATAAGATATTCCGCAGCCCCGAGTGGGCACATCTGCGCAGCGAAGGCGAAACCCGCGGCGCTCCCATCGACATCAGTGACGGCTATGTCCATTTCTCCACTGCCGCCCAGGTGGCGGAAACAGCCGCAAAGCATTTTGCCTCAGAAGACGGCCTGATGCTGCTGGCCATCGACACCGACCGGCTTGGCGATGATCTGAAATGGGAAAAGTCGCGCGGTGATCAGCTCTTTCCGCATCTTTTCCGCGTCATGACGCTCGACGATGTCCTCTGGGCACAGCCTTTGCCACTGATAGACGGGGCGCACCAGTTCCCCGCAGGCTTTGAAGAGGCCGCCGGGTGATTGGTGTCACGGCAGGAGCGCGCGGGTGAGCCGGACGATCGAAAAGATCGGCATGACCCTGCTGCGACGGCTCGATCCCGAGACTGCGCATAAGGTTGCGCTGCGGGCGCTGCAGACGGGCATGGCATCTGCGCCCGGTCCGGTGACCTCAGAGCGTCTGCGCACCCGGGTTGCAGGCATTGACCTGCCCAACCCCGTGGGGCTTGCTGCCGGCTTTGACAAAAACGCCGAGGCGCTCGGACCCCTGTCGCGGGCGGGTTTTGGTTTTCTGGAATGTGGTGCTGCCACGCCGGAGCCACAGCCGGGCAACCCCCGGCCCCGCCTCTTTCGTCTGACTGCTGACGCCGCGGCAATCAACCGGTTCGGCTTTAACAACGACGGGATGGAGGCCATCGCTGAGCGGATCGCGGCGGCGGATACTGTTGTGCCGGTGGGCATCAACCTCGGTGCCAACAAAACCAGCCCTGACCGCGCCGCGGATTTCGCGCGTGTCATGGCGCGCATGGCGCCGCATGTCAGCTTTGCCACAGTCAATGTCTCGTCGCCCAATACAGAAAAGCTGCGCGATCTGCAGGGGGCAGACGCGCTTGCGGCCCTGCTCGACGGGGTGATGACGGTGCACGCGGACACGCCGGTTTTTCTGAAGATTGCGCCCGACCTGACACCACAGGAGATCGGCGATATTGCCGTGGTGGCGAAAGATGCCGGCATTGATGCGATCATTGCCACCAATACGACACTTGCGCGCGACGGCCTGACAAGCCCGCAGCGCGGCGAGGCCGGTGGGCTTTCCGGCCAGCCGCTTTTTGTGCCCGCCACGCGGGTTCTGGCGCAGCTTTCCGGCCTTACGGATATCCCGCTCATCGGCGTCGGCGGCGTAGCCAGCGGGGCGCAGGCTTATGCAAAAATCCGTGCAGGCGCCAGCGCTGTGCAGCTTTATACCGGTCTTGTGTATGGCGGGCTGTCTCTGGCCGCCAGAATAGCCGAAGAACTTGATGCGCTGCTGGCGAAAGACGGCTTTGCAAACGTGGAAGAAGCCCGCGGCACCGGGCGCAGCGACTGGCTCTGAACGGGATACGTCAGGTTTTACGAGGCCGGTCTGCTGGTTGAAACCGCA
>CBDUCB010000023.1:0-24146 GCA_965365545.1 uncultured Roseobacter sp. | reverse complement strand
CTGATCTGACGCAAGCGAAAGCCGCACAACAGGGGCGCCGAATATATCTGTGTCCTGCTCCAGCGGGCCGCTATCAAAACAGGCCGAACGTGCGTCATCGTCACGCTGATCTCCCGGCATTTCCGGCCCCAGCCAGATCGCGCAGAATTCGCCGGCCTCTGCCCCGCAGTCCTGCGGCGAGCGCACCCGGGCATTCAGCCGTGCCGGCCCGTCCGAGAGCCCGTTGGCGGTGAGGTAAAGCGTGCGGTGCGGCATATGTGCGGTGGCGCCGTCGGCCTCGGCGACCCACCTTCCGGGTCGTTCTGCGTACCAGCGCCGGGGGCGCACACCGTCCATGACAAAGGCGCGGTAGTCCGGATCATCGGGCACGCCGGTATCTTCGCCTTTCAGCCAGTGATCCCACCAGCGCAGTGCTTCCTGCAGAAAGCCGATGCGCGGTTCCGGCACGGCAAAATGCGGATACTTATGCACCCAGGGGCCGGTGATGCCTTTGGCACCTGCGATACCGGTCACGATCTGCGGTACGGCGTTCTTATAGGCGTCACCCCAGCCGCCTATGGCAAGCACCTTCGCTTTGATCGCCCTGTAATTTTCAATCACCGAGCCATGCCGCCAGTAGGCATCGCGGCGCTGGTGGCGCAGCCAGACCGACGGCAGAAAGGGCTCGTTCTCCAGCCGCTGCATCCACATTTCGCGCCAGTTCTCACGCAGGGCCGGATCGGGCGCGCGCGAGGAATAGGCCCACATGGTCGCGCCCCAGCCAAGATTTTCGTTGAGCAGGCAGCCACCTTTGTAATGGATATCATCAGCAAAGCGGTCCACCGTTGAGCACAGCGTGATGACCGCTTTCAGCGCCGGAGGGTCAAGGGCTGCAACCTGCAGACCGTTGAACCCGCCCCAGCTGATGCCCATCATGCCCACGCTGCCTGAACACCATGGCTGTGCGGCAAGCCAGGCGATGACCTCGACGGCATCGGTGAGTTCCTGAGCTGTATATTCATCCTCCATCAGGCCTTCACTGTCGCCGTTGCCGCGGATATCGACGCGGATGCAGGCATAGCCGCGCGCGGCAAACCAGGGATGGGTCAGCGCATCACGTGCGCAGGTGCCGTCGCGCTTGCGGTAGGGAAGGTATTCCAGAATTGCCGGAACGGGATCGTCTCCGGCGTCGACGGGCCGCCAGACCCGTGCAGAAAGACGGCAGCCATCTGACAGGGTGATGCCCATATCGGGCAGCTCTTCGATCTCGCGCAGGGTGTTTTCGGTCATGTGCTGACGGTTGCCGGACGGGCAGCTTCTGTCAAGCGGGGGCCGTCATGCTTTGAGGGCGATCGCGAGGTCCATCACATTCGTGCCTGTGGGTCCGGTGCGCAGCAACGCGCCCCGCGCATCGAGCCAGGGGCCTGCGTCGGCGCGTTTCAGGGCGTCTTCGCCCGATGCCTCCCAGGTATCACCGTCGATGATCGCGCCCGCCGCATCGGTGGGCCCGTCGGTGCCGTCGGTGCCTGCCACCAGCACCTGCAGCCCCTGCGTGCCGGCAATGGCGCGCGCGATCAGCAGGGCCAGCGCCTGGTTGCGTCCGCCCTGGCCGGGGTTTGCCGGCAGCACGACGGTGGGCTCGCCGCCGAAAAGATGCAGACCCGGTGCACCGGATGTCAGCCGTTCTGCGATCTGTGGCGCAATCGTGTTGATGTCATCGTAAAGGGTCTCGGCGTCGGTCTGTACCGGCAGGCCACGCTCTGCCGCTGTGGCCGAGACGGCTGCCCGGGCGATGCGGTTGCTTGCCACAATGCGCGGGTAAAATTCAAAGGGAGGATTCTCCGGCGCGTCTCCGATGCCCGATCCGATCACTGACAGGGCATCCCCCTGCACATCAGAGATCGCCAGCGTACTTACCCGCGCGCCCTTAAATTCCCTTAGCAAAGCGCCGCCTTTAATACGGCTCAGCTTTTTGCGGGCGGCGTTCATGGCATGTATGTCCGCGCCCGAGGCCAGCATGTCGCGCGCCCGCGCGCTCAGGCCTGCGAGATCGAGCCCGTCCACCGGGTCCTCTGCCAGTGCCGAGGCACCACCCGAAACCAGCATCATCAGATGAGTGCCTTGCGCCATCGCTCCGGCGATCTCGCGGATGCGGGCGCCGGCCTTCAGCGAGTTTTCATCCAGCACGGGATGGGCCGCCTCGATGATCTCCGCATGGTCGGGGGCATCCTCGCTGTGGCCGTATTTGGTTACGATCAGCAGCGGTACCTCGCCGAACTGATCCGCCGCCGCGCGCGCCATGGCGGCGGCGGCTTTGCCCACTGCGATGATCTGATCCGGCGCGGGGCAGGGCGTGTCGATCAGCGCGTTGGCGACAGATGTATCGCCGCGTACGGCCCGGACGCCTGCGTCAAAAAGCGCCCGGAGGAGGTCTTTATTCTGCATAGCCGGATTTGTGCCTGTGAACGTGACGGCTGACAAGTCTGCTCAGGGATTTTCTGTGTCGAGCCAGAGGGTGACGGGACCGTCATTGACAAGTGCCACTTTCATCTCTTCTCCGAACCGCCCGGTTTCGACAGGAATGTTCAGGTTCCGCAGGCAATCTGCGAACTGCAGATACAGCGTTTCGGCCTCATCGGGTTTTGCGGCCCCGGAAAAGCCCGGTCTGTTGCCGCGCGAGGTGTCTGCGGCGAGGGTGAACTGGCTTACCACAAGTGCGCTGCCACCGGTTTGCGTGAGCGAGAGGTTCATCCTGCCTTCCGGGTCCCGAAAGATGCGCAGTTTTGAGATTTTTGCCGCCAGGGCGCGGACCGTGTCAAAGTCGTCGCCGGGCATCGCGCACACAAGAATGAGCAGCCCGGGCCCGGTGCGGCCAGTTACTTCGCCGTCAACGGTGACAGAGGCCCCGGTGACCCGTTGCAGCAGGGCCCTCATGATCGCAGATCCAGTATATCCGCCACCGCGGCCCGTTCGGTTCGAAAGCCGTTGGCCGGGTGGTCGGCGTCGGCGTAGCCAAAGGAGATGGCGCACAGGACCATTCGATCTTCTGGCAGGTCAAAATGCCTGCGCACGAAGCCTGCGTAAAAGGCGATGGCCGCCTGGGCGATCGTATCGACCCCCCGGGCGCGTGCGGCCAGGGTGAAGGCGGTGACGAAGCCACCGCTGTCCATTGCACCATAGGCGCCGAGCGCGCGCGGGCTCGTGATAATGGCCACGTGCGGCGCGTCAAAAAGGGAATAATTGCGCATCATCTGTGCCGCCGAGGCTGCACGGTCGCCTTTCTCAACACCCACTGCGTCGTAAAGCTGCCAGCCGCAGGCCCTGCGGCGGTCGCCGTAGATGCCGGGATAGCCGTCGGGCGGGTCGAGATCGGGCGCGGGGGTGCCGCCGGCCACCGCCTCCTGCAGGGCATTTCGGAACCGCTCCGTCGCATCGCCGGTGGTCACCGTGACCTGCCAGGGCTGGGCATTGCACCAGGACGGCACATGGCGCGCGGCATTGATGATCGCCCTGATGTCAGTTGGTGACACCGGGTCGCGGCGGAAGGCCCGGCAGGAATAGCGGGCCTGCAAAAGGCCTGTGAGGGTGTCATAGTCGCTCATTGGTTCATCGCATAGAGATAGCCGAAGACGGCCGCGACAATCGCCCCCGCGATCACCGCAAGCGCGATTTTAACCGTGGACCAGGGCCGTTCGCCCTGCACCTTGCCCGTGCGCCCGTTGACCACAAAACGAAAGGTTTCTCCGCGATATTTATAGGCCGCCAGCCAGACCGGCAGCAGCACATGTTTGAAAGTCACGTCGCGCACGGTTGTATCCACCGAATGAATACGCTGGCGGTCACCGCCGATATCAAAGCGGATGTCGCGGGCAATGGTCGCATCCATGACGGTGCGTGCTTCGGCAAAGCCTTCTTCGAGGGTCACCGCATAGCCTTCGGCGCGAAAGCCGGCGAGGTATTCGGGCGTGTAGGGCTCGAGCGCGGCCAGGTCCCAGGGCGCCAGCGCATCGGTGAACCGTTTGGGCAGGCTGCGCGAGGCCAGCACCAGAACGTCGTCGAAAAAGCGTGCGACGCGGCCGCTGACTGAGCGCCAGCGCACTTTGGCCACCCGCACTTTCTCGGGGCCCTCTTTGCGCATCACTGTCCGGGTCTCGTAATAGACTGTGCCACGCTCGCCGGTATAGCCCGACGCGGTATCGGCATCGAAGGTCCAGTAAGGGACATAGATACCCTGCATTCTGCGCCCTTTGCGCGCGTAGTCTTTGAGGCCTGAGGGCGCAAACCACAAAGCGCCGAGCCAGTCGTTCATCGCGGCATGCGCGGTCGGCTCGTCAAGGCCAAAGGGCAGGACCGCGCGCGGTTTGATGTGCCGGTGTGTGCCGGTATCGGCGACCACGGGTGTCGCACAGAAAGGGCATTCGGTGGCGTGTACCTGCGGGTCAAATTCCACTTCGGCCGCGCAGTTGGGACATTTGGACACCCGGGTGACTTCCATATCCGCCCGCGGCAGGGCATCGCTCAGGGCATCCTGAAAATCAAGCTCGCGGATGGTGGCGGCGCGCCAGGGGCCGTGATCGAGAGGTTCGGTATTGCCGCAATGATCGCAGATCATCTGGCCTGCGCCAGGATCAAAGCGGAGATCGGAGCCGCAGGTATCACAGGGGAAATGATGCTCTGCCTGCGGTGCGGCAGGGGCGGGTGGCGGCAGATCAGAAGCCATCTCTATCCTTTCCGCACAGGCAGCATTCGGCGCAGCGCGCCATCGTTCAGCGTCGTGCTGCGCCACAGATTAAAGATGCCGTGCAACAGGCCCGCGCCCAGCAAGGCGACCAGCAGATTGCGCGGCGAGGGACCCGGCAGGGCATTGCCTGTGGCCGCTGTGAGAACCGCCAGCGCACTCCAGCCAAGCAGGGCATAAAGCGCGCGATGCGCCCAGGGGTGGGCTGCGCGCAGACTGCCGGTGAGTTTTGGCCCGGGACCGTTCATCAGGCCAAAAACGAGGGCGAGGCCCGTCATCGCGAGCCCGGCCAGTCCGAAGATCCAGGACAATACGGCATGGCTGCTGCCTGCGGCCAGCAACAGCATCAGAAGGCAGAGCACCGACCAGTGCAGAATAACGGTCAGGGTGCGGCGGGTCACCGGGCGGCTCCTTTTTTTCGCAATGGCGGTCTGCGTTTCACAGGAACCGGTGCAGCGCGCGCGGCACCATAATGCGCAGGGCATTGTCGTGCAGGCCGAAATGGCGCCAGATGTGAAAAAGAGCGTGCCCGGCGACAAGAGCGGCCAGCGTGTAAAACTCGATCGCGTGCACAGAGCCCACCAGATCGTTGGCGCGGGGCAGGCCCAGCGGCGGCGCGATGGGAACGATGCCGCCGGCCCAAAGCAGGACTGTTGAGGTCAGCCCCAGCAAAAACCCGGTGAAGGCCACCAGAAAAAGCCCCCAGATCAGCGTGCGGTGCATCAGCAAATGCAGGGTGCGCAGCCGCCCCGTGAGCTTTGGTCCCGGACGCCCGGCAAGTCCGCGACGCATGTAGTCTGCCGTCCAGAGCAGCGCAAGGCTGACAAAAATCAGACCGAGGACTGAGTGAAACATAAAAGCTTCCTCGCCCAGCGGGCGGATGTCGTCGGGCTGTACAAAAGTGAACCAGAGCACGAGCGGCAGCATGCTCCAGTGCAGCCATTTCAACCATGTGCGGCGGTGGTATCTCAAGCGGGCCTCCCGGCACGGGGTGGGGTCCTTTCATATACGCGTCAGGCGGCGTTTCAGTTTCACGCAGGTGGCGGGGGTGGCGGTGGCAGTACAGTAAAAAGCTGCGCCAGTTCGGTGACATCGCCTGCGCTCATCCAGCCATCCTGGCCCGGCGTCCAGACCATGGTTTCGCGTGTCAGGGTGCCATCCGAGGCCATCCGCCCCATCGATGCCTTGGAGAACGGACCGCGGGTCTGGCCGTTCTCGGCGATGTGCCAGACATGTTCCACGGGTGGCGGTGGCGGTGGTACTGCCGCGCCAGCGGGACGGGCGCCCCAGGGGCCGGCCTGCTGCGCCATCGTATGTCCGATCTGCATGCCAAGACCCGCGCCGACACCGGCCTGAATTGCACCAGCACCTGCACCGTCCCGTCCGAGCGCTTCGGCGGCCTGAAACTGCATGTATTCGTTGAGATTGCCGATGACACCCATAGAAGAGCGTTTATCCATCACTTCTTCAACTGCGGGCGGCAATGATATGTTTTCAATATAAAGTTCCGGCATGGCAAGGCCGTATTCGGCGAGTTGCGCGCTGATTTCTTTGCCCACAAGCGTGCTGAGTTCGCGGGTGTTCGCGGCCATATCCATGACCGGGATGCCGGCGCGGGCAATGGTGCGTGAAAACTCCTGCACGATGATATTGCGGATCTGAAAGCTGATCTCGTCCATCGTGAATTCCCCGTCGGTTCCAACGATTTCCACAAGGAACTTCGCAGGATCCGCGACCCGGATGGAATAGGTGCCAAAGGCCCGCAGACGCACCGGCCCGAATTCCGGATCACGGCAGATCACCGGGTTTTTCGTGCCCCACTTCAGATCGTTAAAGCGGGTGGTATTAACGTAATAGATCTCGGATTTGAACGGGCTGCGGAAACCATGATCCCAGTGCTGCAGCGTGGTCATGATCGGCATGTTATTGGTCTCGAGCATGTAAAGACCGGGGGTAAAGACATCTGCCAGCTGTCCTTCATGCACAAAGACCGCTGCCTGGCCTTCGCGCACAGTCAGCTTTGCGCCGTACTTGATCTCATGACCCTCGCGCTCGAAACGCCAGACCATGGTGTCACGGGTGTTATCCGTCCAGTGGATGACATCAATGAACTCTCCGGAGAGAAAATCAAAAATACCCATAATGTCAGTCCTTTATATTGTTTTCATCATGTAGTGCATCAGCATCGTCAAAGCGGCCCGCTGACCAGTTCGCGGGCGATGATGCGGGTGATCGGTGCGGCTTCGTCCGCGCGCATGCCAGGCTTCAGCCGCGGGTCATAGAGCATTTTCAGCAGCAACTCATCGTGGTTCGTCAGCAGCGCAAATTCGTCATCGTCGTTAAAGATCGAAGGGCGCGCATCCCGGCTGTCGTTGGCAAGTCCCATGCCCTGTGCCAGCTCTTCGTGAATACAACTCAGCCGCAGAAGCCCGGGGTTCTCCGCGCGGATCAGTGCCACGGCGGCCGTATATGTGCTGGCATCCGTTCCGGCGGCATAGGCTGCAACCGCGCAGTAGGTGTCGCGTGAAAGCGATCTGAGCGCATCCAGGCTGCTTGCGGTGATGCCCGGAATTCGTGCCGCAGCGGCATCGAGGGCGGCACTCCGGTCGTCTTCACTGGCGATCACGATCACAAAATTCGGTCGCCCGAAAAAGCTGATCGGATGGCCGGAGACATCCGAAAGCCGTTTGGCGTAGTTGCGGATGTTGATGTTGTCAGCTTCGCGCTGGCTGGGCGGGACAGAGGCACCCGAGATGATCTCCATCCGGATCGGTGACGACCAGCGGCGCAAGGGGCTTTCGCCGCCGCGTCCCTGCAGAGCGGTGGCATATTCGTCATAAAAGACGATACGTTCAAAGTTTGTTGCCAGCGTGTCCGCAGAAAAGGGCGTGTCCGGGCCACCGCCGTCGTCGCGCAGCAGGCCCTGACCCATCTGTGCGGTCTGCACCTGCACCAGATAGCTGCGCAGGGCGGCGCTCTCCTGAGAGGTCGGCACGATTTGCGGGGCCTGTGCTGCGACAGCGGGCCGGGCGCGGGGCACCGCACTGCTGGTCAGCACGCCCGTCTCACAGGCTGCGAGAGCCAGCAGTGCGGCACTCACAGTGCACCCGTGCCTCAGCCTGTTGACGGACGCCCGCATGGACATTCAGCGCGGTACAGAAGTGCCGGTATTGTCCCCGGTGCCATCGCCGCGGGCTTTGGCCGAGGCAAGCGTATCGCGCAGCTTTGTCTCCATCTCTTTGAGGTCTTTCTCTGCTGCGGCCCGGCGGGCCTTGCCCTCGTCTGCGATCTGCAGCGACTCCTCGATGGTGCCGATCAGATCCGCATTGGCCTGTTTGACGGCCTCGATGTCAAAGACGCCGCGTTCCATCTCTTCACGGATCATCTTGTTGCTCTCGCGCAGGTTTTTCGCATTGGCCGTCAGCAGCTCATTGGTCAGGTCATTGGCGTCCCGCACCGCCGCTGCGGCCTCGGCAGAGCGCTGGATGGTCACCGCCTGGGCCAGCTGGGTCTCCCAGAGCGGCACTGTATTCACCAGCGTGGAGTTGATCTTGGTCACCAGCGATTTGTCGTTTTCCTGCACCAGACGGATCGAGGGCAGCGACTGCATCGTCACCTGACGGGTCAGTTTCAGATCATGCACCCGGCGTTCGAGGTCATCGCGGGCGGCGCGCAGATCGCGCAGCTCCTGCGCCACCATCACCTGATCTTTCTCCGCGGCGGCCTCGACATCGGCGGCTTTTGCAGGGATCACGGTTTCGTCCAGCTCGCGCAGCTTCTCTTCGCCGGCGGCGATGTAAAGCGCCAGCTCGTCATAGAACTGCAGTGTTTTTTCATACAGCACATCAAGCGATTTGATGTCTTTGAGCAGCGTATGCTCGTGTTTCAGCAGATCATCGGTGATGCGGTCAATCTGGTCCTGCACCTGCTCGAATTTGGCGGTGAACTGCGCAAAGGGCGCGGCCTTGCCAAGCAGTTTTTCCCACCAGCTGCGTTTGCGGCGCACGTCGAGCTCGGAGACCGAAAACCCCCGGATCGTCGAGACGATGTTGCGCAGGCTGTCACCGGCCGGGCCCACGTCTTTGTTGCGCACACCGCCCAGCATCGCCTGGCTGATCTCCTGCAACTCGACCTGCGCGCGGCTGCCAAAAGACACGATGGAGTTGGTATCCTCCATGTCGATCTCGTTCATGCGCTGTCTGATTTCTGCGCTTGCAGGTTCATCCGCATCGGCCAGCGGCACGATGGCATTGGCTTCTGCGGGCACGGGCAGCACAACCGCTGTTACTTCTTCGACCTGGGCCAGGGTTTCCTGGGCGCTCGCGCGTGTTGCCTCAGACATATCGGGTTCCTTTCATTGTGGGCGTCATTCTGTCCGGACCCCCTCGCGTTGCAGACGGTCCCGCAGGACCTCGATTTCGACCGTCAGGTCACTGTGGTCATCCAGCAGCAGCTTTTCATTGCGTGCTGCGAAATTACGCTCCAGATCGTCCAGCAGGACGAGGTAGTCGGTTTTGGCCTCTGCGTCCCGGCTGCGGGCATAGATATCGGCAAATTTGACCGAAGCATCCCGCGCGCCCATCAGATAGACGCCAAGATATTTGCGTGCGGCCGTCAGATCGCGCGGATCGTCCTCGACCGTGTTGATAAGCCTGCGGGCGGTTTCCTGAAACTGTTCCAGCCGGGTCATGACATCGCGGTCGCCGGCGCGCAGCAGCGCGTCGCGCATGGCTGCGAGGTGTTTGTCAGCCTCATCGACCACGCGGGCCACGCGGTCCTGCTGAAAAGTATCAATGCCTTCCATCCCTTTGTCGCTGAGCGGGTCGGCGCCGAATGCGGCGAGGTGCAGCCCTGTCAAGACCCTCCCCACGCGCACCGCCGCAACCAGTCCGCTGCCATGGCTGACAGCGCCCAGCCCGATGCCGGCGCCCGCCAGCAAAGCGGCGAGAATTTTGCGTGGCAGAGCAGGGCGACGCGCCACTTTACGGGCATGCCACGACGCCTCGGCCTGCAGCCCGCCGCGCAGAAGCCATGCGCCGAGGCTGAGAATGCCGGCACCGGCAACACCGGTCGCAAGCCCGAGTGCTCCGTTAAAAAGCGAGGTGAAAAGCAGGGTCACGGCGGGCAGGAACATCAGATTTGCCCGCGCGCCCACCGGATCGACACGCGCGCCGGAATAGGAAGCGGCCGGTCGGTCAGACCCGTCTGTACTGCCGCCGGGGCTGTATTTTCCGCCAAAGCGCTGCGCCATGCGTCAGACCCCGCCCAGCAGTCCGGAGGCGATGCCGAGCATCACCAGGAGCAACGCCACATAGGCGGTCTTCTGAAACGTGGTCGGTGTCATGCTCTCTCCCTGCACGGCAACTCGGTTTAATATAAGTGCATTGCTGCACCCGCGCCAGTTCTCAATCGGTCAGACCCGGCGTGCGGGGGGCAATGCACCGCCCGACGGTACAGTTCGCAGGCATATGTATCAATCTGGTGCCGGCCGGCGCTCTTTTACAGGGGGAATTTCGCCGCCCGGACGTCACGTTTCAGGGCCTGTCATCGCTTCGGGCGGTGTGGGGCGCGGGTGTGCCTGACACCGGCGGGTCGTTTGCCGCCGGGTTTCTTCGGGGCTGTCGCGCGGGCGGGGGCTGCCGGTTCTTCGTCGGGCAGGCCCAGCTGGTCGCGCACGATTTTCCGGCGCACTTCCTCAACCTCGCCCGGCTTCAGGCTTTCCAGCCGGAAGGGGCCATAGCTGATGCGGATCAGCCGGTTTACGACGAGGCCCACATCGCCGAGCGCACGGCGGATTTCGCGGTTGCGTCCTTCGCGCAGTGACACGGTCAGCCAGGCGTTGGCCCCCTGCTGCCGGTCGAGGCTGACGGTCATCGGCTGAAATCTTTCGCCGTCAACGGTCACGCCCCGGCGCAGCGGCTCCAGCGTATCATCCGTGGGCCGGCCGTTCACCCGCACACGGTAGCGTCGCAGCCAGCCTGTCGAGGGCAGCTCAAGCCGCCGCTTGACCGCGCCGTCATTGGTGAGCAGCAGCAGACCCTCAGAATTGATGTCGAGGCGTCCGATGCTCATCACCCGCGGCATATCTTCGGGCAGACTGTCATAGATCGTCTCGCGGCCCTTTTCGTCGGCATCGGTGCTCACGAGGCCCACCGGCTTGTGATAAAGCCACAGACGCGGTGGCTCTGGCGCGCCCACGGGCTTGCCGTCCACCTCGATTTTATCTGCTGCTGTCACGTTCAGTGCCGGTGAACCGATCACTTTGCCGTTCACAGAGACCCGGCCGATGGCGATCATGCGCTCGGCTTCGCGGCGGCTTGCGACACCGGCGCGGCTCAGGACTTTGGCAATGCGGTCGCCTTCGGGCGTTTTGGACGCGGTCATGGGGGCCGCATATCCTGTTCGGGGCTCTTGCGAAAGGGGCCGCTTTGGGGGACACCGGCACATGGTCTTTACGTCTTTCATGGAGCAGGCCCTCTCGGAGGCGCGCGCCGCGGCCAAACGCGACGAGGTGCCGGTGGGCGCCGTTGTCGCGGATGCGCAGGGTCGCGTCATCGCGGCGGCGGGCAACCGGACGCGGGAGCTTAACGATCCGACGGCCCACGCAGAGGTGCTGGCCATCCGTGCGGCCTGCGCAGAACTGGGTTCAGAACGGCTGACTGGCTGCGACCTCTATGTGACGCTTGAGCCCTGTCCTATGTGCGCGGCGGCCATTTCAGCGGCGCGGATCGCGCGGCTCTATTACGGGGCAGATGATCCGAAGTCGGGCGGCGTGGCGCAGGGGCCGCGCATCTTTTCGCATCCGCAGTGCCATCACGCGCCGGACGTCTATGACGGCATCGCCGCCGAAGAATCCGAAGTCATGCTGCGCGCGTTCTTTCTGCACCGCCGCTGACCGGGACCCGTCCGTCCTTCAGGGCCGGTTTTGACCTCTTTGTGTGCGCGCTGCTTCAGTTCTCAGAACCACGCTCCAGCCGGAAGGTCTTATGCATACCGGAAAGGCCTTTCAGCGGGACATCGACGGGGTCGGCAAATGCGTAACCGACGCTGCGCCCGAGGAGCATCCGGGTGGCATCGGAGAGACGGATTTCATCCGGAGCTGCACTGGCGGCGATGCGGGCGGCCTTGTTGACCACGGTACCGAAAAAGTCGCCCTTGTTTTCGATCACCTCACCGGTGTGAATGCCTGCGCGCAACTGCAAGGCAGGCTCGGTGCTGTCGGAAAAACAGGATTGCTGCAGGCTCAGCGCGGCATCCAGTGCTGCACGCACGGTGGGGAAGGTCGACATTGTCCCGTCGCCCAGAGATTTGACCAGTGTTCCGCCGTGACGCGTCACGGTATGCGTCACCATGTCGAGGTGTGCGTTAATTTTCAGCGTCCAGAGACGGTCGCCGACAAGATCTGCCAGCGCTGAGCTGTCGACCACATCGGTGAACATCACCGAGGCCAGACCCTCGCGACCGGCAGTCTCGAACCCGTCGCGGGCCGCGGCCATCAGCGCATCCAGCGCGCTGTGTTCAATCCCCAGTTTCTCAAAGTTGGGTGTCGGGTTCGACAGGTGGATCTGCACTATTTTCCAGGCACCTGTTTCGAGGGTGAAGATGAAGGTGATCCGGTATTCCGACGTCACGCCCGTGTCATGGAAATGAATGTCCGAATGCCAGAAAGCCCAGCCGGTGCTGCCCTGTTCAAAGGCTTCGGTACTCTGGTTGCGGTAGCTGAAATCAGGCACTTCGGCGAAGTGGTCGGGCAAACCGCGGCGCAGCACGCTGCCGCTCCAGAGTTCACCCGACGCGGTGCCGACATAGCGCAGTGCTGCATCCCGCGAGAGCAGGTTTTCGACGGTATCCCGGTCACATGTGCGCACTGCTTCATTCCAGCGCGTGACAATCGCCGCGATTTCCGGCGAGGCGGTGATCACAGGGAAATCGGCTCCATGACCTGCGGCTCGATCACATCGACACCCGGCAGGCCCGCGATCAGGTCGTCTGCGGACTGTTCGAGCAGATCAAAGGTGCGGTAATGGCAGGGAATAACGGTTTTGAAATCGAAGTAGCGCTTCGCGGCCCAGGCGGCGCCGGCCATGTCCATGGTAAAATGCCCGCCTGCGCTCAGGATGCCGATGTCGGGTTTATAGTAGGCGCCGATCCAGTCCATGTCGGCCATGATGCCGGTATCACCTGAGGCATAGATCGTGTGGCCCTCGCCCCGGATGATGAACCCGGCTTCGCGCCCGACAGGAGCGTCGGGTGCGCCGCCCAGCGAGGTGGAATGCAGCGCAGGCACAAGGCTCACTGAGACGCGGCCAAGCTGCACCGTGCCGCCCATGTTGAAGCCCACCGTCCTGAGCCCGTCATTGCCCTCAAACCAGGTCATCAGATCATAAATGCCGACCGCAGGTGCGCCGAGGGATTTCGACAGCGGCACCAGATCGGTGATGTGATCGAAATGCGCATGGGTGATCAGGATATGCGTCGCGCCCCGCGTTGCGGGCGCGTGCTGGGCATCGGTGAGCATCGGGTTGCCGGTAAGCCAGGGGTCCAGAAGCAACACCTGATCCTCGATTTCGATGCGGAAACTGCCGTGTCCGAGCCAGATGATTTTCATTGAACCTCTCCCGTGATGCGATAGGTCGAGTGTAGTGCTGTTTTGCCGGGTTGGGGACCCATGGCCGGAAGGTTTTTTTCGCGCCGCGTGGCCCCTGGTCGGGGACATTCGGGCAGGGCGTGCGGAAAAAGGGGTCTCAGAGAGCATGGACTGGACACGGGCAGTGGATGCCTATTGCGAGCGGACAGGGCCGGAGTACTGGTCAGAGCCTGTGAATGCGATGACCAATCTTGCCTTTGTGCTGGCGGCGGCTGTGATGTGGCAGCGCGCGGCAGGTGCGCCGCTGGCACGCGCACTCTGTCTGGTGCTGGGGGCCATCGGGGTCGGCAGCTATCTCTTTCACACCCATGCCGAAGTCTGGGCGGGGATGGCGGATGTACTCCCGATCGGGATTTTTATTCTTCTCTATCTCTACGCGATGAACCGGGACGCCTGGGGTATGGGCCTCTGGCCCGCACTGGCCGCGACGGCGCTTTTTGTGCCCTGTGCGGCCCTGCTGGTGCCGGTCTTTGACAGGATCCCGGGGCTCGGGTCTTCGGCGGGCTATGCGCCGGTGCCACTGCTTATTCTGATCTACGCCGTCCTGCTGCGCCGGCGTTTACCTGAACTTGCGCGCGGGCTGGCTTTGGGCGCGGGGCTTCTGATTGTCTCGCTGGCCTTTCGCACAGCTGATCTGCCGCTCTGTCCGCAGTGGCCTTTGGGCACGCATTTTGTCTGGCACATGCTCAACGGCGTGATGCTGGGGTGGATGATCGCCATCTACCTGCGCTCCGGGCTTGGCAAGCGGCAGGCTGCGCGGTAAACGGCGCTCTGAGCTGAAGAGGAAACCTTTCGATGTCCATTGACGAGACCACAGCTGCGCGCGTCGCGAAACTGGCCCGGATCCGGGTCGAGCCTGAGGCCCTCCCGGCGCTGGCAGGCGAGTTCAATACCATTCTGGGTTTCATCGAGCAGCTGCGCGAGGTGGATATCGAAGGGGTGGAGCCGATGACCTCCGTGACCCCGCAGGTGCTGCCACAGCGTGCCGATGAGGTGCTTGAAGGCGACCAGCAGGATAAAATCCTCGCGAATGCGCCCGACGCGCGCGAGGGGTTTTTTGCAGTACCGAAGGTGGTTGAGTAATGGGCGATCTGAACAAACTGGGGCTGGCAGAGGCGCGCGATGCGCTGCGGGCAGGCGAGACCACGTCAAAGGATCTCACAGAGGCCTGTCTTGCGGCCATCGAGGGTGCGGGCGCTCTCAACGCTTTCGTGCACAAAACACCTGAGCTGGCGCTGGAACGCGCAGCGGCGGCGGATGCGCGGCTGGCGGCGGGAGATGCCCCCGCGATGTGTGGTCTGCCGATCGGGATCAAGGATCTTTTCTGCACCAAAGGTGTAGCGTCTCAGGCGGGTTCGCGGATCCTGCAGGGGTTTCTGCCGGAATACGAATCCACTGTGAGCCAGAAGCTTGCAGATGCAGGCGCGGTGATGCTGGGCAAACTCAACATGGACGAGTTCGCGATGGGTTCATCGAATGAAACATCTGTTTACGGCAATGCTGTTAACCCGTGGCGGCGCGGCAATGACGACGCGGCGCTGACGCCGGGCGGGTCCTCTGGGGGGTCCGCCTCTGCGGTGGCCGCGGATCTCTGCCTTGCCGCAACCGGCACGGACACAGGCGGGTCGATCAGGCAACCGGCGGCCTTTACCGGCACGGTCGGGATCAAACCAACCTACGGTCGCTGCTCGCGCTGGGGGATCGTGGCCTTTGCCTCCTCGCTCGATCAGGCCGGCCCGATGACCAAATCCGTGCGCGATGCGGCGATCATGCTGGAAGCGATGTGCGGGCATGACCCCAAAGACAGCACGTCCGCCGATATTCCGGTGCCCGATTTCGAGGCCGCACTGACCGGTGACATCCGTGGCAAAAAGATCGGTATCCCGAAAGAGTACCGCATGGACGGAATGCCCGATGAGATCGAAGCGCTCTGGCAGGACGGCATCGCGATGATGAAAGATGCCGGTGCCGAGATTGTCGATATTTCACTGCCACATACCAAATATGCGCTGCCTGCCTATTACGTGATCGCACCGGCGGAGGCGTCCTCAAACCTCGCACGCTATGACGGTGTGCGGTACGGCCACCGTGCGACGCTTGAGCAGGGTGACGGCATCACACAGATGTATGAAAAGACCCGCGCCGAAGGTTTCGGGCCGGAAGTGCAGCGCCGTGTGATGATCGGAACCTATGTGCTCTCGGCAGGGTTCTATGATGCCTATTACAACCGCGCGCGCAAAGTCCGCACCCTGATCAAACGAGATTTCGAAGAGGTCTTTGCCGCCGGGATCGACGCCATCCTGACGCCGGCGACGCCTTCGGCGGCCTTTGGCCTCGGGGAAATGACCGATGCAGACCCTGTTGCGATGTATCTCAACGATGTATTTACCGTAACGGTCAACCTTGCCGGTCTGCCCGGCATTTCAGTGCCTGCGGGTCTCGATAAACAGGGGCTGCCGCTGGGTCTGCAACTCATCGGACAGCCCTGGGCGGAGGCAGACCTGCTGTCGGCGGCCTACCGCCTCGAGCAATCGGCGGGATTTGTGGCAAAGCCCGGAAAATGGTGGTAACCTTCCGGGAAAACCAGAACACACAGGCCCTGATGATGCGCATCCGTTTAACTCTTGCACCCTTTCTGCTGGCCGGACTTGCGGCCTGCGCCCAGCAAATTCCTGACAGTGCACGGGGGGTCGGTTTCGATACCTACAGCATTCAGTCGCGTAACGCCGCGCTTGAATCCTCCACCACCAGGGTGCCTGACACAATCATTGCGCCGCCCGGCGGCACTGGTGCTCCGGGGCCCGTGACCGGTTATGAGCCGGTTGCCGGTTCAGCCGAAGCGACAGCACTTGAAGCTACGCGGGTTCTCGAGGCCACACGCCCCGGCGGGGCGCAGGGGGCTGCACTGAATTCGGGTGTTGCCCCATTACAGGCAAGCCCGGCTAATCCGGCACCTGGTGCTGTGAACAACCCGGGTATCTCGGATGAAAATGATTTTGCCGCCGTGGCGGAACGTCAGACAATCGAAAGCGACGCGGCGCGGATTGAGCGGAACAAAGCGCAGTACGAAGTCGTGGCCCCCACGGCGCTGCCCGAGCGCACATCCGGAGATCAGCCCAATGTAGTGGCCTTTGCTCTGCAGACATCGCATCCGGTCGGAACAAAAGTTTATTCCCGCGCCGGCCTGAATGGTGCCGCACGGGCAGAACGTAACTGCGCGAAATATGCCTCGCCGGATCTGGCGCAGATCGAATTCCTTTCGCGGGGCGGGCCTGCGCGCGATCGCCTCGGACTTGATCCGGATGGTGACGGCTATGCCTGCAGGTGGGATCCGAGACCGTTTCGCAGGGCCTCCAACGGCTGATCTGCCGGGATGAATTCCCGTCCGTCACCGAACTTCGGTGCGCGCCGTAACGGCCTGACACCCCATATCGTGGTCCTTCACTATACAGCTATGGCAGATGCTGCGGCAGCGCTCGACCGGCTCTGTGATCCGGCATCGGAGGTATCAGCGCATTATCTCATCGACCGCAGGGGCGAGATCACACAAATGGTCGATGAAAATGATCGCGCCT
Source organism: uncultured Roseobacter sp. (assembly GCA_965365545.1). Taxonomy (GTDB): domain Bacteria; phylum Pseudomonadota; class Alphaproteobacteria; order Rhodobacterales; family Rhodobacteraceae; genus Roseobacter. Next base: position 7,207 of record CBDUCB010000023.1, on the reverse strand, counting down.
GGCATGCAGGTGCGGGCGAGTGGCGTGGTCTCGGTGATATCAATTCCCGCTCAGTCGGCATTGAACTCGACAATACCGGCAGACATCCCTTTCCTGAGCCTCAGATGGCAGCGCTTGAAGACCTCCTGACCGGCATTCTTGCACGGCATCCGATTGCGCCTGAGGATGTCATCGGCCACTCTGATATGGCGCCCGGGCGAAAATCTGATCCCGGGCCGCGGTTCGACTGGGCCAGGCTGGCGCGCAGGGGGCTTGCCGGCCCGATGGCGGGGCACGCCGACACGCCGCAGAATTTCCGCGCGGCGGCGCGCGCGGCCGGCTATACCGCCGATGTGGACGACGAAACGCTTCTCGCCGCAACCCGGTTGCGCTTTGCACCCTGGCGGGAGGGGCCGGTCTGCGATGCGGACTGCCGGCTCTGGTACAGCGCAGGCGACGTTCTGCGGTGAGAAAAGCGTCCGGCAGTACCTGCGGCCACATGATCATCCCCATTGACTTGAGGCCGCTTTCGGCGCACCACCGGCAGCGCGCGGAAGGCCGGATGGCCGCGGTCCTGGCAACAGGATCGAGGAAAGTCCGGACTCCCAGAAGCAACGGTGCCGGGTAACGCCCGGGCGGGGCAACCCGACGGAAAGCGCCACAGAAAAGAAACCGCCTTGTCACCCGGTCGGGCAACCGAAACCAGTGGCGGGTAAGGGTGAAACGGTGGGGTAAGAGCCCACCGCGCGACTGGCAACAGAAGCGGCACGGCAAGCCCCACCGGGAGCAATGCCAAATAGGGATCGCGCGCCGACCGGCAACGGAAGGCGGGGCCGCTTTTGCCCCAGCAGATCCGGGTTGGCAGCTGTAGCCATACGGGCAACCGTATGGTCAGAGGAATGGTCATCGAACCGGGGTACCCCGGGGAACAGAATCCGGCTTACAGGCCTTCCGCGCATAATTATGGCCCCGTGGGGCCGAGGGGCAGGTTCCGCGTGCACAGCGCGCCTCGCCGGGTCCATAGTGCCTGTGCCCGGAAGCTTCGGCGATCATGCCCTGGAGGTTATTGCGCCCTCGGGATGGCCGGTTGATCACCTGACGGACGCTGTTGCAGAAATCACCGCGGCGCAGTGGCGGCCTTGCCCGTGCAAGCTCGCTCGCAGGCCCTGCGATCTCCGGCAGACAGGAGCCGTTCACAGCAGCGCGCCTGTCGGAGCTTTTGCAGTTGACTCGCCCGGGCATCCGGTTAAAAGCCGGGTTTCAGGATTTATGCGCCCCCTCACCGGAGGGCGCGCGCAGCAGGAGACTTAACATGGCTAAGCCAACCACCATCAAGATTCGTCTGAACTCCTCGGCGGGGACAGGCCATTTCTACGTGACCAAGAAAAACGCCCGCACCATGACTGAAAAGATGGTTGTCCGTAAGTATGACCCGGTTGCGCGCAAGCACGTTGAATACAAAGAAGGCAAGATCAAGTAAGACCGCCTTTGATTGCGTTTCAGGGCCGTATCCTTCGGGATGCGGCCTTTTTGGTTGCACCGGACGGGTTCACGGACGGCGCGGAACCTTGCCCCGATACCGCGCGACGAGGTCCGGCGCGACCTCAGAGCCATCTACAAGGCCGAGCAGCACGCCGGTATCATTGCCGCCTGCACGCTGTGCCCTGATCTCATCCTCGGAGACGGTCAGGCGTTGTGACATGCGCAGGCCCCAGGCGTGCAGCTTTTCGTACATCCGTTCTCTGACTGTTGCATAAGCCGGATCTGCCCCGAGATCGGTAAGCTCATCAGGATCATTGCGCAGGTCAAAGAACATCGGCCGGTACCCCGCGGCGCAGTGGACAAGTTTCCAGTCGTGATCGGCCACCATAAAAAGCCGTGCATCCCGGGGTGTTGCGTCAAGCGAGGCGCCAACCGGATGTTTGGAATAATCGTATTCGCTGATTACAAAGTCACGCGCATCATCAGGTGTCTGCCCTTTAAGATACGGCATCAGTGACCGGCCCTCGACGATATGATCCGGTACGGTCGCGCCTGCGGCGTCTATGATCGTTGCGGTCACGTCAATGGATTCGACAAGGGCGTCACAGGTGGTGCCGCGGGTCGGGTCCGCGCTCCTGCGCGGGTCATACACAATGAGTGGCACCTTCACGGAAGGCGCGTGAAAGAGGTCTTTTTCGCCCAGCCAGTGATCGCCCAGATAATCCCCGTGATCCGAGGTCAGAATGATCATCGTGTCATCTGTCCGACCGCTTTCCTCAAGCCAGTCAAAGAGTCGCCCCATCTGATCATCGCATTGCCGGATCAGACCCATGTATGCAGGAATGACTTTGCGGCGTACGTCTTCACGCCGGAAGCTCCGCCCGATTATGGTGTCGGTAAAGGCCTTATAGATCGGATGCGGGTGCTCCAGTTCTGCAGGGTCGCGCGTTGCCGGAAGCACATCTGCGGGCCCGTACATATCGTGATAAGGCGCCGGCACGATATAGGGCCAGTGTGGCTTTATGTAGCTCAGATGCGCGCACCAGGGCCCTTCCGCCTGAGCAATGAAGTCCATCGCCTGCGTGGTGAGCCAGGGGGTCTCGCTGTCTTCTTCAAGGATGTTTGCGGGCCGGTCCGCGTTCTGCATGAACCAGCCGCTGGCAATCGTGTCGTCATCCGCCGCTGCATTTGCGAAATCGGCCCAGGGGTTGTCGCCGCCGTACCCCCGGCTTTTCAGATATTCGTTATAGGGACTGCGGGCGCTGTCATAGGGGCCGGCTGGCCCTTCGGCCCAGAGCCCGTCATCGCGGCACCATATGTCAAATCCGCACTCGGCCTGGCGTGCGCCGACCACGCTGTCGGGTGCAAGGCCCAGCCGCGCCATGCCGACCTTATCGGCCCGCATATGCGTTTTGCCGATCAGCCAGCAGCCGGTGCCATTGGCGCGCAGGTGATCACCCAGGGTCGGCTCGCCCACCTTGAGCGGCACCCCGTTCCATTGCGCGCCGTGTGAGCTTACATAGCGTCCGGTATAGGCGCTCATCCGGGCAGCGCCACAGACGGGCGACTGTGTATAAGCGTTGGTGAAGCGGATACCCTTGCGGGCAAGGCGGTCGATGTTGGGTGTTTGCAGGGTCGGATGGCCCGCGCAACTGAGATAATCAAACCGCAGCTGGTCAAACATAATCCAGAGAATGTTCACGGCTGCCCCTTTTTAATCCCACCCATTGATGACCGGCGCAAAGCGATTGTCGAGGCCTCGCCCCCGCGGCACGCATAAAAAAACCCGCCGGCTCCTGAGAGACGGCGGGCTGTTATCTGATCCTGAAAACCGGATTATTCGCGGTTGCCGAAGAGCTGCAGGAGCATCATGAACATGTTGATAAAGTTCAGATAGAGGCTCAGTGCGCCCATAATACCGGACTTGCGCAGCCATTCCTGGTCGCCGTGGTGAGCGTGCGCGAGATAAGTGTTCTTGATGTTCTGCGTGTCATAGGCCGTGAGCCCCGCAAAAATCAGGACACCGATCGAGGATACCGCGAACATGATCGCCGGCGAGCCGATGAACAGGTTCACAAGGGATGCCACGATGATACCGATCAGGCCCATGAACAGGAACGCGCCCCAGCCGGAGATATCTTTTTTCGTGGTGTAGCCCCAGAGCGACAGACCCGCGAACGCGATCGACGTCACGAGGAAGATCTGTGCGATCGAGTATCCTGTGAATACGAGGAAGATCGAACTGATCGACACGCCCATAACCGCGGCAAAGACGTAAAAGACAGTCTGTGCAGTCGCAGCTGACATCCGGTTAAGCCCGGCAGTGAAGCCGAATACGAAGATCAGCGGCGCGAACATCACCAGCCATTTCAGAGGCGAGGTATAAAGTGCGGCACCAAGACTTGTCAGGTACTGATCTGGGCCGATCTGCGCTGCTGCCAGCGCCGGATCTGTCGTTACCGCGAGGCCGGAAATGGCCCAGGCGGCGGCAAAAGTGATCAGCATGCCCACGGACATTGTACCGTAGACTTTATTCATATGGGTGCGCAGACCCTCATCAATCTGGGCGGCGCGGGATCCGGCCGCAGACCGGATTGTATTCACGTCAGCCATATTAAGACCTCCAATAATCTCAACAGACGCGTCAGACCTTCTGCGCGTTCTCCGGATGAATATCGGGTTCAACGATGGCTATTTCAAGGCTTTTCGCTCAGGAATACGCCCGAATGCGCAGAAATGGTTAACCGGAGGTCCATTCCTGCGCTTCAGGCGCTTGCAGAGTCGCCATATTAAAGGTTTTTCCAGCTTTCCGGCACATCCCAGACGGTCAGGCGTGCCTCTTTCTGTGCGGCTCTTTGAGAGACGCCGATATCGTGCAGTGCAGCCGCATCGAGACGGGCCAGCGCGCGGCGGGAGCGCCACAGGTCAAAACGGGTGCGCAGAGAGGTGCGGGTACGGGCGTGCCGGGCAGGGCGGATCATTGTATCGATCAGGGACATGGGAGGTTATCCTTTCCAGTTATTTGATGGTTTGAGTCTGTCTCATCATTTTGCTTGATATATCTGGCAGTGCGTGGTTCATTTTTAAAACGAATGTTTGTTAGGCTAAGCATCACGGATGGTGATATGAGAAATCTTGACGTTACGACTTTGCGATCTTTTGTGGCAGTGGCGGATGCCGGCGGCGTGACGCGTGCTGCGGGTTTTCTGCATCTCACGCAGTCAGCGGTCTCCATGCAGCTCAAACGGCTGGAGGATATTCTGAATGTTGATCTTCTCGACAGGTCCGGGCGAACGATTGCACTGACGGCATCGGGAGAGCAGTTGCTTGTCTATGCGCGGCGCATGGTTGCGCTGAACGATGAGGTGATCAGCCGTCTGACCGATCAGGAATACGAGGGCGAAATCGTGCTGGGGGTGCCGCATGATATTGTTTATCCGGCTATTCCTCAGGTTCTGAAGCAATTCAACACAGCTTTTCCGAGGATGCGCGTCCATCTTGTTTCGTCTTATACGCGGGCGCTCAAAGATCAGTTTGGCAAGGGAGAATGTGATCTGATCCTGACGACAGAGACCTCTGCGGATCCGGGGTCAGAGACGCTCTGCCACAAGCCTTTGCGCTGGATCGGCGCGCCGGGCGGGACGGCATGGCGGCACACCCCGCTGCGTCTGGCCTTTGGCCGGCAGTGTACCTTCCGCCCCCGTGTCGTCGAAGCGCTGGATACTGCCGGGATTCCGTGGAGTGTCATCGTCGAAACGGAAAGTGACAGAACGATCGAGGCCACCGTGAGTGCTGATTTGGCGGTGCATACGATGATCGAAGGGACCGAACCGCCCCATCTTGAACGGATCGATCATAACGGAACCTTGCCGGACCTGCCTGAGCAGATGATTAATCTTTATGGTGCGCAGTCGGGTAAAGGTCTTGTGCATGACACGCTCGCCGGCTTTTTGCGCCGGGCCTTCGCCGGATCAGAGGGCGCAAAGCTGCGCGCGGTGAACGCCTGAGGGCTGCTGGCAGAACTCTGAGTCTCTGTTTGCGCGCGGAAAGATTTGCGGGCCTTTATGATTGAATAATCATTCAGAAAAAGGCTCTGAACCGCCGTCTTCATGTGCGTTATTGCAGCTATAGACCTGCATCATCGCACAGTTGACGTAAGGTTGCCTTAAGGTCTCAGTATTACTACGGACACAACCTTCAAGTGTACAAAAAGAAACGATAATCAGTAGCAGAGAGGAATTATTCGACGGCCTGAGATTTCCAAAAGCTCTGTTATTGAGACGAAAAATGTCATTTTTTTACAACAGAACCAAGCGGAACCGGTTTCTGAAACACGGCAACCTTCGGGTGAGTTCATGGATTTTTATTGATCCGGGAAAGGTTTTCAATATGATCTGCAATTGCAACAAGTTTGTGGCGGAGCCGTTGTTTGCGGCGATAATTCACCGCCCCGGCCCGGTGTTATCCGGCCAGAAACAGGGAACACCGAATGGCACATGCCGTAGATGTACATGTAGGTAAGCGTATCCGTCAGCGCCGCTGGCTGGTAGGGATGACACAGCAGAAACTCGCGGAATGTGTTGGTATCAAATTCCAGCAAATTCAGAAGTATGAAACCGGTGCTAACCGGGTAAGCGCCTCCCGGCTTTGGGATATTGCTGATGCACTTGACGTGGATGTCGCCTTCTTCTTTGAAGGCCTTAAATCTGGTGCACCCGAGAGCCGTGAAACAGATACCGTGCCGGTTGATATGATGGGCGATAAAGAGGCGATGGATCTTGTTCGCTCATATTACGCTATTCCTGAAAATCAGCGCCGGCGCCTCTTTGAGCTGGCCCGGGTGCTCAGCGACGTCGCCTGAAGCGCCGCTGAAAGTTCGCTTGAGGCTTGCAGGGTCCGGGCGCGGGTGGCAGGTATCGGTGTATGGCATCTGCTGACAAGTCTCTTTACGACGAAAAGGATACAGACCGCGTGGCACAGCTTCTGGCTGATGCTGCGCGAGAAACGATCCTGCCGTTCTTTCGCAAGAGCGGACTGGCCTCAGATAACAAGCTTACCGACGGTTTTGATCCGGTCACCGAAGCAGACCGGGCGGCGGAGCGTGCCATGCGGGATATTCTCGCACGGGAACGCCCTGACGATGCAATTCTTGGTGAGGAATACGGCACATCGTCCGGAACAAGCGGTCTCACATGGGTTCTTGATCCGATCGACGGCACCCGCGGGTTCATCAGCGGCACACCGACATGGGGTGTTCTGATCGCGTGCTCGGACGAGGATGGTCCCTTCTACGGCCTGATCGACCAGCCCTATATCGGTGAGCGGTTTACCGGCACCGGAGGCATCGCGCAGATGACGGGTCCGCAAGGATCGGTCAATCTGCGTACTCTTCCGCCACGCGGGCTGGCGCAGGCAACCGTCTTCACAACTTTTCCGGAGGTCGGGTCCGAAGACGAAGGCGCTGCATTCCGGGCGGTTGCGAGGCAGGCGCGTCTTACGCGGTACGGCATGGACTGCTATGCTTACGCTCTTCTTGCGGCGGGTCAGATTGACCTCGTGATTGAGGCCGGCCTCAACCACTATGATATTCAGGCGCCCGTGGCACTCATTACGGCAGCGGGTGGCATGGTTACGGACTGGCAGGGCGGTCCCGCTCATAACGGGGGCCGGGCGCTCGCGGCCGCGAACCCACAGATCCACGCGGAAGCGCTGAACATTCTGAAAGACGCACTGCTGTGAGCAGCCT
>CBDUCB010000022.1:0-24685 GCA_965365545.1 uncultured Roseobacter sp. | reverse complement strand
ACAGCCTGGAAGCGCTGTCTCTGCAGCAGCAGCCTGACCATTTAGCTTGGCTGATGCATTACTGTGGGGTCAATCATTTTAGTGACGCAGACACCCTGTTCCTGGTTTGCGGCAGAAGCGTTGTTCTGCCTTGTACAAACGAGGCGCTCACAAGTTCACTGCTACCTGGCTGGGCGAGAGCCGTGTGCCGCACAGATGGGTGTCTCAAGGACAACTCTGCACGGCATCACGGAGAAGTTTTTGAGCGGGCGAACAACAAAGGCCAGCTGTGGCAATATAGCTTCGCCCGGCGACCCGAAGGTCATTTCAGGTCTGCGGCTTCTGCGGCGATGCGCGGAATGTCGAACCGGCTAAGTCCGATGTCGGCAAGGTCACGCGAGGTCATCGCTGACAACTCATTGAAGGTTTTGTTGTAAGCGGCGTTTCTGCGTCTGTTTTCCGCAAAGCGGGCTGTGACGCCCGCAACAGCTGTCAAAGTGCTGTGCAGAAAATGCGGTCTGGTATGTGTTATTGACGTCATGTCATTTCTCTTTCGTTTCAGAAAGCGGCTGGCTGCCGCCGTATTCCGTTCAGATCAGATGCTCCGAGGCCCGGATCCGGTTTTTTCAGGGCACGGTGCCATCTGGTTGTTTATGTCTGGTGTCACGCTCTTACGCCGGTCGGACTGTGACGGCGTGCAGCTGCACCGCTGATCTTTGCGATCAGGGTGTTGATCGATTGCGCGATATAGTCGCTGCGCATCTGGTGCGCACGTGCAATGGCCCGGTCGATCTCAGCCTGAGTTGGCGAGGTGAAGGCGATTTGCGGTTTCATTTTAGTCTCCGTTGAGTGACGCGGCATCATCGCCGCACTGCATCACTTGTGAGCCCGGGCGCCAAAGCGCAAACCATAGACGGTATGTGCTGGCCGCATACCTGAGCGGGCAGCTGCATCGGGCTGTGACTGCGCGCATCGCCGCAACCGTGCAAAGTCACCGGGACACCTGCAGTATACTGATAAAATGTGATTTTTGAGACTATACCGCCTGCGACGTTCCGAAAGATCCGGTCTCGAACAGACGTCCGGAGGGGGAAAGTTCCCCTGTTGCCCATACGCCTCACGAAAATGTTCACAGCAGTTTTACAGGTGTTTCGGGCGGTGCAGGAGGCGGCAGGGACTGAACGGATTACGGCTTACTTCCACGGACCCGTTTCACAGCCGGCAAAATATCTGCCCGGGGATGTGCGGGATCGCGTCAGGCGGGCAGGCACTCTTCCGCAACCGTTGATACAAAAGCTTTTCATCCGCCGTGAGACGGTGTTTTTCACGAAGTGGATGACGACGCATAAAAGCAGGCCGGCTTTTCCTCAGCGATGATGTGACACGCAATCCGGGAGAAAAAAGTCATCAGCTTTCACCGCAGGATTTCGGATCAGAAGGCCGGTCAGGCCGGATCCGCCTGGACGTTGCGCCGCCCTGCGTTCTGACCGACTGCAATCACAGCAAACATCGGAAAATGGTCGGATCCGATCGGGGGACCGCGCCGGAAAGACACAAGGTCAATCCCTTCTGTGAGGTAAAACTGGTCAATCGGAAAGCGCAGTATCGGGTGATTTGCATCAAAACTGGGGAGGATGCCCCGCCCGATACGCGGGTCCAGATACTGCCCGTGATGTTTGAACCGCATGGCAGACCAGGACCAGGCGACATCGTTGAAATCGCCCATGATCGCCACCGGCAGATCCGAATGCCGGGTCAGTGTTGCCGCACGTCTTATCTGCTTGTCGCGCTCCTGCGTCGTGTTTCCCGGCACTGGCGGACGCGGATGCAGCCCGATGAAGTGAAACCATCCTCCGCCGGGCGCCTGCAGATCTGCCAGCAGGGTCGGTGTATTGTCATCGGACAGAAATTTCATTTCAGCGGCGCGCGTTTCGAGACGCGTTGCGAATATCATACCATAGTGGTTGTCCGTCACGTGGCGCACCACGGTCGGGAAGCGTGAAAGCGTTTCGCTGAGCGCCGTTTCCCACACTTCATTGGTCTCCATCAGCAACAGAACATCAGGGTCGCTCTGCGAAATGAGTTCGATCAGAGCTGCATGGTTGTCATTCTCCATCAGCACGTTTGAGGCGAGCATCTTCAGCGTGTTTCGATCGTCTCCACCAGACACGGCGACGTCGACCCGTGCCAGAGGCGTGAACGGAAAAACCTTCCGGCCCTGATAGAGCGCCGTCAGAACCATCAGCGAAATGAACGCACCCCGCTGATTCTCCGGCAACGCCGTTCCCGCAAAGATCATGACCAGCGAGAGCAGCAATATGTGCAGGCGTGGAAACTCCCACATCCTGACCCACCAGCGCGACGACGGGACGAGCGACAGAACTGTGGCACAGACGATCGCGGCACCGACCAGCCACAAAGCAATGATAAAAACTGTCATATGATCAAAACCTATGCGCCCTGAGAACACGCTGCAACCAGGGAGTGGCAGTGCCGGGATATCTGCGAAAGGCTCAGCGATCTGAGACCATGCCCGGCACGGTAAACCGCCCCGACCCATGTCTGCCCCTGTGACAAATCCGCGATGGAAAGTGGTGTCATCGCCTTGCTATCGCATCCTCCGCCGGTAGTGTGACCAGAGGCGCATCTGAGCAATCAGCATTCTGTCCGACCCGGGCCGAACTGCCTGAAACAAGATGGCGTTGTGGCGCAGGCCGGAAAATTGCGCAAATCAGCTCTGCTGACCTCTGTCGGCGGCAAAGCCGGATCAGAGGATTGTGATGCTGACAGATTTCTGGGCCGGGGCCCTTCGACACAGCTGGCAGATCACGGCGCACCTTGTCCGGCTGGATGGTGAATTCGATCTGAATTTTCTGGCAAACGGCGAGGATGGGAAAGACTACATTCTCAAAGTCATGCGGCCGGACTGCGAGGCCCGGCTTGTCGACATGCAGGTGCGGGCGCTGGAGCATCTTGAACAGAGGTCCCCCGCACTGCCCGTGCCGCGTGTGGTGCGGAGCGCGGCTGGCGATCCCTTCGTTACGATTAAAGGCGATGACGGCAGGCCGAGACTTGTCTGGCTACTCGAGAAACTCCCGGGGCGTTGCTATGCAAAGGTCGCGCCGAAGAGCCCCGGATTGATTGAAGATCTCGGTGCCGTGCTGGCGGGATGCGCTGCGGCACTTGCGGATTTTGAGCATCCGGGTCTGAACCGCAGCTTTAAGTGGCACCTGTCGGAAGCCGACCGGATCGAAAACGACCTGAACTGCCTCGAGAATCCGGCCCGCCGGGACATGATTGCCGGAATCGTCCGGGAATTCAAAGAGCTGAAGCCTGCGCTCAGTGCGCTGCCGCAGCAGGCCGTTCACAACGACGCCAATGACTATAACATCCTCGTGGATGGGGCGATGGGCGGCCCGCTGAGCATATCCGGGCTCATCGATCTGGGGGACATGTGCCGCGCTCCGCGCATCTGTGACCTGGCGATTGCGGCGGCTTATATCGTGCTGGAGTGCGACCATCCTGAGCGCGCGCTGGCGCGACTGGTGGCCGGATACCACGCGGTCTCGCCCCTGACAGCGGCCGAGACGGACATGCTCTGGCCCCTGCTGCGCGCGCGTCTGGCGGTCAGTGTTGTGAATTCGACGATCATGGCAAAGGCCACGCCGGATGATCCTTATATCACCATCTCGCAGGCCCCTGCCTGGCGGTTTCTGGAAGGAGTAACGGTCAGTCCCCCCCTGCTCCGGGCGCGGTTGCGCGCGGCTTGCGGACTGCCGGTTACAGGTGGCGCGGACCGCGCGCTGGCGTGGCTCGATGCAGCACGCGGAAGCTTTGCACCGGTCATCAGGGAAGATCTCGCAAAGGCTCCGATGGGCAATCTCTCTGCGGACCGGTCGGCCATGCCTCAAAACCCGTTTGCGATGACTGCCGCTGAGGCGGCAGAGCCGGGCGGCGAGGACGTGGCGGGTGCAGATTACTGGCTCGGCTATTACCGCGAGCCGCGGCTCATCTACACCGACCAGGCCTTCCGCAAGGGCAGGTATAAAGCCGGGGACAGACGTTCGGTGCATATGGCCGCGGATGTTTTCGCACCTGAGGACACGCCGGTACACGCGCCCCTGCAAGGCGAGGTTGTGATCGCGGAAAACCGCGAGGACCCGCTCGATTATGGCGGCATGATCATCCTGCGGCACGAAACACCGCAGGGCGAGGTGTTCTTTACGCTTTATGGCCACCTCGACCCGGAGTTTGTGCACAGGCTCGGGCCCGGCACCATCATTGAACGGGGCCAGGCTTTCTGCTCTCTCGGTGCGCAAAAGGTCAACGGCGGCTGGGCACCGCATCTGCACTTTCAGCTGCTGATGACGGCTGACGGCATGGCACCCACTTGGCCGGGTGTCGCAGATCCAGATGATCTGCAGATGTGGGAGCAGCTCTGCCCGAACCCGGCGTGCCTGCTGAACCTGCCGGACGGGAAAGTGAGCTACGCACCCCCGGACCGCGCAGGTGTCGCAGACCGGCGCCGCGCGCATTTCGGCGGCAATCTTTCCCTCACCTACCGCGAGCCGCTGATGCTGATGCGGGGCTGGCGGCATCACCTCTTCGATGAATGGGGCCGGGTCTATCTCGATGCCTACAATAACGTGCCGCACGTGGGTCATGCCCATCCGCGCATTCAGGCCGCGGCCGCTGATCAGCTGAAGAAAGTGAATACCAACACCCGCTATCTGCATCCTCTGCAGACCGCCTTTGCCGGAAAGATTTTGTCAAAACTGCCCGACAGCCTGCAGGTCTGTTACTTTGTAAATTCCGGATCGGAGGCGAACGAACTGGCGCTGCGTCTTGCACGGGCCCACACCGGAGCGAAAGGCATGATCACGCCCGATCACGGCTATCATGGCAATACCACCGGCGCCGTCGATATTTCAGCCTATAAGTTCGCAAAGCCGGGCGGGACCGGCAAGCCGGACTGGGTCGAGCTGGTCGAGGTCGCGGATGATTACCGCGGCTCCTTCCGGCGCAACGATCCGGACCGCGCAGCGCATTTCGCAGATCTCGTGAATCCCGCGATTGAGGCCTTGCAGGCCCGTGGGTATCCTCTGGCCGGGTTCATCGCCGAAACCTTTCCGTCGGTCGGGGGCCAGATCATTCCGCCTCCGGGGTATCTTCCGGCGGTATATGAAAAAATCCGCGCGGCGGCCGGTGTCTGTATTGCCGATGAGGTGCAGACAGGTCTGGGCCGGCTCGGGGAATTTTACTTCGGCTTTGAGCATCAGGGCGCGGTGCCCGATATGGTAGTGCTCGGCAAGCCCGTCGGCAATGGCCATCCGATCGGGGTTGTCGTGACGACCCGGGAGATTGCGCAGAGCTTCGACAACGGGATTGAGTTTTTCTCTACTTTCGGCGGCTCGACACTGTCGTGCCGGATCGGGAAAGAGGTGCTCGATATCGTGGATGACGAAGGCCTGCAGGAAAACGCCAAAGCGATGGGCACGCGGCTCATGGCCGGATTAAACAGCCTCGCGCGGCGCCACGACAGCATCGGCGATGTGCGCGGTATGGGGTTGTTTCTCGGTGTTGAACTGGTGTGCGCGCAGGGCGGCGAAAGCCCTGAAATCTGCAGCTATGTGAAGAACCGCATGCGGGATCATCGCATTCTGATCGGCAGCGAGGGACCAAAAGACAATATTCTGAAAATCCGCCCGCCCCTGACGATTGAAGCCGATGATGTCGATATGATCGTCGAGACCCTCGATACAGTTCTGGCAGAAGTTGCACTCTGGCAAAGCTGAGCGCTGGCTCAGAGCCTGAGTACTTCGTCGATTGCACGGGCAAGAAGACCGGCCCACTCCGCAACCGCCTTTTCGCTGTGCAACTGGTCGTTACAGACCTCAATAAGGCAGTGACGGATGCCGCGCGGCTCGGCATGGTGCGGGATAAACCAGTCGCCGTCTTCCTCAATCTGATAGGGCTCATTGACGGCCAGGTTCAGGTCCGGGCGCACGCGCTTCAGCGCATCCAGTAAAAACTGCGCTGTTTCGAGGTCGCCACGGCAGAGAAACCCCGCATCCCATTCACGCCGGTCGCCCCGGCACATCTGCCGGGTGAAACTGTGAACTGAAAACGCGGCACGGCGCGGTGTCTGCGCAAACCCTTCGGCGATTGCATCGTTCAGCGGGTCAAAGATCAGCTTTTCCCGCTCCCTGCGCGCCGCAGGGCTGAGATTACTGTTACCCGGTATAACGACATGATCGCTGATCTCGGGGACCGACCCCGGTGTGCCCGGCGGCCGGTTGCAGTCAATCACAAGGCGGCTGTAACGTTGCAGGATAAGCGGCGCGGAGAGTTTCGCCGCGAGAGACCGCGCAAGGCGTTCCGCGCCGATGTCCCATCCGATGTGAAGATCAACCGCCCCCTGCGGAAGACCCAGCCCGTCAAGCTTTGCCGGGATCGCCTTACCTGCATGTTCACACAGAAGCAGAACGGGGGCCGTGCTCTCGCGATTCACCCATTCCACGGGCGGCGGGTCACTTGGTGTCAGCAGCATTTTTCCGCCATTCAGGTCATTCATCTGATTGTCCCGCGCATGCCGTTGCAGACCCTGCGCGACGGCGCCTCACGACCGGTTGGCATTCTGCGCGGGCAGAAGCCCGTCGGGTCTCCAGAGCAACGCAGCAATCACCAGCGCCAGCACGATCGCATCGCGGTACGGAGACAGCCCGTCAGGCAGAAACGCCTGGGTCAGCACTTCAAGCACGCCGATCACAAAACCGCCGAGCACCGCGCCTCCGAGGCTGCCCAGACCGCCCAGAACCGTGGCGATGAAGGCCTTGAGCACCGGGAAGAACCCCATCATCGGATCGACCGATCCGCGCTGCGCTGTCCAGATCACCGCGGCGATACCCGCGAGCAGACCTGAGAGCGCAAAGGCCATCGCCACGACGCGGTTGGCCCGCACACCCAGCAGTTTCAGCATCTCCAGATCTTCGGCTGCGGCACGCATTGCCATGCCGGTCGCTGTGCGGCGCAGGATCAGGGTCAGCCCGAGCAGCGACACGAAGGCTACAATGATCGACACTGTCGGCACGACCCCGATGGTGGCCCCGCCGATCTCATAGGTGCCGGACCAGGCTGCGGGAAAAGAAATGGGCACGGGACGCGCAGAAATCGTGTTCTGAAAGAGAACTTTGAGAATTTCGGACACGGCAAAACTGGTGATCAGCAGGGTGACCACATCAGCCCCGCGCATTGCCCGGAAGGCTGTGCGTTCAAGCGTCAGGGCCATGACCACTGCCGCACCGATGCCAACGGCCAGAGCCGCCACCGGCGACATGCCGAACGCCAGCGACAGGAAAATTCCATAGCCGCCAAAGGTCATGATATCGCCATGGGCGAAATTGATCAGCCCCACGATGGAGAAAACGATGGCGAGGCCGAGGGCCAGCATCGCATAAACACCGCCGAGGCTGATTGCGTTGATTGATTGCTGGATGATCAGGTCCATGTATCAGGCCGCCAGATAGGCTGCCTGGAGCAGCTTGTCATTTTTCAGGTCACCCGGCGCGCCGGCAGCCGCGACGGCTCCGTTTGCAAGAATGACCGCATGATCTGCCACATCGAGCGCCAGAGTGGCGTTCTGCTCGACCAGCAGGATCGAAATACCCTCGTCGCGCAGTTCTTCGATGATGGCGAAAATCGCGTCGACCATCTGCGGGGCGAGCCCCAGCGAGGGCTCATCCATCAACAAAAGCCGCGGCCCGCTCATCAGCGCCCGTGCGACGGCCAGCATCTGCTGCTCACCGCCGGACAGAAGGCCCGCGAGTTGTTTGCGCCGTTCGCCAAGGATCGGAAAGCGCTGCATCATCGCGTTTTTGCGGTCGAGTGCAGTGGCAGTGTCAGCCACCACTGAGCCTGCGAGTGTCAGGTTGTCCTCGACAGAGAGCGCAGAGAAAACGCGCCTGCCTTCGGGAGAGATGGCCACGCCCGCGCGCACAATGGCGTCGGGCGCAGCCCCTGTCATGTCCTGGCCGAAAATGGAAACCGACCCACCGGAGATCCGCAGCGCACCGGCAATCGCCATCACCGTAGATGTCTTGCCGGCGCCGTTTGCCCCCAGAAGGGCTGTGACGCCGCCCACGGCCGCCGTCAGGTCCACGCCGCGCGTGGCCTGAACCGGTCCGTACCGGACGTCGAGCCCTTTGATGGTGAGTGCGGTTTCCATGCCCGCGTCCTTACGGCTTTGGCAGGGTTGCGGGATCGGCTTTGGTCCGTTTCACGAACTCCTTCTCGCCGTCGCCGGTAATCCGCGCCACAACCACGTCCCGCAGCGGCATCCGGTCTGTTCCTTTGAATGTGAAATCAGACATGATGCCCTTACCGTTCTCGATCTCTGCCATGGCTTCGGTCACCGCTGCAGGATCTGTCGAACCGGCAGCCGCGACTGCCTGCTCAATCATGTTCACGATGTCACAGCCGTTGACGTAGTAGTTGTTGTCCGGCGTCGTGCCGGTCGCGGCTTTGAAATCATCGATGAATTTGGCGTAATCCGATCCTTCATCCGGGAAGCCGCCGGAGGTATGCACCACCCCGTCCACCACATCGCCAAGGCCGCGGACCGTCGGTGTGTCGAGCACATCGCCGCCCATCACCTGCGTGTCGAGACCAGCACCACGCAGCGCTTTGATAAAGGCCGGGAAGTCCGGCTCCCAGGCCCATGTGACGATGACGTCAGGCTGCGGTTCAGCGGCCTTGATTGTTGTCACGATGGCGGAAAAGTCGGGCTGGTTCAGAGAATAGTTCGAAGTGCCGACGATGTTGCCACCCAGCGATTCAAAGACTTCGCCGAAATACTCAGGCCCGCCCAGCGTGTAGGCACTGTCCGGCGATTTCACCAGATAAACGTTTTCCAGACCCTGATCACGGGCGTAGGCCGCGAGTACAGCACCCTGCTGGTTATCCGCCGGATAGCTGCCAAAAACATGCGGACCCACCTGGGTCAGCACCGGCGCTGTACCGGCAAATGTCATGGTCGGGATGCCATCTGCCATGGTGATCTGGGCCGCGGCGATCGTGGGGTCGGCGTCTGCCGAGGAGACGATGAACTGTGCGCCGTCATCCAGCATTTCCTGCACCACTTTCACGCCTTCGGCGATGTCGGACCTTGTGTCTTTGACGATGGTCTTCACCATGTATTGGCCGTTCAGACCGCCGGCTGCGTTTTTCTGATCGACACAGAACTGAAAGCCAGCATAGGCCGGTCCGTCATAGGGGGCCAGATAGCCCGATTGCGCCGACATCACGCCGATCACATAGTCTTCGGCCTGTGCCGCCCCGGTGAGCACCAGTGCGCTTGTTGTGGTCAAAAGCAGTTTCTTGAAAGTCATGGTCTTACTCCTTGTTGCGGGAAAGTTTCTTCTTTGGTTGTTCCGGTTATGGCCGCCGCTGTGCGACCGCGACCGATATAGGCCTCGATGACGGCCGGATCGGCGCGCACCTCGTCGGGGGCGCCTTCGGCGATCAGCGTGCCACGATGCATCACCACCGTCCAACCCGAGAGCCGGTTGACGAAGTGCAGGTCGTGATCGATGAGCAGGATACCGATACCACGCTCGTCGCGGATCTGCATCAGCCGGTCGGCCAGATCATCGGTTTCGGCGGGGTTCATACCGGCTGCGGGCTCATCCAGCAGCAGGATGACAGGTTCCTGTGCAATAGCGCGGGCAATTTCGAGCCTTTTGCGGGCTCCGTAAGAAAGCGCATCCGCGCGCGTCGCGGCAAGATCTCCCAGATCAAAAGCCCGGAGTTCGCGCAGTGCTACGGCGGCGGCCTGTCCGCCGCGATGACCGGCGGCCAGTGCGGAGACAAGCACGTTTTCATAAACTGTCAGCCCCTGGAACAGGCGCAGGTTCTGAAAACTGCGCGAAATCCCGGCGCGGGCCACGTTTTCGGCAGACACCGTGCTCAGATCGCGCCCGGACAGAAGGGTTTTACCACTGTCGGCATGGTACTGGCGCGTAATAAGATTGACGAGCGTAGACTTTCCCGCGCCGTTCGGGCCGATCAGCCCGGTGACGCGACCTGTGGGAGCGGCAAAGGTCATGTGGTCCACCGCTTTGACCCCGGCAAAGCTCTTGGAAAGCTGCTCTGCCTCAAGGATTTCTTCGGAAACACGCGCCGGCGCCCTTGCCGGACTGGTCTCCCGCGAGATCCGCTCGAAGATGCGCGCACCGGCCCCTGGCCCGAGCTCGAACCGGCCCACCAGACCCGCGGGTCTCAGCCAGATCACCAGCAGGATCGCCAGCCCCAGCGACACTGTGGTGAGGCCGAACACTTCCGGCAGGGCTACGCCAAATACCTCCACGCCCCCCTCGAACTGTCGTACGCCGTCCTGAAGCAGCGTGATCCCGATCACCCCGGTGACCGCACCGCCAACCGAGGCCATGCCCCCCACGATCATCATCGCCACATGGGCAAAAACCAGCGACAGATAGAAAGAGGCCGGCGAAAACGCGCCCAGCATATGCCCGTAAAGCGCGCCTGCGACGGTGCACATAGCGCCCGAAAGGCACCAGCTGACGAAGCGCGTGCGCCGCGGATTGATCCCGAGGGCCGCCGCGGCGGCATCATCATCGCGCGCGGCCCTTGCGAACAGGCCTGCGGGGCTTTCGCGATAGGCGCGCGCCAGAAGAATGAAGACGACCGCGGCTCCGAAGGCCAGCGACAGATCGACAACCCTTGGCACCCCGAAAAAGGTCTGGCTGCCGCGGGTGATCTCGCGGGCGCCGACGGCCACACCATGGGTGATGATCAGCAGGCCAAGCGAAGCAATCGCGGCCGATGCCCCCATGAGCCGTGCGATGGCGGTGCCGCTGATGGCGGCAAAGACGAGGCCCGCAAGTGCCACAACAGGCAGGGCCGTCCAGAGAGACAGCTCGTGCCCGGCCAGAAACGCCGGCAGGTCCGGCAAAGACGTCCGCTGGATCCCCGCGGGCATGGTCAGAATGCCCGAGAGATATGCGCCGATCGCCATGAAAGCCCCGTGGCCGAACGAGACGATGCCGGTGTTCCCGCAGAAAACGCCCAGCGCCACGACTGCCGCAACATTGACGCACATCTGCACTGCGATACGCTCCCCGGACCGTCCGAAGACCAGCGTCAGTACCGCCACGGCCACAGCCAGCACCATCAGGCAGACCAGCGTCCGCACCAGGTTCGCGGCACGCAGCCGGGCAGGAAACGTCAGCAGGTTTGCGTCACCCATGCGGCGGGCCTTGCTTTGACGTGCCTCTGGTCATCTAAGACAGCTCATCCAGCAACTCCTGCGTCGTGACCTGCCGGCAGTAGCCTTTGATCGCGCGCAGAGACTGATCATGGCGTTCCTGTGAATAAGTCAGGCAGGCATCCGTGACCTGTGTCACCAGATAACCAAGATCACAGGCGTCGCGAATGGCACTTTCCACGCACTGATCGGTAATAAGACCGCTCAGCACGATCTGTTTTACGCCAAGGTTGCGCAGAATGTAGTCGATATGGGTTGAGACAAAGACCGACGAGGAACTCTTGGGCAACACGATCTCGTCATCCCCGGGTGCGATGTCGTCGAGCACCTTACCGTCCCAGGATCCTTTCGGCACATTGAAGCCGGAGATTTTGTAATCAAGGCTCCGGTCGCGGCCGTCTTTGGTCAGACTTTCGATGGTCGTGTAGAGCACTTCGACCCCGGCCGCGCGGCATCCGGCCTGCAGCTTTTGCATATTAGGGACCACGCGCGATTTCAGCTCTTCGAAGAACCAGCCGTATTTGTCGGTGAACTCCGCATCCGGCATGTCTTTGAATTCCGCCCCGTCGCGTCTGGCGCTGAAATTCTGAACATCTATGAACAGAAGTGCCGATTGTTCGGGCACAAGCGCCACTTCCCGCGTCAGAATACTCTCCGGGATTGCTGTCATTTCCTGCGTGTTCCTTATGAAGCGGATGGTTGCCGGATGAGGGAAAGCCGCGAGCGGATCACCCGCGCGAGCCTCTGCCCCCTCAGGAGGCACCCGTGTTCAGGAAACGAAATAAGAATTTCAGAGTCAACAATATTAGTTGACGTGAAAGCTGAGTTCACACACCCTTGCCCAAACACAAGGCACCCGGACCCCGCATGATCATCCGCGAACGCATCGAGAAAGCTGCTGACACTCTCACGATCCGCGAGCGCAAACTGGCCGCCACCATTTTGTCGGACTATCCGTTCTCCGGGCTTAACCCGATCCACGAGCTTGCCCGCCATTCTGAGGTATCGGCCCCGTCCATCTCCCGTTTCGTGACCAAGATCGGCCTTGAGGGGTATCAGGAATTTCAGCGCGAGCTGATCTCAGAGCTCAAGCAGGGCCTGCGCTCGCCGCTGGATCTGCATGCGCCGGACCGCCCTGTCGAGGGCGGGTTCCTGAAGGATTTCATTGCCAAATCCACCTCGCAGATGGCCATGGCCGCCGATGCCATCACCGAAGAGCAGTTTTTACAGATCTGCACTCTGCTGACCGATCCCAAGCGGCGCATCTATGTGCTGGGCGGGCGTATCAGCGACACGATCGCGAAGCATCTGACCTTTCATCTGCGGCTCATCCGCAAGGATGTCACCCATCTGCCGACCGATCCGGAAATCTGGCCCGACTACCTGATGCGCATGCGGCAGGGGGATATCCTCTATCTGGTGGACTTCCGGCGCTACGAAAAGCGTCTGGAACGCCTTGCGTACAGCGCCGCGCGCAACAGGAACGCCAGGATTTTGCTGATGACGGACAAGTGGATTTCGCCTGTCGCGAAACACGCCCATGAAGTCCTGCCGGTGCCTATTGACAGCGGCACCCTGTGGGACACCTATTCCGCAGCTCTCGCGGTTACCGAAGCGATTGTGACGCAGATTGCCGAGCATGACTGGGACAAAGCACGCGCCAGGATGGAAGCGTGGGAGAAACTGAGACAGCCCTCAAAGGATGATCTGACATGACTGAGGTTCCGCTCATATTTGCCGCTGTCTGCGACATTGCCGGAAAGGTGCGGGGAAAGGCTTTCCCGGCCGACCAGCTGGAACGCCGCCTGAAGCGGGGGCTCGGCTGGACGCCCACGAATGTGCAGATCACCTGTTTTGACCGGATCGCAGAGACCCCTTTCGGCGCTCTGGGAGATCTGCTTCTGATCCCGGACAAAGAGGCATCTGCCCATGTGACCCTGCCGGGAGGCCGCACTGAGCGTTTTATCATGTCTGACATCACCACGCTCGAGGGCGCGCCCTGGGATTTCTGCATGCGCTCTGTGCTGAAATCCGCACTGGCCCGGTTGCACAGAGTTGCGGGCGCAAATCTGGTCTGCGCCTTTGAACACGAGTTTCAGATCAAAAGCGAAGCGCCGGTGCCAAACCAGGCCTACACCCGTGAGGGGTTCGAGCTGCAGCGCGACCTGTGCGAAACACTCATGGCCGCACTGAAATCGGCCGGGCTGGAGCCTGACAGCATCATGAAGGAATACGGACCCGATCAGTATGAGGTGGTCGTGGGACCCGCCCGGGGTGTCCGGGCCGCCGACGAAGCCGTCGTGCTGCGTGAGCTCACCCGCTCTGCCGCGCGCGCGACGGGCACAACGGCGACCTTCACGCCGATCCGCGATCCGGCAAGTGTCGGCAACGGCGTGCACATCCACATGAGTTTTGTGGATGATAACGGCACACCCCTTACCTATGACGAGGAAGGCCCCTGCGGAATGTCTGAAATGACCGGTGCTTTTGCGGCAGGTGTGCTGAAGTACCTGCCGGATATCGTGGCGTTGACCGCGCCGTCGGTGATTTCCTACGAACGTCTGACCCCGCATCGCTGGTCCGCTGCCTATAACAATCTGGGGTTCCGCGACAGGGAGGCCTCGCTTCGGGTCTGTCCGGTGACCGCGAAAGACCCCCAGTCAATCGCCGGTCAGTTTAATCTCGAATACCGCGCGGCGGATGCGGCAGCTTCGCCCTATCTGGCGCTTGCCGCGATCATTCATGCGGGCGCGCAGGGCATTGAAGACAGCCTGAAAGCGCCTGCACCGACCGAAGAAGATCTCTCGCTTCTGCCGCCCGACGAGCTGGACGCCAGAGGATACGTGCGCTTGCCGGAAACGCTCGAGGCGGCCCTGTCGGCATTTGAAAAAAACCCGGTTGTGACCGGGTGGTTCCCGGATGCTTTCGCCACCGTCTACTGCTTGCACAAGAAAGCCGAAATCGCGCACCTGGCGGAGATGGATACGCCGGCACGCTGTGCGGCCTATCAAAATACGTACTGAACGGGCGCTGTGGCACCTGCCCTGTGCTTTCGCCGCGGGAACACTAGCTCTGCATTGAAGTGACACCAGCCAGAGGAGGCAGAACGCCATGTCCTGGATTTCAACATCGTTTATGGGCCGCAAGGCCGCTGCAAAAGGCGCCGCCGGTGCAAAACACCGGCTGAGCGAGGAGGATCAGGGCACGTTTCATTATGTCTACGGACCCTATTCCGAGCCGGTACTGCGGATTTCCCCCGGAGATGTGGTCGAGGTGGAAACGCTGGATGCCTTCGGCGGTGCGATCACCAGCGAGAACGATCTGCCCTCAGACGTGCTGAACATGCCCTTCGTCAATCCGCAGAACGGGCCCATTGCCGTCACCGGCGCGGAAAAAGGCGATGTGCTGGCCGTTCATATCCACTCGGTCCTGCCACGCGGGCCGCAACCTGCAGGCACCACGGCGCTGATCCCCAGCTTCGGCGCTCTGGTCGCTGATGCCGGTATGATGCTCAATCCGGCCATCACCGAGCGCGTCAAAAAGATGGATGTGACTGAGGAAGGTGTCCGTTTCTCTGACCGCATCACCCTGCCCTTTGAACCTTTCATCGGGACCATGGGCATCAGTCCGGAGATCGAGGCCGTGTCCTCGCTGCAACCTGATTACTGGGGCGGTAACATGGACCTGCCCGATGTGGCCCCGGGTGCGGTGGTCTATTTCCCGGTGCAGCGGCAGGACGCGCATTTCTTTGTGGGTGACTGTCACGGACGCCAGGGTGATGGCGAACTGTGCGGCGTGGCGGTTGAGATCCCGGCGACGGTCGTGCTGCAGATCGATCTGATCAAAGACTGGGCGATCCCCGGCGTGCGGCTGGAGACCGAAGACTTTATCATGTCGGTCGGATCAGCCCGGCCGATGGAGGACGCTGCCCGCATGGCCTACCGTGATCTCGTGCGCTGGATGGTCGAAGACTATGGCTTTGAGGAGTCCGAGGCCTATTTTCTGGCGACACAGGCCGGGAAAATGCGCGTCGGCAATATGGTTGACCCCAAGTACACCCTCGGTGCGTCAATGTTGAAAAAATATCTGGTCTGAAGGAGTTACGTGATGGATCTGGGATTAAAGGGACGCCGCGTTCTGATCACCGGTGGCACCAAAGGCATCGGGCGCCACTGCGCGGAGATTTTCGCAGATGAAGGCGCGCATGTGGCGATCTGTGCCCGCGATGCGGAAGCAGTCACAGCCTGTGTCGATGCGCTGGAAGCGAAAGGCGTCACCGCGTACGGCGCGGCTGTCGATGTCGCTGACAAGGCCGCGCTGGAGGCCTGGGTGGCGGATGCTGCCGGAGCCCTCGGTGGCGTCGACATGATCGTGGCGAATGTCTCGGCGCTCGCCGTTGCTGATGACGAGGCCGCCTGGGAAGCAGGGTTCGCCGTGGACATGATGCATTCGGTACGGCTGGTGAATGCGGCGATGCCCTGGCTGGAAAAATCCGATGCGGCCTCGATTACGCTTATTTCCTCTGTCTCCGGACGCGAGATCGACTTTACCGGGCCGGCCTACGGCGCGTTTAAGGCGGCCCTCGTGCACTATGCCCAGGGCCAGGCGATGAAACTGGCACCACAGGGCATCCGCGCCAACACGGTTTCGCCCGGCAACACGTACTTCGAAGGTGGCATCTGGCAGTCGATTGAGCAGAATAATCCTGAGCTTTTTGCAGAAGCCATGAGCCTCAACCCGATGGGGCGTATGGCGGGTCCTGAGGAGATTGCCCGTGGTGTGGTGTTTCTCGCAAGCCCCGCGTCAGCCTTCACCACTGGCACCAATCTGGTGATTGACGGCGCTCTGACGAAAGGGGTGCAGCTTTAATCTGCTCCCTGAACCGGCTGAACCGTCAACTGTTGTGATGGCCCATCGTGGTACACATAACGGTTGACGAGGGCCGGCGACCCTGATGTGAAACGCCCGTTTACGCGTTCGTCTGTTGGAGTGGCGCGTCGGATCCATGTGATTTTTCCGACAACTTCACCTGCGCTGTTACAGTCCGCCCTGAATGCGCCGGCATGCGCGCGGCCCTTCCTCTTCAGGCCGGCCCTTTTGCCAGGCATCACAGTATCGGTCCGACCGTTGCAATGACGTTGTTCCAGATCCGGCGCTGCGGTGACCACGCAAGAACCTGCGCCAGATCAACCTGCACTGCGCTGGAAATATAGTCGGCCTGCCGCGCGCAGACGGCATCTGTGACAGCCTCATCCTGAAGTATGATGTTGTTTTCATAATTCAGATCAAAACTGCGCAGGTCGAGATTGGTCGATCCGATTACAGATACCTTCCGGTCCATGGTGAAGGTTTTGGCATGGAGCAGACCTCCCTCGAACTCATAAATTATGCAACCTGCTTCCAGAAGGCGGCGGTAATAGCTGCGGCTTGCTGCCGCGACAACCCAGCTGTCATTGCGCGCCGGGAAGATCAGGGTCACCCGGATACCGCGATGCGCAGCAGCGCAAAGCGATTCCAGCAAGGTCGCATCGGGCACAAAATAGGGGGTTGAGATTGTGATCCCGCTCCGGGCACAGGAAATCAGGCTGGAGAAAAGCTGCGGTGTTGCCCCACGGCGCATTGTCGGACCGTCGCCCACAACCAGCGCAGGAAACCCGCCATTCCGCGCAGACTCCCCGTTCGGCAGTTTATCGAATTTCTCGCCCGTCGCCGCCGTCCAGTCGAGAATGAAAAGCAACTGGTTCTGCGCGACCACGGGCCCTTCAAAACGCAGCATTATATCGATCCATGGCGCAAACCTGGGCTTCACCCGGAACTCCGGATCGGCGGCATTCCGGCTGCCGCAATAGGTTATCCGGCCGTCGATCACGGTGATCTTGCGGTGATTTCGCATGTCGAGGCGGCTGGTCAGAATCGTGCGAAGAGGATTGCTGAGCGACAGCGAGACACCTGTGTGCACGCCGGCTTCTGCCATCCGCTTCCACAATGGCGAGGCGACGAATTTGCGCGAACCAAGACCGTCGGCCAGCGCGCGACAGGTAACACCGCGACCGCTTGCACGGATGAGCGCCTCTGCAATACGCGTCCCGGTCAGGTCATCAAGCCAGATGTAGGTGAGTATATGCACATGCTCTGTTGCGCCGTCGATATCCTGCACCATCCGGTCCAGTGTCTCGTCAGGCGTGCCCATCAGTTCAGCACG
This sequence comes from uncultured Roseobacter sp., assembly GCA_965365545.1. GTDB lineage: Bacteria > Pseudomonadota > Alphaproteobacteria > Rhodobacterales > Rhodobacteraceae > Roseobacter. The sequence goes on along the minus strand of CBDUCB010000022.1, from coordinate 7,223 downwards.
GTTGCCCGGCACAGGATACAGCCCGTTTATCGACGCCGCGTATCTGAACGCAGGCGTGTATGCGGCCTCGATCAGGCCGGAACCGGTTTCCGGGTCGCCCGGGACATCTCCGGCAAGCAGCCTGAGTTCTGCCAGAATCTTTTTGCGTTCGTTACTTGCCCGATGGCCGATATCGACCTCTCCGAACAGAAAATAAGAGGAACTGCCGACGTAGGGCACGACATTGATCACGATGAACCAGGCAAGCCTCGCCGGTGGCGACAGGTCATCGCGCAGCAGAATCCGGATCGTGAATGCGACAACCAGCAAAGCATGGCCGGTGGTCAGTAAAATCAGCACGTTCTGCGGTCTCCCGGGATGTCAAAATCCAGAACGACCGGCAAATGATCGGAGGCTCGGCGCGCTTTCAGCGATGTGTGGACGCCAGAGGTCAGGGCGGTCACGTCGCCGCATAAAACAAACCGGTCCAGCGCGGCCACACGGCGGCTTGCGTGAAAGCTCAGACCAGGGGTGATCACTTCATGTCCGCCCACCGGCAGTTGCCGGCCCCAGTGGTTGAAATCCCCCGCGATGATGGTGGGAATGCCTGAGTTGCCGGCGTGGGCGCACAGGGTGTGCAGCTGTTGTTTTCTGATCCCTGTGGTCAGCGCCAGATGCGCGCCCACCACGGCAAAGCCGTTGACATCAAAGTGTGCAGCAATCGCGCCGCGCGGCTCCCGTGCGGGCAGCGGAATGCGCTCTGTGCCCGGCGGCCGGAAACGGCCCGCCCTGTAGAGAATGGCATTGCCGTGCCAGCCATGGCTCTGACCGCTCAGGGCATGTCTGGCGAGAATAAATCCGTGCTCATCGCGCAGCCGGTCCAGTGGCAGGACGCCCGGGCGCTGGCCAAGGCGTTTATCCGCCTCCTGAAGCACCACGATATCCGCATCCATTTCCCCGATGACATCCACGATCCGGTGCGGATCACGGCGCCAGTCCAGTCCGACAGCCTTGCGAATGTTGTAGCTTGCAATTCTCATCCGTGACCTGGTGCTCTGGTCCTTTTGTCTCTCGTCATTCTGGCAGGACGCGCGGGGACATGGAAGTACTTCGCCGCAGCACGCGGTGGGGTCGCCTGAGAAATCCTGCGGCCGGCCTTTGCGCAGCCGCGTTTGACCTTGCCCGGCCTTTTGCCAGAGAAAATCTGATGCCCGCACGGACGGCCACACCCGGCCCGGGGGTCAGGCGCTCGCTCCAGTCACATGAGGGTTTCTGCCAGGGCATATTGCAGTTGCGCAAGTCCGCATTTGCGTTCATATTCTAATAAATGAATTTGTAAGGATGACGCTATGCTGACGCGCAGAGGTATAATTCAATCTGGTCTTTCATTGTCTGCTCTGGCGACTTTTCCCGGTCTTGCCCGGTCGGATCTGAGCCTCGGGGATGCGACGTTGACGACAGTCAGTGACGGAAGCCTTGTGCTGCCCGGAGATTTCATTTTCGGGCCGATGCCAAAGGATGAGCTGGCGGTCGTGCTCCGGGATTTCGACGTGTCGCAGGAACGGCTGACACCTGAATGCAATGTGACTCTCTACCGCGACGGTGAGAATATCGTTCTTTTCGATGTGGGTGCCGGGCCGGACTTTATGCCGACGGCGGGCAATGTAACTGCGAGCCTTGATGCTCTGGGCCTTGCACCAGAGGATGTCACCCATGTCGTCTTCACCCATGCCCACCCCGATCACATATGGGGGCTGCTGGACGATTTCGATGAGCCGCTGTTCTACGAGGCGACTTACATGATGGGCCGGGACGAATGGGATTACTGGTGGAGCCCGGACACGGTGGACACAATCCAGGAGGAGAGGGTCGCGATGGCCGTTGGCGCAAAGCGCCGGATGGAGGTCATCGAAGGGTCGGTGCAACTTTTCGGGGACGGCGAGGAAATACTGCCCGGGATCAGCTCGGTTCTCAGTGCGGGGCACACGCCCGGCCATATGGCCTTTGAGGTCCGTAACGGGTCCGAAAGCGCAATGATCGTCGGGGATGCGATCGGCAACCACCATGTGGCCCTGCGGCGGCCGGACTGGCTCAGCGGATCAGACCAGGACCCCGAAACGGCGGTCAGAGCACGAAAAATGCTGATCGACAGGATCGTCTCCGAACAGCTGCCGGTGATTGGCTTCCATCTGCCTGACGGCGGCATGGGCCGCATTGAGCAGGGACCGGATGGCTATACTTTCCTTTCGGGAGATATCTGATGCACAGGGTAATCGCTGCTCTTTTTGTTTTTCTCCCTGCCGTGCTGCAGGCGAGCGAGGATATTCCCGACCAATACCCGGGCTCGCCGCTTTACGCCAAGCCCGTCGAGGTTATCCCGCATGTCTGGTCTGCCATCGGTGCTACCGCCCCGCCGACCTATGAGAACAGCGGTCACAATAACAACCTGAGCTTTATCGTCACCGGAGACGGTGTAATCGTTATCAACGGCGGTGCGGCCTATATTCTGGCAGAGGCGTTGCACCAGGAAATCATGAAGGTGACCGATCAGCCCGTGAAACTGGTCATTGATGAAAACGGCCAGGGCCATGCCATGCTCGGCAATTCATACTGGTCCGAACAGGGAGTGCCGATCCTGGCGCATGTCGATGCGGCACATGAAATCGAAGAGAACGGGCCGCGCATCCTCGAGAGTATGAAACGGTATAATCAGGATAAAGCTGAAGGCACCTTTGTCGCCGCCCCCACCGAAACCTTTGAAGACAAGCGCGTTATCGAGATGGGCGGTTTCCGCATCGAAGTGCTGCACCTGGGACCGGCACACGGACCGGGCGACACCCAGGTCTGGCTGCCTGAGCAGGGTCTGGTTATTGCAGGCGATATGGCCTTTCACGAGCGCATGCTGCCGATCTTTGAGGACACCGTCGCGCTGGACTGGATCGAAACCTGGGAGTGCTGTTTTGAGGCGCTGAACGCGACTTATGTCATTCCGGGGCACGGACACCCGACCAACATGGCACAGGTCCGGCGGTACACGCGGGATTATCTGGTCTATCTGCGCGAAAAAATCGGCGAGCACCTGGAAAATGGCGGTGACCTTAAAGACGCCTATTACGTCGATCAGACCCCTTATGCCCATCTCGACACCTATGAAGAGCTGGCGACCCGTAACGCTGGCCGGATTTATGAACAGATGGAATTTGAGTAATCCTGAAATAGGAACGCTGTAGCGAATTCCGGAAAGCCGGTGTTACCATGGCGTCGGCGGAACAGCGCAACCGGAATTTAATTCTCCCGCGTGGAGTATCGGCAGAACAATCTGACCGATGCACGCGCTTGACAATCAGCCTTGGAAGCCCAATTTCCGGCATTCTGAGGAGTGCTGCTGATGCTGCTTGAATTATATGACCTGTCGCTGCCCGTTCACACATTGCACCTGCTGTTCGCTTTGGCGATCGGGGCAGTTTTCGGGGCCTGTGCTCAGATTTCACGCTTTTGCCTGAGACGTGCGGTCGCCGGTGAAGGCGGCCCTGACGCATCGGCGGCATCGGTCTGGATTTCAGCGCTCGCCGTGGCGGTCGGTGCGTTTGCTGTGGCCCGCTTTACCGGCCTTGTGGACGTATCAGATCACCGGCTGATGTCCGGAAGCATTCCGGTACTGGCAATCGTAACCGGCGGGGTGCTTTTCGGGGCCGGGATGGTGCTGACGCGGGGCTGCGTATCACGCCTGACAGTGCTCAGTGGCACCGGAAACCTGCGCGCGGTGGTTGTTCTTGCGGTCTTTGCGCTGGTCGCACATGCAACGCTCAAAGGCGTCCTGGCGCCCCTGCGCACGGCACTGGGGTCGGTGTCTGTCGATCTCCCGGTTGGCACACTTGCATCCGTACCAGGCGTTGCTCCCGCGCTGAGCGCTGGTCTGCTGGGTCTTGCGCTTTATCTGGCCCGATCCAGCGGCACGCGCCCTCTGCACATCCTGCTCGGCGGCGTGATCGGGATGGTTTCGGTCGCCGGATGGATGACCACAAGCGTGCTGCTCTTTGATGAATTTGATCCGCTGCCCGCACAATCTGCGGCCTTTACACTGCCCTGGTCGGACACGCTTTTCTGGTTCATTGCCTCCTCTGCGATCCCTGCAGGCTTCGGCGCCGGCTTCATCGGTGGTGTGCTGCTGGGCAGCTTTTCAAGCGCTGCGCTGCGCGGTGAACTGGCCTTGCAAAGCTTCACCGCCCCCTCAGAGACACTCCGTTACATCAGCGGTGGTGCTCTTATGGGGCTTGGGGGCGTGCTTGCCGGCGGCTGCACTGTGGGTGCTGGTCTGAGCGGTGGGGCCATGCTGAGCGTCTCGGCCCTGCTGGCGCTCGGATCAATCATCGCCGGCGCCGCACTGACCCGGCAGTTCCCGGCATTTCGCAGAGGCGCCCGGGCTGTTGCCTGACAAAGTCCAGGCCGTCATCAGATCTCTCTGAACCAGTGATGCGGCGGGCCTGACGGACCGTTTATCCTGCGACCCTGAATCTGGGCCCGCTGGTCACATCATCCCGTATCAGCTCCCACAGACGGCTACTGCGCGGCCATCGGCCGTCTCGCGAGCGCACATTGCGTCCAGAGTTCGGCCAGGGCAGTCACAAGGTGGTCAGTGTCCGCATCGGAATGAACCGGTGAAGGCGTGATCCGCAGCCGCTCGGTGCCTTCAGGCACAGTCGGATAATTAATCGGCTGGATATAAATCCCGTAATCACGCAGGAGAATGTCGGAGATGTATTTGCATTTCACCGGATCTCCGACAACCACGGGAATGATGTGGCTCTCGTTGTCGATATGCGGCAGACCGATGTCGTCAAAGCGCGCGCGCAGATCCGCGACCTGGCGCTGGTGCGCGATCCGTTCTGAGCAACTGCTCTTGAGATGACGCACAGCAGCTGCTGCACCCGCTGCGACGGCTGGTGGCAACGCGGTGGTAAAAATGAATCCGGACGCAAACGACCGGACAAAATCGCACAACTCCCGGGAGGCGGCGATGTATCCGCCCATGACACCAAAGGCCTTGCCCAGTGTTCCCTCAATAACGGTCAGCCGGTCCGTTAACCCCTCACGCTCCGCAATACCGCCACCGCGTGGACCATAAAGACCGACCGCATGAACTTCATCCAGATAAGTCATTGCGCCATAGCGGTCCGCCAGGTCACAGATGCCGGCAACCGGCGCAATGTCGCCATCCATCGAATAAACACTCTCGAACGCGATAAGTTTGGGCTGGTCGAGCGGCAACGCCCGCAGCTTTGCTTCGAGATCCGCAAGATCGTTGTGCTTCCAGATCACCTTCTGCGCACGGGAGTGGCGGATGCCTTCGATCATCGACGCGTGGTTTGATGCATCCGACAACACAACACAGTCCGGAATTTTCTGCGCAAGCGTTCCGAGAGCCGCCCAGTTCGACACATAGCCCGAGGTGAAAAGCAGCGCGGATTCTTTCCTGTGCAGATCGGAGAGTTCGGCTTCCAGCAGCACATGGTCATGTGTTGTGCCTGAAATATTCCGGGTGCCGCCGGCACCGGCACCAGTGCGGTCCAGCGCCTCGTGCATGGCCGCGAGAACTGCCGGATGCTGCCCCATGCCCAGATAATCGTTTGAGCACCAGACTGTCACATCGCCCGGGCCGCCATGACACCGTGCTTTGGGGAACGCCCCCCGATACCGTTCAAGCTCGGCAAATTCGCGGTAGTTGCCACTTTCTCTCAGGTCTTCCAGACCTGCACGGAAAAACTTCTGATAGTCCATCAGAAAGCGGCGGCCTCTGCGACCAGGTCCGCAAGGAACTCCTCGACCTTGTCCATGGAACCCTGAGGATAATCACGGTGGCCGATGATGACCTCACCGTCCCGCGAAGCCACAAAGATGTTATAGGGACAGTGCACGATGTTCATCGGATCGGCCTCCATGACTTCCCGCGACAGAACGGCAGAACAGAACAGAAAGACATCCGCCGCCTCAAAGATTACCGTATCGGATCCGAGATCTGCGCCGGTTCGCGACAGCATTTCGCCCACGTGGCTGACATGATCAATGACGAGCCCCTTTGCTACGATCGCGCTTTCAACGGCAAATGTCGCATCTTCAAAGCTGCCATCATAAGGCGTGATCACTGCATCCTGTGCGGCAGCGGCGCCCGCTGCGATGGCGAATAGTCCTGAAATCAGATGTTTCATAGTTCCTCCCGGTAATGTGCCGGACAGTAAGGTCACCTTTGTGTGGCCGCCTGCCGGTCTGTAACGCCCGGCTTTCGCTCGCTCCGGGCGCAGGCAGCCCTGACAGGCTGCCCGGATCTGCGCTTAATGCTATCCGTCAAAGCTTTTCAGGTACGCAATGACAGCTGCGATGTCCGCATCATCTTTCAGGCCGGGAAAGCTCATCCGGGTGCCCGGCATATGCTCTTTGGGGTTTTCCAGAAACGCCGCCATTTCTTCTTCGGTCCAGTTACGGCCTTCGGTGGCAGCTGCCTCAAAAGCGTCGGAATATTTGAATCCGTCAACAGCGCCGAAGATGCGACCGGTGACACCGGTCAGCAACGGGCCGGAACGGTTTTTTGCCCCCTCCCCGATCTGGTGACAGGCTTTGCATTTCCGGAACACCCGCTCACCCGCCTGGATCAGTTCATCGTCTGATGCCGAAGCTTCAGTTCCGGCGGTGGCATCCTGCGCGGGCACTGCCGAAAAAACCGGGCCATCGCCGGTTGAGGCGTCGTTCATCACTGACTCGCCCCCGTCCTCGGGGGTCACATCGAGGAAAGTCGATCGCATGGTGATCGATACCGTTTCCTTACAGTTCTCCATGCACGGGTCCAGACGCCACGCGGTGTATTCCCGCTCAGGGCGGTCATCGACGACAAAGCCGTCGGCGTTGTACATCTCCACATCGCTGAAATTCTCGTGGCTGAGTTCAAACTCTTCGTCGACGAGGTCATTTGAATAAAGAATATAGGCAACGATCGCATAGACATCATCATCGCTGAGCGTCTGCGCCTGACCAAATGGCATGGAGCGGTGCACGTAATCCCACACGGTGGAAAGATACGGCCAGTATGAGCCGACCGTCTTGACCGGATCCTTGCGGGCCAGTGTATCAAAGCCGCCCGCGAGCACCGGCCAGTTGCCGACCCCCTCGGCAAAATCACCATGCCAGGAAGCACAGGCCTCCGCGAATGTGGTCGCTCCGGGAAAAACGGCGCCGCGGCCTTCGGGCAGACC
>CBDUCB010000021.1:0-26132 GCA_965365545.1 uncultured Roseobacter sp. | reverse complement strand
GACGGGCCGTTGCCACCAGGGTCCCACCCGGCGTCCGGAATGGCGCGCAGCTGAGGCAGAAAAAGCTCAAATGAGGGCCTGTGGATAACCGTCATATGCCTGTCATCCGGGCATCCTAAAAAATATGCGACATCTTGTGGTCACTCAGGGGCTTGCCAGCTTCAGACCACGATATATAGTCAGCTTATCGGCGGGGCTGGCCCGCCGGACCGGACGCGGAACGGAAGGGTTGAGTTGAGTTATGGACGGCGATTTCAGAACAGATTTTACGCGGAACCCCGCCGCACTCAGACATCGCCCCGCGCTTGTGCTGAATGCGGATTATCGCCCGCTGAGTTATTATCCGCTGTCGCTCTGGCCCTGGCAGGAGGCTGTGAAAGCGGCCTGGCTTGACCGGGTGGATATCGTCGCCGAGTACGAAGACATCGTCCGCTCTCCGAGTACCGAGATCAGGATCCCTTCGGTTGTTGTCCTCAAAGACTATGTGAAACCTCAAAAGCGCGTGGCCTTCACGCGCTTTAATTTGTTTCTGCGCGACGAATTCCGCTGCCAGTACTGCGGCGCACGCGGCGAGCTTACGTTTGATCATGTGGTGCCGCGCGCATCCGGCGGCGTGACAAGCTGGCAGAACGTGGTTGCCGCCTGCAGCCCGTGCAACCTGAAAAAAGGCTCCAAACCGCTGCACCGCACGGGCATGGCGCTGCGCCGGCCGCCACGGCAGCCGGGCGCCGAAGAGCTGCGGAATATGGGTCGCAAATTTCCTCCGGGCTATCTGCACGACAGCTGGATGGATTTCCTCTACTGGGATGCCGAACTGCAGGCATAACCGCTTTTCGCGGCGCAGAGCGACGCTGATCATGAAAAAAGGCAGAGCGGGTGCTCTGCCTTCTGGTGTTTGCGGGATGTCGGACCCGGCGCTTACTCGTCGAATTTGGCGACGACATTGTCGGCAAAAGCATCCAGCATAGCCTGATAATACACTTCACTGCCCATGGTCAGATCAGCAGTCTGTGTACCGTCCGGAAAATAGGCAACGGCCTGTTCCGCGCTGACGGTCAGGGTGTAGCTGATCTTGTTGAACAGACCCGGTGCGTCGATCTCAACATCACCGGTCAGCTTACTGTCTGCGACGCCGATCGCCTGGGTAAAGCTGTTGGCGAGCTCAACGGAATTGATCTGCACCTCAATGCTTGCACCGTTTTCTCCGATCTTCGGGATCAGCCGCTCGACAATCTCGGTTTCCAGATCGTCGCTGATCGATGTCCAGACCTGAGCTGCTTCGATATTCTTGAGCGCGGTCAGGTCTGCGTCGACTTCTACGGACTGAACATCTGCCCGGGCGGCCATCGAAGTTGCCATCAGAAGCGCGGCGGCGGTCATTGTGAAACGTGTCATCTTCTTACTCCTTCAAATCCGCCCCTGTTATGGGGCGTTCGGGAGATAAACTGTTGCGATGCCACGGATGTTCCGCAACGCCGCGCGGCCAGGCGGCTGTCCGCGCAGCCAGTGCGCAGACGGGACACGCGCCATACCGTGCGGCACCGCACAGAATTACGGAATTGCTTTGTTTACAGGGGTATTTGGCCCGCGCCGTGCTGCCCGGCGTCTATCCGCCTAAGATGCCGTCCATATTCTGGAGAACACCGATAATCAGAAATACCCCGGCAATCAGGAGAATGGTAAAGATAAAGAGCTGGAAAAGAATGGCGCTTACGCCAAGTCCGACCGCAAAAAGAGCCGGGCGCCCGGGCTCGCGCCGGATCAGGCCGATGAGACCGAGGACGACAGCCAGCCCGGCCAGAATTGTGGCCCCCGCAATAAGCAACTGGTCGATGGTGCGTTCAGGCACTTCGGGCGGCGGGTTCTCTATGCCCTTCAGGGCATTCGTTGCAGAGAGGCGGATTTCTGCTGCGAGCTCTCCGATTGCTACTCCCGTGCTCTGTTGCGGCGCGAAGGGGCCGGCCCAGAGGTGAATTACCATGATCATCATTGCGATCACGCCGAGCAGAAAGCCTGCTGTGCCTGCATTCGGTTGAAAGTGGAAATTTTCTGTCTGGGTCATACCGGTACTCCGTTCGGGCATGGTTCTTACGGAGCATTGTGGCTGTGGTATGACCATTCAGCGCCACAGCAAGGGCGGTACCGGTCAGGGGACAGGACGCTCAGGCAGCCAGATCAATCCAGACCGGCACGTGATCCGAGGGTTTATCGCGCCCGCGGATCTCTTTGTCGATCTGACAGTCTTTCAGCATATCTGCGGCCTGCGGGCTGAGCAGCAGATGATCAATGCGGATGCCGTTGTTGCGGTTCCAGGCCCCGGCCTGATAATCCCAGAAGCTGTAGTGTCCGGGGCCCTGGGTGCGGGCGCGGAAGGCTTCGGTGAGACCCAGGTTAAGCAACCGGCGGAAAGCGGTCCGGCTCTCCATCCGGAACAGCGCATCCTCGCGCCAGCTCTCTGGTGTCGCAGCATCTTCTGCCTGGGGGATAATGTTATAATCACCCGCCATGACAAAGGGGACCTCTTCGGCCAGCAACGCACGTGCCCGGTCTTCAAGTCGCGCCATCCACGCCAGTTTATAATCATATTTAGGTCCGGGCGCCGGGTTACCGTTGGGCAGATAGAGGCCGCAGACGCGAACTGCGTCGTGATCTCCCACGACCGTCGCCTCGATATAGCGGGCCTGATCGTCGTCGCTGTCGCCGGGCAGGCCGCGCGTTACGTCTTCCAGTGGCAGCTTTGACAGGATGGCGACCCCGTTAAAGCTCTTTTGCCCGTGTGTCTCGACGTTATAGCCGCGTTCTTCGAAAATCTCACGGGGGAAGTTTTCATCGATCGATTTGATCTCCTGCAACAACGCCACATCAGGTTTCGCCTCATCAAGCCACGCGGGCAGGGCGTCAATGCGGGCTTTGATCCCGTTAATATTAAATGTCGCTATTTTCACCACCGGTCCCCCGTTTTTCATCACCGGGTATCGCCGATGCAGGCAGGGCGCGCAACAGCTTCTGCCCGGGAGGGCCCGCCCGGTTGGATACAAGAGATGTGATTCTCATTAACCAATATTCGCTGCAGATCAGGAATGGTTAATATCCACAGAGTTATCCACCTGTGGACAACTTATTTTCAATACACGACCGGGACGAAAATCTCACCACCCTGCCGAATTAGTGAGCACGCAAGTCCTGTGGATAACGGTGTATTAACAGAGCGTTAACGAGAAATTATCTTTGAGTTTCCCGCATTACGGGCAAGCGTTAACGGGCGATCTGCAACTCACATCAAAGGGATACAAAATGAACACCAGCACAGCACTCCGCCTCGACATCACCACAGCGGCCCCGGCAGCGGGCGCCGATATGCACGGCGGCGAAGCCACCGCACTGTTCACCACATCAATGGCCCCCCGCAGCACAGATATGTTCGGCGGCGCCGGCACGGAACTTTTCACCACTTCCATGGGGCCGGCAGGCGACACCATGACCGGTGGTCAGACCGGGCTTTACACCACATCTATGGTCAGCGGCGGCGATGTTCTGTCAGGTGAGGCAACAGGGCTCTTCACCACATCCATGACACCAGCCTGAGCAGTCAGACCGGCGTTCTCGCAGCCAAAATGGCCAGGAGAGCGCCGGAATGCGCGCTACGACATGTAAACTACACCCGGGGGGGGATCCGCAGATGAACAACATCGTACCAATCGGTCTGCCGAAACGGCCCGGACTTGCCGTCCGACAGGCGCTGCTGCTTGAGAACTTTGCCCTTAACCGCCGGACCAGCGGTGATGTGTACTGGCTCAAGGAGAACGCCGAAATCCTCAACATACTGCGCAATTCCGGGGCCGGATTTCTGCCCGATGCGCTGGAAGTGTACGCGCCATTTTACGACACGCTCGAAGAAAGGCTGCGGTTTTTCCCGCAATACTACCGGTTTTTGCTGTCCATCTGCCTTGATCTCGAAGACCTCGGGATGAAAGGGGACACCGGTGCGCGCCTTTGCCAGCGCGTTGCCGGCAGCAATTATGCAGCCGCGGAGCTTTCCGACCTGCAGCGCGCTGAGACCCGGCATCTGCTGGCGCGACGCGGGCAGGCGGGCAGTGATCCGCATCTGACGGCGCGCCTTCATACCTTTATAAACACACCACAAACCTTTTCCCTGCCGAATAAAAAAGCGGCCTACGAGCTGACGCATATCGTCTTTTATCTCTCTGATTATGGCCGGGTCGTCCCCGATCTGGCGCCCGGGGCGATGAGAAGCCTTGAGTTTGCCGGGCTGCTGGCCTGGCTTGATCAGGATGTGGACCTGCTGGCAGAGGTCTGCATCGCAATCCGGTTCGCCGGGGGCGCACCCGGCGAGATCTGGGAAGACTGGCTGGCCTGTGAAAGTGCCGGATTTGTTCTGATGCCAGACAGCCCTGACGGCGGACCGGACGCATATCATGAGTATCTCGTCACCAGCTGGTGGGCTGCGCAGACCGGTGCGGCCTCGTTTCCCGGCGTTGCCGACCGGCGCGGGCTCAGCATCTGCCGGGTCGCTGCTGCGCGCGGGCCATTGCGCAGCATATCAGAGTACATGTTCCGTCTTGGAGATGCGCGCAGCAGTGACTGGCATCAGATGCGCGGCCTGCTGCAGACCGTCCTGGCCGAGGATGAGCATCGTATTCTGGAAGGTGCCGCGGCATCATCAGATGCCTTTGACGATTTTTTTCAGGGATTCGCGCGCGCCGGAAACTGATTAAAATCAACGGACTGCACGGCGATGTTTAGCTTACATCGAAAACGATGTGCCGCAGCCGCACGAACTGGTGGCATTTGGGTTTTCGATGACGAAGCGGGCACCGATGAGCTCTTCGGTAAAATCGATCACCGCATCTGTCAGAAAAGGCAGCGACACGGCATCAACGACCACTTTCTGACCCGCACCTTCGAGGATCAGATCGTCTTCCTTCGGCTCATCGAGCACAATTTCATACTGAAACCCGGAACAGCCTCCGCCCTCGACAGCGACCCGCAGGGCCTTGCCCTCGGTCGCAGCACCGATCTCGGCGAGCCGTTCAAACGCGCGGGAGGTCACTTTGGGGGGCAGCTGCATCTGCGGGCTCCGTGTAACGGTTTCATTCAACACTCACGTACAATATAGAAAGTCACAGGACAGGCCACAAGGACCGGCGGTATGACAGCGCTCTTCGCTTCTGATCCTGCGACCGCCAGGGGACGGCGGTTCGCGGAGGAGGAAAGCACCTTCCGCTCGTGTTTTCAGCGCGACCGGGACAGAATTATCCACGCCAGCGCCTTTCGCCGGCTCAAGCATAAAACCCAGGTTTTTATCGAGCATGAGGGCGATTATTACCGCACCCGGCTGACCCATTCGATCGAGGTGGCGCAGGTGGCGCGCACGATCTCCGGGGCGCTGGGGCTGAATGCAGAACTGACCGAGGCCATCGCACTGGCTCATGATCTGGGCCATACGCCTTTCGGACACACCGGTGAAGATGCGCTTGCCGCTCTTATGGCGCCCTACGGAGGGTTCGATCACAATGCCCAGGCGATCCGTATCGTGACACATCTGGAGCGTCACTACGCCGATTTCGACGGGCTCAACCTCACATGGGAAACGCTGGAAGGGCTTGCCAAGCACAACGGGCCGGTCACGGGAGAGATCCCCTGGGCGCTGGCGGCGTGCAACGCGCAGATCGATCTGGAACTGCACACCCATGCAAGCGCCGAGGCGCAGGTGGCGGCGATTGCCGATGATGTGGCCTATAACCACCACGATCTGCATGACGGGCTGCGCGCTGAGCTTTTCTCCACTGACGAACTGGCGGAGTTGCCGGTTCTGGATCGGTGCTTCGGGCGGGTGGATGAGCTCTATCCGGGACTTAATTACTACCGCCGGAGGCACGAGGCGCTCCGGCGGGTTTTCGGACTGCTGGTTGAGGACGTGATCCGCTTTGCGCAGGAGCGCCTGGCCGGGATCGGGCCGCAGTCCGTGCATGATGTGCGGGCCGCGGGCCGGACGGTGATCCGTTTCTCGGACGAGATGTTTTCCGATCTGAAAATCATCCGCGCGTTTCTCTTTGAACGCATGTACCGCGCGCCCAGCGTCGTGGAAATGCGCGCCGAGGTCACCGGTGTGGTCAACGGCCTCTTTCCGCTTTTCATGTCTCACCCCGACCAGTTGCCAAAGCAGTGGCGCAAGGATGTGGAAGAGGCGGACACTGAAACCGCCCTGGCGCGGATCGTGTCGGATTATATCTCGGGTATGACCGACCGCTTTGCGCTGCAGGAGCATGAACGGCTGATCGGCCTTGGCTGAGCGCGGTTGACCCGGGCCTGCGGCGTGATACACCGCGCGCAGTCTGTTCGACAGGAGCCGGAAATGAACCTCTTTGCTGATATCCGCGATCTGGTGATCGAAACGCTGACGGCCCTGCAGGCTGAGGGCGCGCTGCCTGACGGTCTGGCGATGGACAATGTCACGGTCGAGCCGCCGCGCGATGCAGCCCATGGCGATATGGCGACGAATGCCGCCATGGTGCTGGCAAAACCCGCTGGCATGAAGCCGCGCGATATCGCCGCGGCGCTGGCGGAAAAGCTGGTGGGCGATGACCGGATCACGTCCGCCGAGGTTGCGGGTCCCGGGTTTCTCAACCTGCGTCTTGCGCCATCAGTCTGGCAGTCAGTGGTGAAAACGGTGCTGGAAACCGGCACGGATTTCGGACGCGGCAGCGTCGGGCAGGGGACCCGGGTAAATGTCGAGTATGTTTCGGCCAACCCCACGGGTCCGCTGCACGTGGGCCATACCCGGGGCGCCGTTTTCGGCGATGCGCTGGCTTCGCTGCTTGATTTTGCGGGTTTTGACGTGACGCGTGAGTATTACATCAACGACGGTGGCGCACAGGTAGATGTGCTCGCCCGCTCGGTCTATAACCGCTATCTTGAGGCGCATGATCTCTCCGTCGACTGGCCCGAAGGGACGTATCCCGGGGATTACCTGATCGAGGTCGGAGAGAAGCTCAAAGAGCTGAAAGGCGATGCTTTTGTGGACCAGCCCGAAGAGGTCTGGCTCGAAGAAGTGCGTAATTTCGCCACCGACGCGATGATGGATCTGATCCGTGCTGACCTCAATGCACTCGGCGTGGAGATGGATGTCTTTTACTCCGAAAAATCGCTCTATGGCACCGGCCGGATCGAGGCGGCAATTGATGATCTGCGCGGCAAGGGTCTGATTTATGAAGGCGTGCTCGAGCCGCCCAAGGGCAAAAAGCCCGAAGACTGGGAACCGCGCGAGCAGACGCTTTTCAGATCCACCGAACACGGCGACGATGTGGACCGCCCGGTAATGAAATCCGACGGCAGCTGGACCTATTTTGCGCCGGATATCGCCTATCATTACGACAAGGTTTCGCGCGGGTTCGACGCGCTGATCGACGTTTTTGGCGCGGATCACGGCGGCTATGTCAAACGGATGAAGGCTGCGGTTTCCGCTCTTTCTGACGGGAAAGTGTCGCTTGATATCAAGCTCACGCAACTGGTGAAACTCTATAAAAACGGCGAGCCGTTCAAAATGTCCAAACGGGCAGGGACCTTTGTGACCCTGCGCGATGTGGTGGATCAGGTCGGGCCGGATGTGACGCGTTTTGTCATGCTGACGCGTAAAAACGATGCGATGCTGGATTTCGATTTCGACAAAGTGCTTGAGCAAAGCCGGGAAAATCCGGTTTTTTACGTGCAGTACGCCCATGCGCGGGTGGCCTCAGTGATGCGCAAGGCGATTGAGGCGGGCGTTGATGTGAGCGATGAGGCGCTTGCGGCCGCGGACCGTAGCCTGCGGGATCACGTGGCAGATCTGGCGATGGCTGGCAAACTTGCGGAATGGCCGCGGATGGTCGAGACCGCCGCGCGCAGCAACGAGCCGCACCGGATCGCCTTCTATCTTTACGATGTCGCGGGCAGCTTTCACGCGCTGTGGAACCGGGGCAATGACGAGACCACGCTGCGCTTTGTGCAGGACGACCCGAATGTCACACAGTCGAAAATTGCGCTCGCACGGGCCGTCAGCGTTGTAATTGCAGCCGGTCTTGGTATTCTTGGCGTCACACCGGCGCAGGAAATGCGGTAACAAACCGCCGCCCGCGTCCGAGCAGCAAACGCAGACAGACCTCAGGGGCAATGTATCCCGGGGGCAGTGAGGCAGTGATGGCGGATATTCAGTTCTCCCATAATATGGGGGCCTACGGGCGTACACCCGAGGCTCAGCCGGAGGTATCCGGCACCTCTTTGACAACAATGACCAATCTGGCAGGCGCCGCCCTGTCGCTGGCGCTGATCGCGGGGATCGGGGTCTGGGGCTACAAGCTGATGGTGCGTGATGTCAGCGGCATTCCGGTCGTGCGCGCCGTTCAGGGCGACATGCGGGTGCGTCCCGAAGAGCCCGGCGGGCAACTTGCCCGTCATCAGGGGCTCGCGGTCAACTCGGTTGCCGCCGAAGGTTTTGCTTCCGGTCCGGTGGATCAGGTCGCACTGGCGCCGCGCACAGGGGGGCTCGCGCAGGAAGATCAGCCGGTTCCGGCTGTGGCACCCGTGATCGCTCCTGAAGCGTTGCGCCCCGCGGCAGAAGCTTTTGACCCCCCGTCGGCACCGGTTGATCCTGCGCCTGAAACAGTGACGGCCGATGTCCCGGCACCTGCAAAGAAAACACCCGCCGCGAAAGGGCCGGCTGATACGGATGCCGCTGTGTTGCTCGCGGCGGCCGAAGCTCTGCCGCTTCCTGAAGAGGTACTGGCAGACGGTCCTGGCCTTAAGATTTCTGCGCGACCGCGTCTGCGGCCGGCGACCGCCCCTGCGATGGTGCAGAACGCGTCCTTTACCACCGCTCCCGCGACGGCCGAGATTGATCCGTCAAAAATCCCTGGCGGCACACGTCTTGTGCAGCTGGGTGCTTTCGACAGCGCGGCGATCGCACGCGGTGAATGGGACCGGCTGGCAACCAGCTTTGGCGATTATCTCGACGGTAAATCCCGTGTGGTTCAGGAAGCGCAATCGGGGGGGCGTACCTTCTACCGCTTGCGGGCGATGGGCTTCAAAGATCTGAACGATTCCAGACGTTTCTGCGCCGCCTTTAAGGCTGAGGGCGTGGACTGTATCCCTGTCGCAAGTAAATGAACCGGTTCGGGGCGACGATCCTTGACGCGGACGGGCTGAGCCTTTCTGCGGAGGAAAAAGCGTTTTTTCGCGATGTGAATCCGTACGGATTCATTCTCTTTGCCCGCAACATCGATACGCCGGATCAGGTGCGCGCGCTGTGCGCCGAGATGCGCGCCTGTGTCGGGCGCGATGCACCGATCACCATTGATCAGGAGGGCGGACGGGTGCAGCGGCTGCGTGCGCCGGTCTGGACGGAATGGGAGCCCCCTCTGGCGTTTGTCACCGCCGCGGGCGAGAAGGCCGAAGAGGCGATGTACCTGCGCTACCGGCTGATTGCGGCGGAACTGCACGCATTGGGGATCGACAGCAACTGTGCGCCCATGGTTGATGTGGCAGGCCCCGGCACCCACGCATTTCTGCACAACCGGTGCTATGGCACTGACCCGGAAACCGTTGCAAAACTGGGGCGGGCCGCCGCCGAAGGGATGATCGCCGGAGGTGTAATCCCGGTGCTCAAACACATTCCGGGACACGGGCGCGCGACCATGGACAGTCACTATGATCTGCCACGGGTCAGCGCCTCGCGCGAAGATCTCGACGCGGTGGATTTCGCGCCCTTCCGGGCGCTGAACGATCTGCCCATGGGGATGACCGCGCATCTGGTGTATGATGCCATTGATGACAGACCTGCCACCCTGTCGGAAAAGGTGATGAAGGTGATCCGAGAGGACATCGGGTTTGAAAATCTTATCATGACAGATGATCTGGCGATGAAGGCGCTCAAGGGCAGCCTTGCCGATCTCACGCGCCAGGCGCTGGCAGCGGGCTGTGATGTGATCCTGCACTGCAACGGCACGCTCGCCGACCGCCGTGCCGTGGCAGAAGCTGCAGGCGAGATGAGTTTCGGAGCGCAGACCCGTGCGCTGCGTGCGCTCAACGGCCGGATGGCACCCGACGATATTGACATTCCCCGCGCAACTGCTCAGCTTGAGACGCTGTTGAGCGGGGCGTGAAAGTCGATATGAGGCATGGCTGAAATCCCTTTTGAGGAAGACGCAGTTTCGGTTGCGGACCGCATGGCGGCCGAAGCGCTGATTGTCGACGTGGACGGGTTCGAGGGCCCGCTCGATCTGCTCCTGACACTCAGCCGCACGCAAAAAGTCGATCTGCGGAAGATTTCGGTCCTCGCACTGGCAAAACAGTATCTGGCCTTTGTGGAAAAGGCCAAGGCGCTGCGGCTGGAGCTTGCTGCGGATTATCTGGTGATGGCCGCCTGGCTGGCCTTTCTCAAATCCCGTTTGCTGCTGCCGCCTGATCCTACAGAAGAGGGCCCCAGCGGCGAGGAACTGGCCGCGCATCTGGCATTTCAGCTGGAACGGCTTCAGGCGATGCGCGATGCCGCTGCCCGCCTGATGGGCCGCGACCGGCTGGGGCGTGATTTTTTTGCGCGCGGTCAGACACATGAGGTCACCCGGACCCGCAAGATCGAATACACTGCCACGCTGCTCGATCTGATGCAGGGCTATGCCCGGATCCGCACCCGCGACGAATTCCGCCCGTTTGTGATGGACCGGGACGCGGTTTTCACCATGGAGCAGGCGCTCGACCGGATGCGCGGGCTGATGGGATTTGCCGGAGACTGGACGGATATTTCCAGCTACCTGCCCGAAGGGTGGGAAGCCGACCCGGTGCGGCGCCGGTCCGCCACCGCTTCAACCTTTGCGGCCTCGCTGGAGCTTGTTAAGGAAGGGTATCTCGAAATTCGCCAGAGCGACACATTCGCGCCGCTGCAGCTGCGCAAAAAGGACCGGCCCTCTTGAGCACAGAGCCCGACATCAGCGACACAGAGCAGAGCCTCTTTGAGGCCCCTCCGATGGGCGAGCAGGAGCGTATGGTCGAGGCGATCCTTTTTGCGACCGCAGAGCCTGTCTCGCTGCGCGAGCTGACCGCGCGCATGCCGCACGGGTCAGACCCGGCAGAGGCCATTGTCCATCTGCGCAAACGCTATGAAGGGCGCGGCGTGAACCTGTGTAAAATCGGAGATGCCTGGGCGATGCGCACAGCACCCGATCTCGGGTTTCTGATGCAGCGTGAAACAGTTGAGACCCGCAAACTCAGCCGCGCAGCCGTGGAAACGCTTGCGATCATCGCCTATCACCAGCCTGTCACCCGTGCCGAGATCGAAGAAATCCGCGGTGTTTCGGTCAGTCGCGGTACGGTGGATCAGCTGCTGGAGATGGAGTGGATCCGCTTTGGCCGCCGCAAGATGACGCCGGGGCGACCGGTGACCTTTGTGGTGACCGAAGGTTTTCTTGATCACTTCGGCCTTGAGAATGCACGCGATCTGCCCGGGCTTAAAGAGCTTCGTGCGGCCGGTCTGCTGGAGAACCGGCCGCCGCCGGGCAGCCTGCCAGTTGCCGGTGATCCGGATGAGGGCGACGAGGAATCCGCCGAAGGCCAGAGCGAGCTGTTCGAGGACTGATCTGTCCTGAAAATCGCCATATTCCCGCGCTATCGTCCTTTCAGAGTAAAAAAGAGGACGGGCAATGGAACGGGCAGTGAATATGATCCTGCGGATGATACTGCGCAGACTGATGAACCGGGGTATCGGTGCAGCAATGAGAAAAGCCGGCGGTGGTCAGCGGTCGGACAACGGCACGAAACACTTGCGCCGGTCAGCACGTATCGCCGGGCGCGCCACGCGGATGTAAACGGCGTTATTCCGGCGTTTTAAAGTGTTTGGACAGCTTAAGACCCTGGCCCTGATAGTTGGACGCGATCCCGGCACCATAGAGTTGCGTGGGTTCTTCAGTCATGGCCTCATAGACCAGACGGCCGACGACCTGACCGTGCTCAAGCACAAAGGGTGCTTCGTGGCAGCGCACTTCCAGCACACCGCGTGATCCCGCACCGCCCGATGCAGCATGGCCAAAACCGGGGTCGAAAAAACCTGCGTAATGCACGCGAAACTCGCCGACCATCGCGAGATAGGGCGCCATTTCAGCAGCATAGCACGGCGGGATCGTTACAGCCTCGCGGCTCACCAGAATATAGAACGCGCCGGGGTCCAGGATGATCTTGCCGTCATCGCTGTGCACGTCTTCCCAGTATTCCGTCGCGCGGTAGTGATCGATGTTATCAAGATCAATCACGCCGGTGTGCGGTTTGGCGCGGTACCCTACCAGCGTGGTGTCCGGCAGGCGCAGGTCGACGGAAAACCCCAGGCCCGCGTCAATCACCGGATCCCGGTCGACCAGCGGCGTTTGCGCATGCAGGGCGCGCAGGGCCGTATCATCGAGAACGGCCTCTCCGCGCCGGAAGCGGATCTGGTTCAGCCGCATGCCCGGTCGCACCAGCACCGAAAAAGAGCGTGGGCAGATCTCGGCGTAGAGCGGCCCGTGATAGCCGGGCGCGATGCGGTCAAATTCGGTGCCGCCATCGGTGATCACCCGGGTGAGCAGATCGAGCCTGCCTGTTGAGCTTTTGGCGTTGGCGACGGCCTGGATGTCATCGGGCAGGGCCAGCGATTCAATCAGCGGCACAACATAGACACAGCCCTTTTCCAGCACAGCGCCTTCGGTCAGGTCCACTTTGTGCATCTCAAATTCTTCAAGGCGATCTGAGACGCGCGCCCCGGCACCGGTCAGGAACGACGCGCGGACCCGCCAGGCCGTACGGCCCAAACGCAGGTCGAGGCTTGCCGGTTGTATCTGGGCGTCAGTGACGGGGCGGCTGGTGGCAATCTGGTTGTCGTCGATCATTTTCGCGATCGTCTGGTTTGGTAGAACGCCATTCATGCCGCCGGCTCCTGAAAAGACAAAGGCCCGCGCAACGGCTGCGCGGGCACTTTTTGCATGTCGGTAGTGGTCGGGCTAGCAGGACTCGAACCTGCGACCTTCCGTCCCCCAGACGGACGCGCTACCAGGCTGCGCCATAGCCCGACATGAGCCGCTTCATACCCGATCAGAGCCCGATGGCAAGACCCAAATGCCACCGGATCAGTCTTTGCCGGCATCTTTACCCGGGCCCGAGAGATCGGCCCTGAGTGCTGCAAGCTGTTTCAAAAGCGGCCGGATCCGGTCAGCCGTGTCGCTGTCGATCCGGGTGATGCGCGCGAGCGCTGTGAGCGCGGAGGGGGCCACGTCGATCTCATCCTCAAGTGGCACAGGCGGCACATCGACTTCGGCAGGGCGCACCGGTTCCCTGGCCGCCCCGGGGGGCGATACAGAGAAGGGGCCGGTATCTTCGTTGTCGCTTTCCCCTGCGGTGTCTCCTGTGCCGGCGGCGATTTCCTCAGGCTCTACAGGTGCTGCCTCCTCCGGCGTTGTCTGCGCAGGCAGGTCGTCATCGCGATGCGCGGCGCTGTCGTCGTTGCCCGCATCCTGCAGGGGTTTTGTCAGGAAATCCGGCAGATCTGCGGTTTCACCGGCGGTGGCGTCTTCGGCTGCGATCCCGCCAGCGGCGGCTTCCGCCGGCGCAGTATCCTCCTGCTCCTCCGGCAGGCTTTCGCTTTCAGAAGAGAGAACAGCGTCGCTGTCCTCTGTCTCCGGTGCAATATCATCCTCGTCAGCTTCGCCGCGGGCGTGCGGGAGCCTCACTTCTTCCGCAGCGTAGTCGCCCGTCTCTTCCGGCTCAGCATCCTGAGGGGTTCCGGCACTGTCTCCGGCTGTGTGTTCCGCGGGATCGGGCGCACCGCTTTCGAACAGCTCAGGTCCGGGATCACCGGCCTGATCAGCGACGTCTTCAGGTTCTGGTGCCGCGTCCTGCGCGGGCGCTTCGTTTCCGGCCGCTGGTGCTGATGCAAATGCGGGGGACGCGGCGGTGTCTTCGTCCAGCGCGGCCATGGTCAGATCATCAAGAGGCTGGGACATATCGGAGACATGCGCCACGCCCTTCTCGCGCAGCATCTTCTGCGCACCTTTGATGGTCAGACCGTCTTCGTGCAGCAGCTGCCTGATCCCGCCGAGCAGAAGCATGTCGGAGGGCCGGTAATACCGCCGGCCCCCCGCGCGTTTGATCGGCTTGACCTGTGAGAACTTACTCTCCCAGAAGCGCAGCACATGCGCCTGAACGCCCAGCCAGTCAGCAACCTCTGAGATCGTGCGGAATGCGTCCGGCGACTTGGACATCAGGTCAGGACTTGTTTCCGTCGGCCACGCGGTCCTTCATCAGATGTGAAGGCCGGAAGGTCAGAACCCGGCGGGGGTTGATCGGAACTTCTTCGCCCGTCTTGGGATTGCGGCCGACGCGGGCCGATTTGTCACGCACGGAAAAGGTGCCGAAAGAAGAGATCTTGACCTGCTCGCCGCGCACCAGCGCATCCGACAGATGTTCAAGCACGGTTTCTACAAGCTGCGCGCTTTCGTTGCGCGACAGGCCAACCTCGCGGAAGACCGCCTCACTCAGATCCATGCGTGTCAGTGTCTTTTCGGCCATCATATCCCCCCACGGTTTTAAGCAACCATAGGGGAGAGGGTTTTTCCGAGTCAATATCAATGACTTGGACTGCACGTCCTGAGCGAAATTAACCCGTTTACCACCGCAGAACGACCGCTCCCCAGGCCAGTCCGCCACCGATTGCCTCTGTCACGATCATATCACCCTGCCGGATCTGTCCGCGTTCGACGCCTACAGACAGTGCCAGGGGAATCGATGCGGCAGAAGTGTTGCCATGATCCTGCACAGTCACGATGACCTGTTCCATTGGCAGACCGAGCTTTTTCGCGGTGCCCTGAATGATACGGATATTGGCCTGATGCGGTACGATCCAGTCTACATCCTCCGGGGCGATGCCGGCGCGCTCCATGGCGGTGGTGGCTGTGGCTGCCAGCTTTTCAACGGCATGCCGGAAAACCTGATTGCCCTGCATGCGCAGATGACCGGTTGTGCCGGTGGACACGCCGCCATCGACATAAAGCAGATCCTGATGGCGCCCGTCCGAATGCAGATCTGTCGAGAGGATGCCCCGGTCTTCGGCGGTGCCGGTGCCGTCGCGTGCTTCGAGCAGCAGAGCGCCCGCGCCGTCCCCGAAAAGCACACAGGTCGAGCGGTCGGTCCAGTCCATGATCCGGCTGAAGCTTTCGGCGCCGATGACCAGCACGCGCCGCGCCTGGCCCGACAGGATCAGCGCGTTGGCATTGCTGAGCGCATAGACAAAGCCTGCACAGACCGCCTGCACATCGAAAGCAAAGCCCGTCGTCATACCGAGGCGCGCCTGAACCATCGTCGCCGCAGAGGGAAAGGTCAGATCGGCGGTCGATGTGGCGACGATGATCGCATCCACGTCTTCTGCGGTGACACCGGCGCTGGTCAGCGCGGCGGCGGCGGCGGCGGCTGCCATATCTGATGTGGTCTCACCCTCCGCGGCGAAATGCCGGCGTTCGATGCCCGAACGGGAGCGGATCCATTCATCCGTTGTATCGAGCTTTTCCTCGAATTCGGTATTGGGCACGACGCGGGAGGGCAGGTAGTGGCCAACACCGGCGACGACAGCGCGCAGGGGCATCAGGAGGTCTCCTCTCCCGGCAGGCCGGCGACGCGGGCCGCCAGCTTGTCGGTGAACTGTATATCAGCGAGCTGTGCTGCGAGCTTGATGGCTGCCGACACACCGGTTGCATCCGCAGAGCCATGCGATTTCACCACCGTGCCGTTCAACCCAAGAAAGACGCCGCCGTTCACCCGGCGCGGATCAATTTTCTTTTTCAGCCGGTTCAGCGACGTATAGGCCAGCAAAGAGGCCAGCATCGAGAGCGGCGAATAGCGGAAGGCCTCACGCAGGCGCTCGCCGATCAGGCTGGCCGTGCCTTCGCCTGTTTTGATCGCCACGTTACCGGTGAATCCGTCTGTGACGATCACATCACAGACATCTCCGGAAATATCGCCGCCTTCGACAAAGCCGACAAATTCGAACCCGGCTTCTGCGTGATGATCACGAATCAGCTCAAAGGCTTCTTTGAGCTCGGTGCGGCCTTTGTGCTCTTCCGTGCCGACATTCAGCAGTCCGACCCGAGGGCGGGGCAGGTCGAGCCCGTTGCGCGCATAAGACATGCCCATGAGTGCATAGCGCAGAAGGTCATCGGCATCCGCCCGGATATCCGCGCCCACATCCAGCATGACATTGAAACCCTGCGGATTGGACGACGGGTAGAGGACCGCAATCGCCGGCCGGTTGACGCCCGGCAGCTTGCGCAACCGGATCATCGACAGCGCCATCAACGCGCCTGTGTTGCCACAGGAGACAGCGACCGAGGCCTCTCCGTCGCGCACCGCCTCGATGGCCGACCACATGGACGTGCCCTTGCTGTTGCGCACGACCTGGCCGGGTTTGTCGTTCATCGACACGACGTCGGGCGCGTGCCGGATATCACAGCGGCCCTCCAGCACGCGTTTGCGCGCCACGAGAGCTTTGAGCTCTTCGGCCGGACCGTGCAGGATAAAGCGGATGTTGTGGTTTTTCCGGGCGGAGGTGCTGCAGCCTGCAATAACAGCGGCGGGGCCATTGTCCCCGCCCATCGCATCTACGGATATGGTGATCCGTGCAGCTTTCGCATCTGCCTGATCGGTCTGCGCCGTCATAAAGCGACCGCCCCTAACCTTGCTGCCTTATTGTTAAGGCAAAGGTTTAGGCCGCGTCGTCTTCCAGATCAATCTCTTCTGTCAGTGCAACGACTTCCTTGTCGTCATAATGGCCACAGGCCGCACAAACATGGTGGGGGCGTTTCAGCTCACCACAGTTGGTACATTCGTTCGGATTTGCAGCCACCAGTGCATCATGCGCGCGACGGTTGTTGCGGCGCGATTTGGAGACTTTGTTCTGTTGAACAGCCATTGGTTCAGGCCTTTTGTCTTTCGGGGCCGGTCACGCAGGTCTGCGCGGGGGCCGGGTTTCGGATTCTGTCCCGTCGGGCGGGCGTCACGTGCGTTTAGGGCCATGGCCCACTGTTGTCCAACCCTTAATTGGGTGAGGCGCGCAAAATACTGCGAATTCCGGCCTGTGCAAGTGGTTTTTCAGCGGATTGTCCGGTGCTGGCACGGGCTTACGAAATCCTGGTGTTTCTGCCCTATTGCGGTGCGGTGGAGAAAAGGAGTGAGAACATGATTTCAGCGACAGCTGCTACGCCACCCGTTATTTCAAAGGCACCGCCTGCACCGCCGGTACCTGTTGAAACACCTGTCCCGGGGCCCGGAAAAAGCACGGCACCGGGGCAACTGGCAAAGAGTGCAGTCGCAGAGGCCCGTGCCGCGGGCGTCGAACTGCCGTCAAATGCGCAGGGTCTTGCAGCCTCGCAGATTGCGAAGGGGGCTGATCCTTCGGCGCTTTTTACGCTGCAAACCACGCAGGATGCTGATGCGACGGACGGTACGCAGGCGCCTGGAGCCGCAGGTGAAACGCCTGCATCCGCCGGCACGCCGGCAACTGACGACGGCGCCGCTGTCCCTGCCGGGCCAGAGCAGGTGGCGGCGGAGACCGCAATGGCGGCAACGCTTGCTTATCAGACCGGTGCCGCACTGCTTGCCGGGGCGGGCGACAGCTCCGCACAGGTCGCGCTGGATCTGCTGAGCTGAACGGAGGGGCGACGGGCGAGGTGGCCCGGCTGATCGCGCATCGCTCCGGGATGCGTCCGGTAGCTCGCGCAGGGGGCTTGCCAGTACACGGGCAAGGCCGTCCTTTCAGAGGTGAGCCGCTGAGGGCCTGACATCCCGCTCGCGGGCGTCAGTCGTCCCCGTCTGGTGTCTCCAGCCGATCCCGCAGTCCGGCGAGCCCCGCGAAAGGCCTTGCATCTTCATCGCGCATTGGCTTTTTGCCAGGTTCGGTAAAGACGGCTTCTTTCAGCTCGGCGCCCGGCGCACGCGGATAAAGCGGTATCGCAAGCACCAGTGCCTCTGTCATCACAGCCGCAGGATTGATCCAGCGCCCGAGTGCTTCGGTGGTGTCGTCCTCCGGCATTTCGGCCTCAGGTGCATCCACATCGGTAAAATCGCGCTGAAAAAGCCTTGTGACAGGAACATCGATTCGCGTGGTGACGGGCTCAAGCGTAACACCGCAGGGCTGCACGATCGTGGCCCCGAGAACGGCCTCCAGCCGCCAGTCGGCTGCACCCTCCGCCCGAAGACTGCCGGTAAAGGACAGCTTGCGCAGATCGGAGAGCCCGAGCTCTGCGCCGATCTGCTTTGTACGCGCCGTGTCGGGCCGCAGAGAAAAGGAAGTCACAGCGTTCTGCGCCAGGTCGGCAACGCGCAGCGCCGTGTCAGAGGGAGGTGTCTGCTTCATGCGTGATACTTTCGTTCCTTGAACCATGGGCCTGGCATGGTGTAAGCGGGATAAAAGCCAAAGGCGCCAGGGGCAAGAGGGCAGACGAATGCAAAGCAGTATACTGTCGAGGAAATGCGGCCCGGCCGTGCGCCGTTTGTGCTGTGCGGTGGCGATGTGCGCGGCACTCGCCGCCTGTGGCGCGACTTACCGCAACCACGGATATGTGCCCACAACAGAAGAACTTGACCAGATCGCAGTCGGTGTCGACACCCGCGCCAGCGTCGAGGAAACACTCGGGTCATCGGCTGCAGGATCGGTGTTGCAGGATGACGCGATGTATTTCGTGCGCAGCCGGGTGAAAAACTTTGCGCTGCTGGAATCCGAAGTGGTCGAGCGGACGATTGTCGCGATCAGCTTTGACAGTGCCGGTGTGGTCCGGAACGTCGAAACCTTCGGGCTGGAAGACGGGCAGGTGGTGCCACTGGCGCGGCGCGTCACCGACACAACGGTTGAGGGCCGCACCTTCCTTGGTCAGCTCTTTGGCAATATCGGACGGTTTACGCCCAGCGGCATCGACGGCTGATCGCTGTCACGCGGCCGTGACCTGCCCGTGGTAACGGAACGCAGACCTCGTTTGCGGGAGACATGCCATGCGTGAACTGATCAGAGGCCACCTCAAAGCCCGCCGGGCAGCGGATGCAGATGACATGGCCCGCGCACTGGCGCTCCGGGTTGACGCATTCGGGGCCGCAGCCGCAGAAACCGCCCATGTTTTTGATCAGCAGTGCACGCAGGTTCTTATCGAGGATCTGCACACCGGCGATCTGCTGTGCTGTTTTCGTCTGATGCAGATGACACCGGATGCGCTTACCCGCAGCTACTCCGCACAGTTCTATGAGCTTTCCGGACTGGAACAGCACGATGGTCCGATGATTGAGCTGGGGCGGTTCTGTACCGCACCTGGGCTGCGCGATCCGGATGTTCTGCGGCTGGCCTGGGCATGGATCGCCCGCGAGGTGGATACGGCCGGTGTGACGCTGCTTTTTGGCTGCTCATCTTTCAGGGGGACGCAGACGACTGATTATCTCGACACCTTCGCGATGCTGCGCGCCCGCCATCTCGCGCCGGAACGCTGGCTGCCACGGGTCAAAGCGCCGGAGGTTTTCCGCTTTGCGGCCCGGTTGCGGCGTAAACCGGATATCAGAACCGCCATGGCGCGGATGCCGCCGCTTTTGCGGTCTTATCTGATGATGGGTGCCTGGGTCAGCGATCATGCGGTGGTGGACCGTCAGATGAACACACTGCATGTTTTCACCGGGGTCGAAACCGGCGCCATTCCACCCGCGCGCAAACGGCTGCTCCGCGCGATATCCTGACCGTCGGGACGGTGATTATTTCTGCTTGTCGCACGCCAGCCGTTGACGCGGCGGCCGCTCCGGCATAGCTGGCTGGCATGGCCCGTGTCCCTTTACTGCAGCTCACAGATATTTCGCTGACATTCGGCGGTGATCCCGTATTTGACGGGCTCAGCCTTGTCGCTCAGCCTGGCGACCGCGTGGCGCTGGTGGGGCGCAACGGCTCGGGCAAATCGACGCTGATGAAGGTGATGGCCGGCCTGGTCGAGCCTGACCGTGGGGAGGTCATCGCCGGGCCTGGTGTTTCGGTGGGATATATGGAGCAGGACCCGGATCTTTCGGGGTTTGCGACGCTGGGTGATTTTGCGGCTCATCTGCTGGAGCCTTCGGAGATGTACCGGGTCGAACGCGCGGGCGAAGGGCTCAAGTTTGACCCCGCCCGGCCGGTGGAGACTGCCAGCGGCGGAGAACGGCGGCGTGCGGCACTCGCGCGGCTGATGGCGGGGGAGCCCGATCTGATGCTGCTCGATGAGCCGACGAACCATCTGGACATCGAGGCCATTGCCTGGCTGGAAAATGAGCTGAAACAAAGTCGCCAGGGGTATATTATCATCAGCCACGACCGTGCGTTTCTGCGCGCGCTGACGCGGGCGACGCTCTGGATTGATCGCGGTGTCGTGCGCCGTCAGGAAAAGGGTTTCGGTGATTTCGAGACCTGGCGCGATGCGGTCTGGGAAGAAGAAGACACCCAGCGCCACAAGCTGAACCGCAAGATCAAAGCCGAGGCCCGCTGGGCCGTGGAAGGCATATCCGCGCGCCGCAAACGCAATATGGGCAGGGTGCGCGCTTTGCAGGATCTGCGGGCGGAACGCGCCGCACAGATCACCCGCCAGGGCACGGCCGCCATGGCGCTTGATCCGGCCACGAAGTCCGGCAAAAAGGTCATCGAGGCCACGGGCATTACAAAATCGTTCGGCGACCGGACGATTCTGCGGCCCTTCAGCCTGACCGTGCAGCGCGGTGACCGGATTGCGCTTGTCGGGCCCAACGGTGTGGGCAAAACAACGCTGCTGAATATGCTGATCGGGCGCGAGGCGCCGGATGAGGGCGAGGTAAAGCTGGGCACGGGGCTGAGTGTGGCGCTCTTTGATCAGGGGCGCGACGCGCTTGATCCCGATATGACGCTCTGGGACAGTCTGACGGGGGATCCCGATATGCGCGTCTCGGGTAAGGCCGACCAGATCATGGTGCGCGGTGCTCCCAAACACGTGGTGGGGTATCTCAAAGAGTTCCTCTTTGACGAGGCCCAGGCCCGGGCCCCGGTGCGTGCGCTTTCGGGGGGCGAAAAGGCGCGACTGCTGCTGGCGAAACTGATGGCGCGGCCGGGCAATATGCTGGTGCTCGATGAGCCGACCAACGATCTGGACGTGGAAACGCTCGATCTGCTGCAGGATATTCTGGGCAGTTACGACGGCACGGTTCTGCTGGTCAGTCACGATCGTGATTTTCTCGACCGTGTCGCTGCGACAACGATCGCCATGGAGGGGGACGGTCGCGCGACGGTCTATGCCGGCGGCTGGAGCGATTACATCAGTCAGCGCAAGACCACGCAAAGCCGGACGCAGGCCGTGCCTGCAAAACCTGGCACACCTGCCACGGAAAAACCGCAGGCTGTGCCGAAAGAGGGCCTCAGCTTCACGCAGAAACACCGGCTGGATGCTTTGCCGGCAGAGATCGAGCGGCTGGAGGCGGAGATCGGCAAGCTGGAAGAATTGCTCAGTGACCCGGATCTGTTCGAGCAGAACCCGGTGAAATTCGGCAAGGCGACCGATGCGCTGGTGGAGCGGCATGCAAAGCTCGATGCCGCGACAGAAGAGTGGCTGATGCTGGAAGAAAAAGCCGCCGGCTAAAGCAGCGAGACCGGATCGCCCTGGCGGATCGTGCCGCCGGTCAGGATCGAACAGTTCAGCCCCGAGCGGTGTTCGAGCAGGTCACAAATCGTTTTGCCGGTGATCATGTCAATATAACGACAGGGCGTGTTGAGCCGCCCGCCACGCAGTATGACCTCGCCCACCCGGAACTCGCGTCCAACCAGATGATTGAGCGGCACGTCGCGCACCGTGAGATTTCGGCGGTGCTCATGAGGTTCCAGCGTAATGTCGTGATCGCGCGCCAGCGCTTCCAGCGTCTCGATCTCTGTCAGTGTTACTTCGCGCACGTCGGGCAGTTTTGAATAGGTGCCGCTGTCCACGCCCCGTGCATACCGGTCGCCTGCAAGCCCGACGCCGGGCAGACACTGAATGGCGCGGTGCGCTGTCATGGGCGCGCGGGCCTCAGGGGCCGTATGGATGTGCAAAAGCAGTCCCAGCCACATGGGGTTTCTCCTTGTTGTCAGCGCATGCGCAGCGCGCCGTCGATACGGATCACTTCGCCGTTCAGATAGCCCGCACTCACGATGAACCCGGCAAGGGCGGCATATTCCGACGGATCACCGAGGCGCGGCGGGCAGGGGACGTCAGCGGCAAGCTGTGCCTGCACCTCTTCGCCCAGACCCGCGAGCATCGGCGTCATGAAAATCCCCGGTGCGATGGTCATCACCCGTATACCGCTGCGCGCCAGATCCCGGGCCATGGGCAGGCAGAGCCCCACGACACCGCCTTTGGAAGCGGCATAGGCCGTCTGGCCCTTCTGCCCGTCGAAGGCCGCGATGGAGGCGGTATTAATGATCACACCGCGCGCGCCGTCTTCATCCGGGTCATTGTGCTGCATCGCGTCCGCCGCCAGCCGCGCGACGTTAAACGTGCCCACCAGATTGATGTCGATTGTGCGCTGAAAAAGCCCCAGCGGATGCGGCCCGTCGCGCCCGGTCGTTTTGGCGGCATCCGCGATCCCGGCACAGTTCACCGCAACCGTAATGCGGCCCATCCTGTGCCGCGCCAGATCAAGCGCTGCCTGCACAGAGGCCTCGTCGGTCACATCCGTCTGCGCGAAGTATCCGCCGGTATCAGAGGCCACAGCCGCACCGCGGTCCGCGTCCCGGTCGAGCAGGGTCACCTGTGCACCATGATCTGCAAACCAGCGTGCCGTGGCCTCTCCGAGACCAGATGCGCCACCGGTGATGATCGCTGCTGTTTCCGTCAGTTTCATGCTCTTGCTCCCCCGGGTTTGCTGCACGTCAGGTTTGCGGCCTTCCGCCCCCCTGCGCGCGGACGGAACACGCCGTTGCTCAGCCCAGCTGCACCAGCGCGTGACGTTTTTTGCCGGCGCTCAGTTTAATCGGCGACGAGAGCGCCGCCGCATCGATCATCAGGCCTGCGTTGGTCAGCGGCTGGTCATCAAGGCGCGCGCCGTTCTCCGCGATCAGACGTTTGGCCTCTTTGCCGGATCCTGCGAGCCCGGATTTCACAATCAGCTGCACGATCGAGATCCCGTCGCCCAGATCTTCTGCGGACAGGTTCAGCGTCGGCAGATCGTCCCCGACGCCGCCCTTTTCAAAGACCTCACGCGCAGTGGCCTCGGCAGCAGCAGCCGCCTCCGCGCCGTGCAGCAGCGTGGTGATCTCACCCGCAAGCCGGATCTTGGCCTCGTTGATCTCCGCGCCGGCGAGCGCCCCCAGACGGTCGCATTCATCCACCGGCAGCTCGGTATAGAGCTTCAGGAACCGCCCGACATCGGCGTCCGTGGTGTTGCGCCAGAACTGCCAGAACTCATAGGCACTCAGCATATCGGCGTTCAGCCAGACCGCGCCCGACTGCGATTTGCCCATCTTCCTGCCGTCCGAAGTGGTCAGCAGCGGCGATGTCAGACCATAGACCTCGCCATCGATCACACGGCGCGTCAGATCGATGCCGTTGACGATATTGCCCCACTGGTCCGAGCCGCCCATCTGCAAAATGCAGCCATAGCGCCGGTGCAGCTCCATGAAGTCATAGGCCTGCAAAATCATATAGTTAAACTCAAGAAACGACAGCGATTGCTCACGGTCGAGCCGCGATTTCACGCTCTCAAACGACAGCATCCGGTTGATCGAGAAGTGCCGTCCGATATCGCGCAGGAAATCGAGGTAATTGAGATCATCAAGCCATTCGGCGTTATTGATCATCAGCGCATCCGTCGGGCCGTCACCGTACTTCAGACAGGTGGAAAAGACGTCTTTGATGCCAGCGATATTGTCGTCAATCGCCGCGGGTGTCAGGAGCGGGCGTTCATCGGCGCGAAAGGACGGATCCCCCACTTTTGTCGTGCCGCCGCCCATCAGAGTGATCGGTTTATGCCCGGTTTTCTGAAGCCATCGCAGCATCATGATCTGAATGAGTGAGCCCACATGCAGCGATTTTGCGGTCGCATCAAAGCCGATGTAGCCGGGCTGCACGCCTGACATCAGCGCATCATCGAGACCCTGATAATCCGTGCAGTCCGCCAGAAAACCGCGTTCGGTCATAACGGCGATAAAATCTGATTTCGGGTGCCAGGTCATCTTGCTTGCTCTCTGCGGTGAATGCGCCCACTCTATAGGCGGTGAAATCGTAAAGGAAAAGGCTTTGAGCAGGGCCATCCCGAAAACCGGATCCGTCACAGCACTGGGGGCAATGAGCGGCACGTCGCTTGACGGCGTGGATGCCGCCGTCATCCGTACAGACGGCGTGACGATCGGAAGCTTTGGCGAGAGCGGATACCGCGCGTATACCTCAGAAGAACAGCACATCCTGTCCGCGGCTCTGGGCCAGTGGTCGGGACCTGCGGCAGAGGCTGCAACGCGCATCGTCCAGCAGGCACATGAAGAGCTTCTGGCACGCTTCAAGGGCGTTGATCTGGTGGGCTTTCACGGCCAGACGCTTGCCCATGCCCCGCGGACACGCGGCACGTATCAGGCCGGTGACGGAGCGGCACTCGCGCAGACACTTGGCCGCCCCGTCGTCTGGGATTTCCGCACAGCAGATGTTGACCTGGGCGGTGAAGGCGCGCCGCTCGCGCCGTTTTTCCATTTTGCCTGCGCGCGTCATATCGGTGCCACCGGCCCGCTTGCGTTTCTGAACCTCGGCGGGGTGGGCAACCTGACATACATCGACCCGT
Organism: uncultured Roseobacter sp.; assembly: GCA_965365545.1. Classification (GTDB taxonomy): domain Bacteria; phylum Pseudomonadota; class Alphaproteobacteria; order Rhodobacterales; family Rhodobacteraceae; genus Roseobacter. The sequence goes on along the minus strand of CBDUCB010000021.1, from coordinate 1,307 downwards.
CATTTGAGCGACCTGAAATGCCAGGCGCCTTGCTGGCTTTTGACACCGGGCCGGCCAATGCGCCGCTGAATGATCTTCTGCGTGCGCGGCGGGGAACAGCTTTCGATAAAGACGGCGCTATCGCGAGGTCGGGCACGGTTGAGAAGGGCGCGCTGGAGCTGTTTCTGGCTGAGCCATACTTTGCAAGAATTCCGCCCAAATCACTGGACAGAAACGACTTTTCTCAGATGGTCGCGCTGGTGAGCGAGCTCGGAGACGCTGATGCGGCGGCCACGCTGACAGCCATGTGCGCAGCAGGTGTGGCGGTTGGCATGCAGCACTGTCCCACGTTGCCCGACCGGGTGCTGGTCACCGGTGGCGGGCGTCATAATCCGGTGCTGATGGAGATGCTGAGCGTATCGCTCGACTGCCCCGTCATGCCTGTGGAAGAAGCGGGCCTTGACGGTGATATGCTCGAAGCCCAGGCCTTTGCCTATCTGGCGGTGCGTGTGGCGCGTGGCCTGCCGACATCCTGCCCGGGGACAACCGGGGTGCGCGCAGCAGCAGGCGGCGGCATCCTCAGCCTGCCCGAAGCGCAGGCCCAGGCGGGCTGAAGCGACCGGCACACGCCTTAAGGGCTCTCAATGCGCGAGCGGGACCACGCAAGGGCACGCCTCAATGCTGCTGGGCGGTTACCCGCGCGGGATGTCGAAATCCGGTGGTGCCAGCGTGAACCCCTCAAACTGAAATCCGGGCGAGACGGTACAGCTCACCAGGGTCCAGTCGCCGGTGCTGCGCGCGGCCTGCCAGTGATGCGCAGGAACGATGATCTGCGGGGCCGCCCGGTGCAGATCCGGGCCAAGCTCATGATCCTGCGCAGGCCCCTCATCGGTGGCACTGACCGAGAGGATCAGCGGCGCACCTGCGTGCCAGAGCCAGATCTCGGTCGCATCGACCCGGTGCCAGTGGCTTGTCTCACCCGTTGCCAGCAGAAAATAAATGCAGGTGCCTGCGGGACGCCCGGCGCCGGAAGCACTCCAGGTCTGTCGGTAGTGGCCGCCTTCAGGATGCGGGGCGAGGTTCAGATGCGCGATGATCTCTTGTGCTGTCATCGTCTCAGGCTAGTCTGGGCGCAGCTGCGGGCCAAGGGGGAAAGCCGGTGAAAACAATCGTTATCGGCGCGGGCATCATCGGTGCGCTGACGGCTTTTGCGGCCGCCGTGCTGAAAGGGCGGATGACGCGTAAGGTGTTTGAGGTTTCGGTGCGCTCGACCCTGGGCATCACCTGCATGTTCATGTGGATCATCCTGGCCGCGCTAGCCTTTGGTG
>CBDUCB010000020.1:0-27433 GCA_965365545.1 uncultured Roseobacter sp. | reverse complement strand
AAAAGATGTCAGCAACCGGGCAGCGAAGCGGCGTACCTGAAAAAGTGGGGGAAGCCGGAGAATCACCCGCGGTTCGGATCCCGAGGCAGATTTCACACGCCGGCACCTTCCAAAATGCTGCAAAACAAATATCGTGACACCGGCCCGTACGACGTATCGGGCAGGACCTGCAGGGAGAGATGACATGGGCTGGATGCGCGACGAGACCGGGCTTGGAAAAACACCCGCAAACTACGTCCCTCTGACGCCGTTGTCGCATCTGCGCCGGGCGGCGCATGTTTTTGCCGGCCGCACGGCAGTGGTCTGTGGCAATCATCGCGTCACCTATGCGGAATACTACGAAAGATGCACCCGGCTTGCTTCGGCACTGGCACGGCGGGGTCTGAAACCGGGTGATGTGGTCGCCACCCTGATCCCCAACCTGCCTGCCCAGGCCGAGGCCCACTTCGGCGTGCCCGCCTGTGGTGCGGTGCTGAACACGATCAACACGCGGCTCGACGTTGATACGGTCAGCTATATCTTTGCGCATGGCGAGGCAAAGATCATCCTCGCTGACACGCAGTTCATCGAACTTGCCGAAGCCGCAGTTGCCCTGCTGGACAGCACAGCACCGCAAATCATCGAAGTGCCCGACCCGGACGCAGGTTTTCCTGCAACGGGCCGGCACCCGGTTTATGAAGACCTGCTCCGCGAGGGAGATGCGGGGTACGACTGGATCATGCCCGAAGACGAGTGGGAAAGCATTTCGCTGAACTATACTTCCGGCACCACCGGCCGGCCAAAGGGCGTCGTGTGCCATCACCGGGGCGCCTATCTGATGACAATGGGGACCGTGGTCAGCTGGCGCATGGCCGTCTATCCGGTTTATCTGACCATTGTGCCGCTGTTTCACTGCAACGGCTGGAACCATACATGGATGATGCCGCTGCTGGGCGGCACACTGGTCTGTCTGCGAGACATAACCGCGTCAGGCATCTACAGCGCGATCGAAAAAGAAGGTGTCACCCACTTCGGTGGTGCCCCGATCGTGCTGAATATGATCGTTAATGCCACCGAAGCGGAACGGCGTCCCTTTGAGCACCGGGTCGAGGTTTTTACCGCCGGCGCACCTCCCGCCCCCGCGACGCTCTCCAAAATCGAAGCGCTCGGTTTCAATGTAACGCAGGTCTACGGGCTGACCGAGACCTATGGCCACGTCACTGAGTGTCTGTGGCGGGATGAGGAATGGGACGGTCTGGGCAAACCCGACCGGGCCGCCATAAAAGCCCGGCAGGGCGTGCCTTTCCCGATGATGGAAGACATTACCGTACTGGACAGCAAAATGGTTCAGGTGCCGAAAGACAGCAGTACCCAGGGCGAGATTATGATCCGCGGCAATTCGGTGATGAAAGGGTATTATAAGAACCCCGAGGCCACGGAAGAAAGTTTTGCGGGCGGTTACTTCCACTCCGGTGATCTCGCGGTGCAGCATGCAGACGGCTACATGCAGATCGCTGACCGGGCCAAGGATATCATCATTTCAGGCGGCGAAAACATCTCGTCGGTCGAGGTCGAAGGCGTGCTGATGGGCCATGATGATGTGCTGCTGGCCGCTGTGGTCGCCAAACCCGACGAGAAATGGGGCGAAGTGCCCTGCGCCTTTGTCGAACTGAAACCGGGGGCTGCTGAGAACGCCGAGGCGCTGATTGCCTTTTCGCGTGAAACGCTCGCCGGATTCAAAGCGCCCAAGCATGTGGTGTTTCAGGAGCTTCCGAAAACTTCCACCGGCAAGATCCAGAAATTTGAGTTGCGCAAGCTGGCAGCGACCCTCTGAACGGTATGCAGTCCCTGTTTGCCGGAACCGGCCGGGATGATAAGAAGGGGCTCAATCAGTCCCGGGCAGAAACACCGCAATGACGGCTCTCAAAAAATACGCGCGCCTTGAGGCCACAGGTCTGTGGCGCGCTGCAGACGGTGATCAGCGCCGCGAGGTTGTGGTCTCGGTCGGTGACGCAACGCTGATCATATCGGATATGCGCGACCAGCCGATCACCCACTGGTCACTGGCAGCTCTTCAGCGTGCAAACCCCGGCAAACGCCCGGCGATCTTTCACCCGGACGGAGACCCGGGTGAAACCCTCGAACTTGACGCATCGGAAGCTGAGATGATTGAGGCCATCGAGAAGCTGCGCCGCGCGGTGGAACGTGCCCGGCCACGGCCCGGACGGTTGCGGGGTCTGGGCGTGGTGGTGTCGTCGCTGGCGGTGGCGGCGCTGGCGGTCTTCTGGCTGCCGGGCGCGCTGATCAGCCACACTGTCTCGGTTGTGCCTGATGTAAAAAGGACGGAAATCGGCAATGCGCTGCTGGAGCGGATTGAGCGGATGACCGGTCCTGCCTGCGCGGATAAGGCCGGGGTTTCCGCTTTGCGCAAGCTGCGCGCCCGGCTCGGCACCGGTCCGATCAGCCTGATGCCCGGGACCGTCATAACCAGCCTGCATCTGCCCGGCGGGCGTATTCTGCTCGACCGGGCGCTAGTGGAGGATTTTGAGGAGCCCGACGTGGCGGCAGGCTTTGCTCTCGCCGAGCAGACCCTCGCGCGGAATTCTGATCCGCTGCGAGATCTGCTGGAAACCACCGGGACCTGGTCGGGGTTTCAGCTGCTCACAACCGGCACGCTGAAGGGAGAAATCCTTGATCGTTACGCCGAAGAGTTGCTGACGCGCGAGCGTGCGATGCCTGATCCCGACGCCCTGCTTGCTGCATTTGCTGCGGTATCAGTGCGCAGCGCACCCTATGCTCTGGCGCGCGATATCACCGGGGAAGACGTTCTGCCCCTGCTGGAAGCTGACCCGATGGCAGGCCGCGACCCGGTGGCACTTCTCAGCGATGCCGACTGGCTGCGGCTGCAGAACATCTGCGGTGGCTGACGCTTACCTTTCCTGCTCGCGCATCGGAACACCGCGGCTCCAGAGCCGTTGCATATCAGCATGGCCCTGCAACGTCTGTTCGGCACGGCGCGGATTAAGCCGGCCATCGCTCCAGGCTTTGCGATGCCCCGGCGGAACAGTCACGGGCCGGAACTCCTGGCGCTCTTCATAAACGTGACGCGGCAGGACGCGCGCGGTGAGCGGCACCCCTTTTGCAGCAGCTGTGGCCGGTGTCACGACCGTCCCGGCGAGCGATGGACCAACCCGCCGGTTGCGCACCGGTGAAGGCTGCCGCGCCGTCACGACAGGTTCGGGCGCCACGGCAACAGGGGCGGGCGCAACAACAACCGGCGTCACCGGTGCCTGCACAACCGGAGCAGGGGTCGGAGCCGGCGGCACATCGGCGACAGGCACAGTCGGTTCAGAACCGGCCGCCGCAGGTTCTGTGCTTTGCGGGACCTCAATCACGACCTCGGCTTCGGGGGGGGTTGCCTTTGGCGGAGCGGGCGGCGCCGGAGCCGTCACCGCTGCGGTAAAGGTCGGGGAGCGGCCGCATACCTGCCGGCGCGCCGGGTTGACCCGCGGCACCCAGCGCACGGCGTCATCAACCCCTACACGATTGAAAACACAGCCCCTGCTGTCGACAAACTGACTGCCGGTGTAGCCCACCGGCGGCATTTCCGCCGGCACCCCGGTGGTTTGCGCAATCCCGCCGGTGCCGCAGATGCTGAAAACCAGCGCGTAAAAAGACCTTGAAAACATGCGCATCATAACCAGTCCTGCCCCCACAAGATGAAGCACGACGATGCCGCAATCCGCGCTCTTAAACAAGGGACAGACGGCGTATTTCGCGCCGCCCTCCGGTTATTTCGTGCCGAACATCCGGTCACCGGCATCGCCCAGACCCGGCACGATGTAGCCGATATCGTTGAGCTTTTCATCGAGCGCCGCAGTAACGATCGGCACATCCGGGTGTGCCTCGTTCATCCGTGCGACACCTTCAGGTGCAGCCAGCAGACACAGAAAACGGATGTTTCTGGCGCCGGCATCCTTCAGCAGATCAATCGCCGCGACAGATGAATTCCCGGTGGCCAGCATCGGATCCACTGCGATAACAAGCCGGTCCTCAAGCTCTTCGGGCACCTTGAAGTAATACTGAACAGGTTTCAGCGTTTTCTCATCGCGATACAGGCCGACAAATCCCACGCGCGCTGACGGAATGAGTTCCAGCACACCGTCCAGCAAGCCGTTGCCCGCTCTCAGAATGGAGATCAGCGCCAGTTTCTTGCCGTCCAGCACCGGCGCATCCATCTCCTGCATCGGTGTTTCGATCCGCCTGGTCGTCATCGGCAGACCGCGCGTAACCTCATAGGCCAGCAACTGGCTGATCTCGCGCAGTAACTGCCGGAATACCGCCGTCGGTGTTTCTTTGTCCCGCATAATGGTCAGCTTGTGCTGTACCAGCGGATGATCAACGATTGTCAGATTATCAGACATAATGCCCCCTAGCTCGCCCGTTCCCGGTGTAGCGCCGAAGCCTGCCTGCCCGCAAGACGCACCGGGAGCCTTCCGACCCGAAACATGCAAAGCCGCGCCCTGCGCTATAAAGACCGCGCAATGCCCAGGTGATCCAGCACGAGGCCTGCCACATCCTGAAAGCCGATCAGCCCCAGAGTACCGGCCCCCTGGCCCGCAACAAGCACGGGCACCCTCTCGCGGGTGTGATCCGTGCCGGTCCATGTGGGATCATTGCCGTGATCAGCGGTAAGGATCATCATGTCGTCCGGCCGCAGTTCCCCGCAGACCTTGCTGATCGCGCCATCAAACCATTCCAGCGCCCGCGCATAGCCCGAAACATCGCGTCGATGGCCCCAGAGGCTGTCAAACTCCACAAAATTTGCAAAAACAAGGCTGCCGTCCTCGGCCTCCCGCACCAGATCGCTCAGGTGCCGCATGAGTTCTGCGTCAGTGCCTTTGCGCAGTTCGTCGATGCCTTCCATCGAGAAGATATCCCCGATCTTGCCCACGGCATATACTCTGCCGCCTGCCGCCTGCACATGGTTCGTGAGTACCGGCTCAGGCGGACGGATCGCATAATCACGCCTGTTTGCGGTGCGCGCAAAGCCCGTCTTTGATGATCCGGTGAAGGGACGCGCGATGACACGCCCGACTTTCATCTCATGCAGATGCGGGGCGAGCGCCTGACAGAGATCAAGCAGAGCCTCAAGCCCGAAACTCTCTTCATGGGCCGCAATCTGAAACACGGAATCCGCGGAGGTGTAGCAGATGGGCCATCCCGTGCGCATGTGCTCCTGCCCGAGTGATCCGATGATCTCGGTGCCCGAGGCATGACAGTTTCCCAGAATACCGTCAGTGCCTGCGAGCGCACAGACTTTTGCGGTGATCTCCTCAGGGAAAGCCGGCTCTGTGTCCGGGAAATAATGCCAGGCCCAGGGCACTGGCAGACCGGCAAGCTCCCAGTGACCGGACGGCGTATCTTTGCCCTGAGACTGCTCAGTCGCCGCCCCCCAGAGACCATTCGAGGGCACGTCATCGCTCTGCATCCGGGCGGCGCTTGCGAGCGTTACGGCGCGGGACAGCCCGAGACTGTTCAGAAAAGGCACCTTCAGCGGACCTGACCGGCCGTCTTCAGCAAGACCACGCGCGCAGTGATCGGCAATATGCGCCACTGTGTTCGAGCCCTCGTCCGACACCTTGCCGTTGAAAAACCGGTGCGCGTCAGGCGCGCCACCGATCCCGACCGAATCCATGACCACCAGAAATGCCCGCGCCATCAGCCGATCCTTTCGTGAATGAGAACGGGCAGATCGCGCGGTGCCCGGGGCTGCAGGATGATTGCATCCTGCACGGCACGCGCTGCGGCGTCCGCGGCATCGGACCTTGCGGCATGCACCATGGCCAGCGGCTGCCCGCGCTTCACCGCGTCGCCCAGCCGGACCACCTGAGCAAGGCCCACCGCCGGGTTCACCTCATCAGTCTCATGCATCCGCCCGCCGCCAAGCCCGACAACAGCCATACCCAGCGCCTCGCCATCCAATTCGCTGACATATCCGTCGGCAGGGGCTTTAACTTCGCGGATCACCGGCGCTTCGGGCAGAAAGCGCGCCCAGTCGTCGAGAAACCGCACAGGCCCGCCCATGGCAGCCAGCATGCGCCCGAAACGTTCAGCCGCACGCCCGTCCCTGATGGCAGCCGCGATCAGATCGGCACCGTCCTGGACACCTTTCGCCAGACCCGCATTGGCCATCAGCACACCACCCAGCGCAGCCGAAATTTCAACCAGAGGGCCGCGCAGGTCACCTGTCAGCACGCGCATCACTTCGGCCACTTCCAGCGCATTGCCGAGACTGGGTGCCAGCGGCTGGCTCATGTCGCTGATCACAGCGGTCGTTTTGCATCCGGCGGCATTCGCGGTTTCTGTCAGCGCCTGTGCAAGGGCCCGCGCCGATGCCATGTCCTTCATGAACGCGCCTTTGCCGACCTTTACATCAAGCACCAGCCCTTCCAGACCGCCGGCGAGCTTTTTGGCGAGGATGGAAGCTGTGATCAGATCGAGACTGTCGACTGTCGAGGTGACATCGCGCACGGCATAAAGCCGTTTGTCGGCCGGCGCGATCTCGGCTGTTGCCCCGACGATGGCGCAGCCGGCTTCCCGCACGACGGCGCGGAACCGGCCCTCATCAAGCCCCGTCACCAGGCCCGGAATCGCCTCGAGCTTATCCAGCGTGCCACCGGTGTGCCCCAGCCCGCGACCGGAAATCATCGGCACAACCGCGCCGCAGGCCGCCAGCGCCGGCGCGAGGATCAGCGACACGCAATCCCCGACACCCCCGGTTGAGTGTTTGTCGAGCACCGGCGCGTCCACATCCCAGGACAGTACATGGCCGCTGTCCCGCATCGCGAGCGTCAGGGCAACCCGCCCGTCCTTGTCGAGACCCCGGGCGCAGATGCCCATGGCGAAGGCGCCGGCCTGGGCGTCGCTGACTGTGCCATCGGCCAGCCCGGCGGCCATCCATTGCAGATCGTCCGGTCGCAGCGGTTTATCATGGCGCAAGGCCGACAAAACTGAGCGGGCACTTATCACTCCGGTCGTTCCATATGGGCTGCGCTGAATACACCGGGCAGAAGATCGCCCACCACCGTTTCCTGTATGACCCCCCCGGTCGTCGCCATTGTCACTTTAACCCCGGGTCCGGCAAACTCCGCCAGTTTCTGGCGGCAGCCGCCGCAGGGTGTCACCGGCATTGGCGAGCCTGCGATGACACAGGCTTCAGTAATCTGCGTGTCACCTGCCGCGACCATCGCGGCAATGGCCCCGGCCTCGGCGCAGGTGCCTTCGGGGTAAGCCACATTTTCAACATTGCAGCCGACATAAATCGCGCCGGACGCCGTGCGCAACGCCGCGCCCACCTGAAATCCGGAATAGGGCGCATAAGCGTTTTTACGCACCGCTGCCGCGGCTTCTCTGAGATCTTCTGACATCTGAAATTCTGCCCTCCGGAGCGGTGCGGCGGAACCCGGCGCCGGGCGTCCGCGTTTTGCTCAGTAACGATAACGGAGATTTCCGATGACCAAAACACCCGAAAGTGACATCATCGCCGGACCTCAGGCGATCGACGTGAATGCCTCTGACGGCGATGCCGCGCTGACAGAAAAGACGGCCGCCGAACTGCGCGACATCTGCGATGAGACAGGCGAGCCGTTTGACGGCAACCTGACCGAACAACAGGCCCGCCTGCGGATCATTGCACTGAAAGAAGCACACAACCCCGACTGAACCTTTCAGTCCTGTTCCACTGTGACCGTCTTAAAGACGCCCGGCAACGACACCTCAAGCAGTTCGAGGTCGTCTGACGGTGCGGCGTAGCGGACCGACATGCCGGGCGGGATCACAAATGCGTCCCCTGCCGTCAGATCAAAGGGTTCCCTCCCTTCGCCCTCAAGCGTCATGGTACCCTCCGTTACAAAAGTAAAAAGGATATCGCTGTCGTGCCGTGTGGTTGCGGATGCACCCTCGCCCGGGCAAACAACATGCACCCCTGCCACATTGCCGGTGTGCTCCGCAATGGACGTGTCACGGCTCTGAAATCCGGGGATGCGGAAGGGCGCCCAGGTGGCGTTCTGCGCCTGATGGTGCACAAACCGCTGTCCGCTGAAATCACGGTCCGGCCGCGCAGGTCCATTGGGCAGTTCCATGTCGTGATCAATCGTCGTTACATGCTCTGCCGGGACACCGATCTCAATAACTTCTATGTTGTCAGATGCAAAAAGCACCCGGTGCCGGATCTGCGGCGGCTGGATCACGCAGTTTCCCGCATGCAGCCGGAACGGCTCTCCCTGGTCTTCGTAAACAAGATCAACCCAGCCCCGATAGCAAAAGATCAGCTGAAACCCGACCGTGTGATAATGCACCATGTCGGGTACCGGTCCGCCGTCGGGTATGCGGATATGACTTGCGATAATCGAACCGCCAAGCCGGTCCGGAATCAGGTCCCGGTACTGCATGCCCGCCCGCCCGATAATCCAGGGTGCCTGATCGGCGAGCCGCCGGACCACAAATGAGTGCACCGTTTCGGGCATCACAAGTGGGGCGTTCAATGCCGCAATTTCAACTCGTGTCCCGTTGGGGGCCGTCAGTTCCCGCGCGCCGCCTGCAAATCCGTCAGGATCGTCTGTCAGGATGCGCAGGGTCCCGGGTGGCTCAGACGCGCCCTTTTCGATCCGCACCCGCAAACCGTACCCTGAGAAAACCGCGACCGAAGGGTCATCAGCCGGATAAATGCTGTCCATGCGCATGCCGAGCACCTTCGTAAAGAAGGGAATGTCGTCACGCAGTTCGCGGGTTGGCAGTCTTATCTCTGCTATCGTTTCCGGCATTGTATCCCTCCGTGTTGGCTCTGCGCCTGCGCAGCACCGCAAGGACAGACGCACAGAATACTGCGACAGCGAACCAGAGTTCTGAGACTTCTTCAATCAGATGCAGCCTGGCGTAGAGCACGGCCGAAATCGTGCCGTTACCTTTCGCCCCGATCACATCGGCAATCTGCCCCCCGGCGGCGAAGGCCGTTCCGATTGCAAGGATCATCAGTATATCCGAGCGCCAGAAGGTGCTGTCGCGCATCAGGGGCCACGTGAACCGTAAGAAACCCGCCAGAAGGAATATCAACAGAGCAGTCACAAACAGGGTATTTTCCAGCAGCACGTCATCGACAAATGCCGAAGCTTTCGCGAGTACCGGCAATCCGGCCAGTTGTCTTTCATCCGCTTCACGGTTGGCCAGAAGGGCCACAAGAATGACAATATGCCAGACTGCACGCGACGGACGGTAAAAGATCGCAAGAACCAAAGCACCTGCCGCAAGAAAAAGTGCGCTTGCGGTCTCTGTCAGCCCGTGCTCGTAGAAGTGGTTGCCCAAGACGTATGCGTATGGAAGCAGAGCCGCAATGATTGCAACGCCGGCAAGGCTCACCATCAGGATTGTTGTTTTCATGCGCTGATCATTCATTGTGCGTCGGGCCAGTATCATGCCACGCCCGAATATGACAACCGTGTAACAGCGCCTTTGCCGCCAGGAGCCCGGATGACCCTGCGGCAACATCACCTTGGCCTGCCGGGTCAAACAGTTTAAGGCTGAACTAAAACTAAAAAAGGGAAGCCGGAAGCGATGAGTGACAACAATAACCTGCGTCAGGCCGCACTGGACTACCACGAATTTCCAAAACCCGGAAAGCTGGAAATCCGCGCCACAAAACCGCTGGCCAACGGCCGCGATCTGGCGCGCGCCTATTCACCCGGGGTCGCAGAGGCCTGCCTTGAGATCAAGGAAGACGCGACCGCCGCTGCTCGTTATACCGCCCGCGGCAATCTGGTTGCCGTTGTCACAAACGGCTCGGCGGTCCTGGGCCTCGGCAATATCGGTGCGCTGGCGTCAAAGCCTGTCATGGAAGGCAAAGCCGTGCTTTTCAAGAAGTTCGCCGGCATCGATTGCTTTGACATTGAAGTCGACGAATCAGATCCGGAAAAGCTGGCTGATATCGTCTGTGCACTTGGCCCGACCTTCGGGGCGATCAACCTTGAGGACATCAAAGCGCCCGACTGTTTTACTGTCGAGCGGATCTGCCGTGAGCGTATGGATATCCCGGTATTTCACGATGATCAGCATGGCACCGCAATCGTTGTCGGGGCCGCCGCCAAGAACGCACTACATGTCGCGGGCAAAAGCTTTGAGGACATCAAAATCGTGTCGACGGGCGGCGGTGCTGCGGGCATTGCCTGTCTTAATATGCTTCTTAAGCTGGGTGTAAAACGGGAAAACATCTGGCTCTGTGACGTGCACGGGCTGGTCTATGAAGGCCGCGAAACAGATATGAATCCCAGCAAGTCCGAGTTTGCCCAGAGTACAGACCTGCGGACACTTGACGATGTGATCGACGGTGCGGACCTCTTCCTCGGGCTTTCAGGGCCCGGCGTGCTGAAGCCTGAACTCGTCGGGCGTATGGCAAGCCGTCCGATCATCTTTGCCCTCGCCAATCCGACCCCGGAGATCCTGCCGGATCTTGCGCGCGAAGTGGCTCCGAATGCGATCATTGCCACCGGTCGCTCGGATTTCCCCAATCAGGTCAATAACGTCCTCTGCTTTCCCTTTATCTTTCGCGGCGCGCTTGATGTGGGGGCCACGACAATCAACGATGAAATGCAGCTGGCCTGTATCGAAGGTATTGCGGCACTTGCACGCGCCACGACATCCGCGGAGGCCGCTGCTGCCTATCAGGGCGAAGAGCTGACCTTCGGCGCGGATTACCTGATCCCGAAACCTTTTGATCCGCGTCTGGTGGGCGTTGTTTCTTCTGCTGTGGCACAGGCTGCGATGGAGACCGGAGTTGCCACCCGCCCCATTGAGGATCTGGAAGCTTACCGCCAGAAACTGGACAGTTCCGTCTTCAAATCCGCTCTGCTGATGCGTCCGGTCTTTGCCGCGGCCCGTCAGGCCACACGCCGTATCGTCTTTGCCGAGGGCGAGGATGAACGTGTTCTGCGAGCCGCCCAGGCGATCCTCGAAGAAACGGTTGAACGCCCGATCGTTATCGGACGTCCCGATGTCATCAATGCACGCCTTGAACGAGCAGGGCTGACGATCAGACTCGGTGACGATGTGGACCATGTGAACCCCGAAAACGACCCGCGCTACCGGGATTACTGGGAGACTTATCACACGCTTATGGCCCGGCGCGGCATTACACCTGATCTCGCCCGCGCGATTATGCGCACCAATACAACCGCGATCGGTGCGGTGATGGTCAACCGGGGCGAGGCTGACAGCATGATCTGCGGCACCTTTGGCGAGTTCAGCTGGCATCTGAATTATATTGATCAGGTGCTGGGCACCGACGGGCTGCACCCGGTGGGCGCCCTGTCGATGATGATCCTTGAGGACGGCCCGCTTTTTGTGGCCGACACGCAGGTGCATCTGCACCCCGACCCGCAACAGATCGCCGAGATCGCGATCGGTGCCGCACGTCACGTACGCCGTTTCGGGGTAGAGCCGCGCATCGCTTTCTGTTCGCAATCACAGTTCGGCAACAAGGGCGAAGGCACCGGCGGACGCCTGCGCGCCGCACTGCGTCTGCTCGATGAGGGCGGCCATGATTTCTGCTATGAGGGCGAGATGAACATCGACACAGCCCTTGATCCCGAACTGCGCGCCCGCATCCTGCCGGGCAACCGGATGGAAGGGGCCGCGAATGTACTGATCTTTGCCCACGCGGATGCGGCATCGGGCGTGCGCAACATCCTGAAAATGAAAGGGGGCGGACTTGAGGTCGGGCCGATTCTGATGGGAATGGGCAACCGGGCGCATATCGTCTCGCCGTCAATCACCGCACGGGGCCTGCTGAACGTGGCCGCGATTGCCGGCACACCGGTTGCCGTTTACGGTTGAGGGACCCCTTCGCAGGGTCTCAGCAGGTGCACGAACTGTTCTGTCGCGCCACGAGGGCGTAGCTCAGCAGTTGCCGGATTGCGCATTGCGGCTATCTGTAAGTCGGAACTGCAGAAAATTTTGCTGCCACCTGCACTCAACCCGGGGAGAAAACCGTGACCAAGATCGTTTTTGTGACCAGCCTGTTCGCGTTGTCACTGTCACTGACAGCCTGCGGCACAGTAGAACAGGAGACTTTTACCCCGATCGTTGTTGATGGTCGCACGTATGAGTTGCGCACCCGGACGATTGACGGGCCGAACGGCTCTTATCAGACAACTTCGGCCATGGTCGGCAGGATCGCTTATCTGTGCAAAATCGACAGCCCCGGAGACTGCGAAGCTGCTGTCAGGCGTGGCCGGGATGAAGTCGAAGACTTCCGGTGATCCCGGATGGGGCCCGCCTGCCCTAACGTCAGGTAACCTGCCAAATCGCTACCGAATATATTCATTTTGTGTATTCTGAACCCGTTAACCATCCTGTCGCGCCCGTGTCCGGGGCAAAATTTGCAGAACGGAACAACCCATGAAACTTGCCACAAAACCTTTTATCGCCTTCGCGGCCGCCCTTACTCTGAGCGCCTGCGCATCCGTCATGAACGAACAGCGTGACACCATAATCGTCGAAGGTGTTGAGTACACAACCCTGACGCGCACCTGGCAGCAGGACAACAGGACCTGGACGACGGGAGATGTTATTGTCTTCGGGCGCACCTATGGCTGCGACACCCGCACACCGGGCGCCTGTGAAAGGGTCGTGACACGTCTGCGCAACTCCGATTCCGGTCGTTATCGTGACGACCCCGGAAACGCCGCAAGCTTCCTTATTCCAGGGGTTTAGCGCTCACAGTCCTGCCTGCGGGTCTTGCCCTCTTCCTGAACCGGGCGTAACCATTGTTGCGGACCAGCGGGGAGGACGTTCCATGTCATATCGCGAGATTTACCAGGCCAGTCTGGATGATCCCGAAGGTTTCTGGATGCAGGCTGCCGAAGCGATCGACTGGGATCGCAAGCCGTCGCGTGCGCTGCATGAGAAGGGCGACAACCTTTATGAATGGTATGCCGATGGCATGGTCAACGGCTGTCGCAACGCCGTAGACCGTCATGTTGAAAACGGCCGCGGCGACCAGGCGGCGATCATTTACGACAGCCCCGTTACCGGCACGAAATCAACCATCACCTATCGCGAACTGCAATCACGTGTGGCCTCTCTGGCCGGGGCGCTGGTGGCGCAGGGCGTGGGCAAAGGCGACCGGGTGATCATCTATATGCCGATGGTGCCCGAGGCGCTGGAGGCGATGCTCGCCTGTGCCCGCATCGGGGCTGTGCACTCGGTTGTTTTTGGCGGATTTGCCGCCAATGAACTCGCGGTTCGCATTGATGACTGCGCGCCCAAAGCCATTATTGCCGCGTCCTGCGGGCTCGAACCCGGACGGATCGTGAAATACAAGCCGTTGCTCGACAGTGCGATCGAACAGGCCGCACACAAGCCTGAAGTCTGCATCATTCTGCAGCGTGAACAGGAAAAAGCGGACCTGATCGAGGGCCGTGATCTGGACTGGCACGCGGCACAGGAGGGTGTCACGCCGGCGGATTGTGTGCCGGTCGAGGGCAATCACCCGGCCTATATCCTTTATACGTCCGGGACCACCGGCGCACCCAAAGGAGTGATCCGCCCGACAGCCGGGCATCTGGTGGCGCTGCACTGGACGATGAAAAACATCTATGACGTTGATCCGGGAGATGTGTTCTGGGCGGCCTCGGATGTGGGCTGGGTCGTCGGGCACAGTTACATCTGCTATGGCCCGCTGGTGCATGGCAATACTACGGTGGTTTTTGAGGGCAAACCTGTTGGCACACCCGATGCCGGCACGTTCTGGCGGGTCATCTCTGAGCACAACGTGCGCAGTTTCTTCACCGCCCCCACCGCCATCCGCGCCGTCAAACGCGAAGACCCCAAAGGGCTGGAACGCGAAAAGTACGATCTTTCCTGCCTGCGGGCACTCTATCTGGCTGGTGAGCGCGCCGACCCCGACACCATTGAATGGGCACAGAAAATTCTCAATGTCCCGGTCTATGATCACTGGTGGCAGACGGAGACGGGCTGGACCATTGCAGGCAATCCGGCGGGCTGCGAGGCCATGCCGGTCAAAATCGGCTCACCAACAGTTGCGATGCCCGGCTACGACGTGCAGATCCTGGACGAAGCCGGCCACCCGCTTGCCGCCGGAGAACTTGGCGCAATCGCTGTGCGGCTGCCGCTGCCGCCCGGCACGCTGCCAACGCTGTGGAATGCAACAGACCGGTTTCGCAAAAGCTATCTGACGACCTTCCCGGGATATTACGAGACCGGCGACGCGGGCATGATCGATGAGGACGGATATCTCTACATCATGGCGCGCACCGACGACGTGATCAACGTGGCCGGTCACAGGCTGTCCACGGGTGCAATGGAAGAAGTTCTTGCGGGCCATCCGGACGTGGCGGAATGTGCCGTCGTGGGTGTTTCGGATGAGCTGAAAGGCCAGGCGCCGCTGGGGCTGGTCTGCCTCACAACCGGTGTGAACCGACCGCATGAGGAAATTACAACCGAATGTGTGAAGCTTGTGCGCGAGAAAATCGGACCCGTTGCGGCATTTAAGAACGCGCTCGTTGTGGACCGGCTGCCGAAAACCCGGTCAGGAAAAATCCTGCGCGCTACAGTCGTGAAAATCGCCGACAATCAGGATTTCAAGATGCCCGCGACGATCGATGATCCGGCTATTCTGGATGAAATCCGCGACGCATTGCGAACAATCGGTTATGCTCAGGGGTGACACGCCACACCTGATGCCGCGAGACCGGAAACGATGCTGGAGAATGACCCTGAAGCTGACGCGCTGAAGGCTGCTGTGACCGCCTTGTCAGCGCGGCTGCTCAACCTGGGTCTTGAAGGTGCTCATTTCAGCGAACTGCTTGAGGTATACTGCACCGGCCTGAACGATTTCGGTGCCGGACTGATGCGGGTGCATGTCACCCTGCGCGCACATCACCCGGAATTCGGAAGCATCGCACACCGCTGGCGGCGCGATGACGGAACCGAAAGTCAGACGTTCAACCATATCTATACGCCACGTCAGGAATGGGTCAGCAGCCCGCTTTATTATCTGTCTGAGAACAATATCAGCGAAATTCGCCAGCGCCTGACCGACCCTGATCCGGTACTTGATTTTCCGTTCTTCGACGAGCTGCGCGCGTCTGGCGGAACGGATTACATCGCGCTCAAGGTATTTTTCTTTGCGCCCGGGGACAGTCTTGCGATTGATCCGAACCACGCCCCCGAAGGCTGTCTTATCTCTATGACGGGTGACGGACCGAACGGATTTTCAGAACACCACCTTCAGGCGGCCCGTGACCTTCTGCCTTCTTTGCTTCTGGCGCTGAAATCCAACGCCAACCATCAGATGGCAACCGACATTGCCGCTACATATCTGGGCCGCGATGCTGGCGCGCGGGTTCTGTCCGGTGACATCATCCGTGGCTCAGTACAGCATATCGACGCCGTTATCTGCTATTTCGATCTGTCAGGCTTTACAAAAATTTCTGAGGCACTCGGCGGTGAAGACATTGTTGAGATGTTGAATGATTATTTCTGCGTCACGGTTGATGTCATCGAAAACCACGGCGGGAACGTTCTGAAATTCATGGGCGACGGTATGCTGGCCGTCTTTGATGTGCAGAATACCAAAGATGCGAACCAGGCGGCAATTGAGGCCGCAGTCGCTTTGCGCCGCGAGATGAAGCTGGTCAGCGACCGGCGCGCAGCCGGAGGTCTGACCGGCACCGGATTCACGCTCGCCCTGCACAGCGGAGAAGTACTCTATGGCAATATCGGCGGACGGACACGGCTCGACTTCACGGTCATCGGCCCCGCAGTCAACACAACGGCACGTTTGTCGGCCATGACCGCGCATGTGGATCAGAACATCGTTATCTCTGCCCGCGTGGCGCGCCCGCTTCTGGAAACACGCAACGATCTGGTCTCGCTGGGCTGGTACCGGCTGCGCGGTGTGAGCGAGCGTCAGGAACTGTTTACCCTGGACTGAAACGTAAAAAAAAACGGCCCCCCGAAGGGAGCCGCCTGTGTCACCTCACAGAGGTATCAGGACGCTTTCTGTCGCGCGATAAAATCATTCATCTGGCGCTCTGCCTCATCTTTGGCAAGGCCGTAGCGCTCCTGGATCAGACCAAGCAACTGACGGGCATCGCCTTCAGTCTCAGCGACTTCGTCGTCGGTCAGTTTGCCCCATTCGGACTGCACTTCACCGCGCATCTGCTTCCAGTTACCTTTGATCACATCGAAGTTCATTGTCTGCTCCTTTCGTTTGGTCGGTCACCGCGGCCGGCGTATCCGGACACGTAGTGTTCTGGGTAATCAACGTGGCGACCGGCCGGGTTGTTCCGGAAATTGTGATCGGCAACACTGTTCAACGGAGTTGACGCAGAGGAGCACCGTCGCCAGGCTTCTACCGACCCGGGGGAGGGCATTTATGCAAAACTGGCTGAAGATTACCGCAATAGTGTTAACCGGTCTCGGCGCACAAAGCGCTGCTGCCGCTGAGGGCACCCGCATTGAGGTGACAGGCGAGATCATCGACACCTGGTGCTATTATTCGGGCGTAATGGGCGGGCCCGATGCGGTTGTCGGATCGGCGCATCACACCTGCGCGCTCTGGTGTTCCGCGGGCGGGATCCCCGTGGGGCTGCTGGCCGAAGACGGAACAGTCTATACGGTGCTCAAAATCGCACAGGACGCGCAGTCAGCGGGCGGTGACACGCAACTGAGCCTTGCGGCCCATACCGTGACAGCAGACGGGATGCTTTATGAGCGCGACGGGCTGAAATATCTGGTGGTCTCCGAGGTCGTCAGCGACATGGATATCGTAAACCCCACGCATGAAGATTATGGCACCGTTCCACCCTTTTCCTTTCCGGAGCCCGCGCAATGATGAGATACCTTCTGGCGATGCTGCTCTGTGCAGGCCCCGTGAGTGCACAGGATTTTTCCGAAGGCTCCGAGGCGAAAACCTGGAACCTTTACGCAGAAGCGCCTGCGCGGTTTGAGGCCACTGTGGTCGATATACTCTGTGAGCTGACCGGCGATTGCCCGCAGGATTGCGGTGCCGGCATGCGGCAGCTTGGCCTTGTGCGCACAGCCGATAACGTGATGGTCCTGCCGATGAAAAACAGCCAGCCCGCCTTTACCGGTGCTGCGGCAGAACTCGCGCCATTCTGCAATCAGGTCATCGAAGTGGACGGCCTGCTGATCGAGGACGAAGATCTGGGCGCCAGCAATATCTACCTCGTGCAACGGATAAAAGCCGGTGACGCAGACTGGATCAAGGCAAACACCTGGACGAAGAAATGGGCAGAACGTCACCCCGAAGCAGCGGGCAAAGGCCCGTGGTTCCGGCGTGATCCGCGGGTAAACGAGGTGATCGGGCGGGAAGGATATCTCGGGCTCGGACCGGAAGCAGATGAAATCTATGCCGAGGAAAATTTCTGATGAAAGCGGCGTGGATTGCAGCCGCGTTCTTTCTGGTGACGCCTCATGCAGGCGCAGCGCAGGCGCCGTTGCCTTTCGACGTTGGCGGATCTTTTCAACTTACAGACCACAACGGTCAGCCCCGCACGCAGGAAAGCCCCGAAGGCCGCGCGCAACTGCTCTTTTTCGGCTATGCAAACTGCCAGAATATATGTTCCGCCGCGCTGCCCCTGATGGCGCAGGTCGTCGATTCACTGGCCGCGGACGGGATCGCGGTCACGCCCGTGATGATCACAGTCGCACCTGACCAGGACCAGGTGGGGACAATGGCAGCCCCTCTCCAGGAGATTCATCCCGGTTTTGTCGGACTGACCGGAAGTGCCGATAGCCTCCAGGTGGCTTATGATGCATTTTCCGTAGAGATCGAGCCGCTTTTTGAGGACCCCGAATATGGCTGGATCTACTCCCACGGCAGTTTCATCTATCTGCTGGATGAGGCGGGCGCTGTGCTGACGCTTGTACCGCCCGTGCTGAGTGTGGATGAAACGGCGCGGATTGTGCGCACCTATGTAACCCCCGCAAAAGGCACCTGAGACCCCGGTCCCGGCCCGCGTGATTCAGGCTCCGTCGCTGTGGCGGGGTTGTTCGCCGGAAGCGTCCGGGTGCTCTGCGTCGGATGGTGTAAGCCCGTAGGGTGAAGCGATATCCCAGACATGTGCAGGAACCATGTTTTTCATTTTGGCCGGCGCACTGTGGCGCAGGTGAAGAATGGTTTCAGCAGCTTTCATCTCGACACGCGCGCGCGCGAATTCCAGACCCTTCGGTCCCAGACGCGGTTGCAGCCAGCTTACCAGCGGTCTGAGCCAGTCCGGCATCCTCCGCAAAGGCAGGCCACCGGCGGCCCGTGCCGTATTTGCGATGAACCCTTTGACAGCACCCCTGCGGCTGCCGCCGGTGCCTGGTTCCGAAAGAGAGATCTGATCGCCCAGTGATGCGAGCATCTCAGCGCCCCGGTCATTGCGCACCAGTATCCATTGGTCGCCCTGCCCGCCCATATAGCCAACGGTAATATCCGCAAGCACATTGGTGTAATCGACACAGGTGCGACAGGTCAGCGGGAAGAAATCATCAGGAAGATCAGAGATCGGCAGAGACAGAAAAGGAATGAGCCGGACACGCCCGTCGCGATAGCGCAGTTCGACCCGAAAATCGGTGCGGAATTCCAGATAGGTAATGTCATCCGGGTCGCTGTCGAGCAGCGCCAGAAACCGGTGAAAGTTTTCTGTGGTGGTGTTGTCCGAACAGGGCGTGCCGATCACCAGCAGGTGCTCAAGCCCCAAAGACGCCTCAAGCGCGCGCAGGGCATAGATCTGGCAGGGGATGCCGATCACCGCAAGACGGGTGAAACCCTGCGCCTGCGCTTCTTCAAGCAACGCCAGAAGCGGTGCGTATCCCATGCGCATGCCACGCGCACGCGCCATACCGGCGGGATCGGTTATCAGCGCCGGAACCGGCCGCCAGGGATCGTTTTCATCCGGCACCATTGTCAGCACCGCATCAATGCGGCCTTGCTGCAGGAGGGCAGCCCCGAGGGCCGTCGTGATCCCCGTCCATTGCGCGCCTTTCGCGGGTGGCGTCAGCCGCGCCCGGTACATCGCCTGGAACGGGCCGAAAAAGAGCTCATCGCCCTCTGCCCGCATCCTGCCGTGGACTGCCTTTTCCATCGCCGGATAATCCGGTGCGATAAACTGGCAGGCGCGCCCGCAGGCCTTTGCGTCCTGCATTCTGGATACGCCGCAATCGGTGCAGAGCCCGCGCGGAGCCGGCGCGCGCACCCCGGGCGTCAGGATCACGTGAACTGCTCGTTGATCAGCCGTTCTTCCAGACCGTGGCCCGGATCGAAAAGGATATGATGTGCCACCGAGGGCTCCGAGCGTATTTCGACCGAGACCACTTCCAGAACCGATTTTGCATCAGCTTCGGCCATAACGGGGCGTTTTTCGGGCTCCAGCACATCAAATCGCACGACCGCAGTTTTCGGCAACAGCGCACCGCGCCACCGCCTGGGGCGGAATGCACTCATCGCCGTCAGTGCCAGCACTTCCGATCCGATCGGCAGAATGGGGCCGTGCGCCGAGTAATTATAAGCGGTCGAGCCCGCAGGCGTGCTGATCAGCGCACCGTCACATACCAGTTCCGCCATCCGCAGACGGTCATCAATTGTGATCCGCAGTTTGGCCGCCTGCGGCCCTGAGCGCAGCAATGACACCTCGTTGATCGCGAGTGCCTGTACGGTGGAGCCATCGGCGCGGGTTGCCAGCATGCTCAGCGGGTTGATGATGGCCTCTTCGGCGGCAGCCAGGCGTTCGCGCAGGTCGGTCTCGGAATAGGCGTTCATCAGAAATCCGATGGTCCCGCGGTTCATACCATAGACCGGCGCGCGCAGATGCTGTGTCGCATGCAGGGTCTGCAGCATGAAACCATCCCCGCCCAGCGCCACGACGACGTCAGCCTCATCGGGCGGCACATCTCCGTAGCGCGTCACGAGGGCCGCGCGGGCAGTCTGGGCCACATCAGCGCGACTGGCGGCAAAGGCGATTCTCTGTGACATGCGGCTCCCGCCCCTTACTTTATCCGCCTGAAACAACCACATATGCAGCGCCTTGACCAGTATCGGGCCGCAGAGTCGCCACAGGCCGCCCGTGTGCGGCTCCGAACGGTGGCGCAGGACATGCGGGACGCGTCGTTTCCGCCCCTTTCCCGGCCCTGAAGATTGCGGTAAACGGCTTCAACTTCTGCTTTTGCAAGGGAGACCACCCATGAATGCACCGCACCGCAATCCCGGATTTTTCACCGAAACGCTGGCCAGCAGCGACCCGGAAATTTTTGGCTCGATCACGGATGAACTTGGCCGCCAGCGCGATGAGATCGAACTGATCGCCTCTGAAAACATCGTCTCTGCGGCGGTGCTCGAAGCTCAGGGTTCGATTATGACCAACAAATACGCCGAAGGCTATCCGGGCCGGCGGTATTACGGTGGATGCCAGTTTGTCGATGTTGCCGAAAACCTCGCGATTGAGCGCGCCTGCAAGCTCTTTGAGTGCGACTTCGCCAATGTCCAGCCGAACTCCGGCAGCCAGGCCAACCAGGGTGTCTTTCAGGCGCTGCTGCAGCCGGGTGATACCATCCTCGGCATGAGCCTTGATGCCGGCGGTCACCTGACCCACGGGGCTAAACCGAACCAGTCCGGCAAATGGTTCAACGCCATCCAGTACGGCGTGCGCAAAGAAGATAATCTGCTGGATTACGACCAGGTCGAGGCCCTCGCGAAAGAGCACCAGCCGAAACTGATCATCGCCGGTGGCTCTGCTATCCCGCGCCGGATCGATTTCGCCAGGATGCGCGAAATTGCGGATATGGTCGGCGCGTATCTGCATGTGGACATGGCGCATTTTGCAGGACTGGTGGCGGCAGGCGAGCATCCGTCGCCCTTCCCGCACGCGCATGTCGCGACGACAACCACACATAAAACTCTGCGCGGACCCCGGGGCGGGATGATCCTGACAAATGACGAGGCACTTGCGAAAAAGTTTAATTCGGCAATTTTCCCCGGCATCCAGGGCGGCCCGCTGATGCATGTCATCGCGGCCAAGGCGGTGGCCTTTGGTGAGGCGCTGCGCCCGGATTTCAAACACTACATCCGCCAGGTTATAACCAATGCTCAGGCGCTCTCGGATCAGCTGATCAAAGGCGGTCTTGATACCATTACTCACGGCACGGACACACATGTGGTGCTGGTCGATCTGCGCCCCAAAGGCGTAAAGGGTAACGAGACCGAAAAAGCGCTGGAGCGCGCGCATATCACCTGTAACAAAAACGGCGTCCCGTTCGATCCGGAAAAACCGATGGTAACTTCGGGCATCCGTCTGGGATCACCCGCAGGCACCACCCGCGGCTTTGGCGAGCCGGAGTTCCGCCAGATTGCGGACTGGATCATTGAGGTGGTGGATGGTCTTGGTGCAAACGGCGCAGAGGGCAACGGCGAGGTCGAGGCCCGGGTCAAAGCCGAAGTCGCAGAGCTTTGCGCGCGTTTCCCGCTTTATCCCAACCTCTGATCCCGGGACATACCCTGCCCTTTCGTGACAGTGCCCTGCGCCGCCTACGGCGCGGGGTTTTTTCTTGCCTGACGCACGGGGCCGGGTCAGGGTTACACAGCACTCTATATTGTCAAAAAGGCGCGAAGCATGGACATCACCCCTTCCGGCAGCAGGCCCTCTGAAAGCGGCTCATCTGATTATTTCACCGGCCAGGTGAGACTGGACCCGTTGCTGTCCAGCCCGGAACCTGCCCGCCTGCGCGGGGCGCACGTGACATTCGAGCCCGGCGCGCGCACCGCCTGGCACACTCATCCGCTGGGCCAGACGCTGATCGTAACCGCGGGCCAGGGGCGGGCGCAGACCCGTGGCGGACCCGTCAGGGTGTTGCGCCCGGGTGATGTGGTATGGTTTGCGCCTGACGAGGAGCACTGGCACGGCGCATCACCGAAGGCCGGCATGAGCCATATCGCACTTCAGGAGGCGCTGGACGGCGGTGTGGTCACCTGGCTCGACCAGGTCGCGGACAGTGATTACAACGCGTCACCGTCAGACTGAAAAATCACACTCCAACGCGACGGAAACTGTGGGCTGCTGCGTATCACCTGAAAGACAAACAGGGAGATCCGGTCATGCGCAGTCCTTTTCAACCATCGCTTCTGGTCACCACGCTGGTGATCCTTCTTGGCGTCGCGACCCGCTCGGCACAGGCCTGCGGGCTGGTATAACCTGTGACAATCGCGCTGGCACGTCGCCCCCCGCTGCGCTAAGCAGGCGGCATGCTGAGCTATAATGAATACGGCGATGCGGATGCGCCCGCCCTTGTAATTGTGCACGGCCTTTACGGCTCGGGTCGCAACTGGGGCGTGATTGCAAAGCGGCTTTCTGACAGCGCGCGCGTCGTGACGCCCGACATGCGCAATCACGGCGACAGCCCACGCACGCAAACCCACAGCTACGAGGATATGGCCGGCGATCTTGCAGAGCTGATCGGTCACATCGGCGGGCCCGTGGATGTTGTGGGTCATTCGATGGGGGGCAAGGCCGCGATGCTGCTGGCGCTGGAACACCCCGGGCTGGTCCGGCGCCTCGTTGTCGCAGATATCGCACCGGTTTCGTACAGCCATAGCCAGATGCAGTTCATCACCGCAATGCGCGGCGTCGATCTGGCCCTTGTCACCCGCCGTTCAGAGGCCGAAGCACAACTGGCCGCCCTCGGCGTCGAGCCCGCGTTGTGCAGCTTTTTCACACAGTCGCTCGATGTACCGGGCAAGCGCTGGCGGCTTAATCTCGACACCCTCGCGGCGGAAATGGACAAGATACTCGCCTTTCCGGATGTGTCCGGACAGTTCGGGGGCGATACGCTGTTTCTGTCCGGCGCACAGTCAGACTATGTCCAGGCCGGTCACCGTCAGGCGATCCTCGATCTGTTCCCCGGCGCACGCTTTGCCAGACTACCCGGTGCGGGACACTGGCTGCACGCGGAAAAACCACGCGAGTTCGAGGCAGCCGTGCGGGTCTTTCTGGGCCGGTAACAAAGACCCACCCCGCCGGGACGCATCGGGTTTCAAACGTGCGCGCGGGCCATTGAGTCAGAGACCTTGCGCAGGCCATCTGTTGCTGCAGCCTGACGGCAGTGCGCCCTCCCCGGATCGCACGCCCCGCTGCATCGATTAAACACCGGTTGTGGCCTTTCCCCCTTGCACCGGGGTGGCTCTTGCCTATAACGCAGGACAATTTGGACACATGGGGGTGTCCATACTTCAGGAAGGGCCGCGCCATGCCAAAGAGAACCGATATCAGATCCATTATGATCATCGGCGCGGGGCCCATCGTGATCGGCCAGGCCTGCGAGTTCGACTATTCCGGAGCCCAGGCCTGCAAAGCGCTAAAGGAAGAGGGCTACCGGGTTATCCTGGTAAACTCCAACCCTGCGACGATCATGACAGACCCGGGCCTTGCCGATGCCACCTATATCGAGCCGATCACGCCCGAAATGGTGGCCAAGATCATCGAAAAGGAACGCCCCGACGCGCTGCTGCCGACAATGGGCGGCCAGACCGGTCTGAACACCTCGCTTGCGCTTGAGGAAATGGGCGTGCTCGAGAAGTTCGGTGTCGAAATGATCGGGGCGAAACGCGAGGCCATTGAGATGGCCGAAGACCGCAAGCTCTTCCGCGAAGCCATGGACAGACTGGGCATCGAAAACCCCAAAGCGGCCATCGTAACAGCACCGAAAAACGAAAAAGGCAAAAAAGACCTGGCAGCCGGCGTACGCGCCGCGCTCGACACACTTGAGGAAGTCGGTCTTCCCGCGATCATCCGCCCCGCATTCACCATGGGCGGCACCGGTGGCGGCGTTGCTTATAACCGTGACGACTATGAGGCGATCTGCCGCTCGGGAATGGATGCAAGCCCGGTGGGCCAGATCCTCGTTGACGAGTCATTGCTCGGCTGGAAAGAGTTTGAGATGGAGGTGGTGCGTGATACCGCCGACAACGCCATCATCGTCTGTTCCATCGAAAACGTGGACCCGATGGGCGTGCACACCGGGGATTCGATCACCGTGGCCCCTGCGCTGACGCTCACGGACAAAGAATACCAGATCATGCGTAACCATTCGATCGCGGTGCTGCGCGAAATCGGCGTGGAAACCGGCGGCTCCAACGTACAGTGGGCGGTGAATCCCGTCGATGGCCGCATGGTCGTCATCGAGATGAACCCCCGGGTAAGCCGCTCTTCGGCCCTTGCGTCCAAGGCGACCGGTTTTCCCATCGCCAAGATCGCGGCAAAGCTGGCTGTGGGCTATACGCTGGACGAACTCGACAATGACATCACCCGGGTCACGCCGGCGTCTTTTGAGCCGACCATCGATTATGTCGTGACCAAAATCCCCAAATTTGCCTTTGAAAAATTCCCCGGTGCCGAGCCGGATCTGACCACGGCGATGAAGTCGGTGGGTGAGGCGATGTCGATCGGGCGCACCATTCACGAGAGCCTGCAGAAAGCACTGGCCTCGATGGAACAGGGTCTCACAGGGTTCGACGAGATTGATCTTCCCGGTGTCGGTGTGGGTCACTGGGAAAGCGAAGGGGCAGTACACGCAGCCATCGTCAAAGCGATCAGCCGGCAGACCCCGGACCGTCTGCGCATGATCGCCCAGGCGATGCGCCACGGGCTGAGCGATGATGAAATCCACGGCGTGACGATGTTCGACCCGTGGTTTCTGGCGCGTATCCGCGAGATCATCGACACAGAACGCGGCCTGCGCGACACCGGTTTGCCTGACACTGATCGCGGGATGCGCGATCTGAAAATGATGGGGTTCACTGACGCGCGGCTGGCGGCACTGACGGGCCACAGCGAAGCGAAAGTACGCGAGGCGCGCATCGCTCTGGGTGTGACGGCCGTTTTCAAGCGGATCGACACCTGTGCCGCAGAATTTGAAGCGCAGACACCCTATATGTACTCCACCTATGAGACACCGGTTTTCGGCGACGTGGAATGCGAGGCCCGCCCGTCAGACCGCAAAAAGGTCGTGATCCTCGGCGGCGGTCCGAACCGCATCGGTCAGGGCATCGAGTTTGACTATTGCTGCTGCCACGCCTGCTACGCGCTGACGGATGCAGGATATGAAACGATCATGGTCAACTGCAACCCGGAGACGGTTTCCACCGACTATGACACCTCCGACCGCCTCTATTTTGAGCCGCTGACTTTTGAGCATGTGATGGAAATTTTGCGGGTCGAGCAGGACAACGGCACCCTGCACGGGGTGATCGTGCAGTTTGGCGGGCAGACACCGCTGAAGCTTGCCAACGCGCTGCACGACGCGGGTATTCCGATCCTCGGCACCACACCCGACGCCATTGATCTGGCAGAAGACCGCGAGCGTTTTCAACAACTTGTGCAACAACTTGGTCTGAAACAACCTCATAACGGGATTGCGCATTCGGATGCGGAAGCTATTTCAATTGCGAAAGATATCGGCTTTCCGCTGGTCATCCGTCCGTCTTATGTGCTGGGCGGTCGGGCGATGGAAATCGTGCGCGATCAGGCCTCGCTTGAGCGCTATATCCGCGACGCCGTAGTGGTCTCCGGGGACAGCCCCGTGCTGCTCGACAGCTATCTGTCGGGCGCGGTCGAACTGGACGTTGACGCATTGTGCGACGGCACGGACGTGCATGTCGCCGGTATCATGCAGCACATCGAAGAGGCCGGCGTGCATTCAGGCGACAGCGCCTGTTCGCTGCCCCCGTATTCGCTGTCGCGCGAGGTCATTGCAGAGGTCGAAGAACAGACCCGGGCGCTCGCACTGGCGCTCAGGGTCGTGGGCCTGATGAACATCCAGTTTGCGCTGAAAGACGGTGAGATTTACCTGATCGAGGTTAACCCCCGCGCCTCGCGCACAGTGCCGTTTGTGGCCAAGGCGACCGATTCCGCCATCGCCTCTATCGCAGCACGGATCATGGCCGGAGAGCCTCTGTCGAACTTCCCGCACCGGCCTCCGTATGACGCGGATGCCGCCTACGAAGATGTGTTGCCACTGGCCGATCCGATGACCCTCGCGGATCCCAACATCCCATGGTTTTCGGTCAAAGAGGCCGTGCTGCCCTTTGCGCGCTTTCCCGGCGTGGATACGATCCTCGGGCCCGAGATGCGCTCAACCGGCGAAGTCATGGGCTGGGACCGCGATTTTCCGCGCGCCTTTCTCAAAGCGCAGATGGGCGCGGGCATGGTCCTGCCCACCGAAGGTTGCGCGTTCATCTCGATCAAAGATGCGGATAAGAACGAGGATATGCTGTCCTGTGCTCGTATCCTGCTCGATCAGGGCTTCACCCTCGTTGCAACCCGGGGCACAGCGGCCTGGCTGAACGAGCACGGTATGGACTGCGGCACCGTAAACAAGGTTTATGAGGGCCGTCCGGACATCACCGACATGATGAAGGACGAGGCAATCCATCTGGTGATGAACTCGACCGAAGGCGCTCAGGCTGTCGATGACAGCAAATCGATCAGGTCCATCGCGCTCTACGACAAGATCCCCTATTTTACCACGGCGGCCGGAAGCTATGCGGCCGCTCTTGCCATTCGCGCCCAGGCCGACGGCGACGTTGGCGTAAAAGCCCTGCAGGGCTGAGCGCCCGGCATGCACCATCAGTACAGCAAAAAGCCGCCGGTCATGCCGGCGGCTTTTTCATCATCTGGTATGATTCAGAGTAAGCTCAGCTTTCCTCGATCACTTCAACCGCGTCGTCCAGTGTTTCTGCGGTTTCGTCATCCGCCAGAGGCGCATCGGGGTCCTCTGCAGGAAGCGTGTCCGGATCTTCTTGCGGCAGCGCGGCTCTGACCTGATCGCGGGTGGGAAGGTTGACGCTGTCAATCAGCGCCTCTTTCTGCGCGTCGTCGAGACTTTCCTCATCGCCCTTATAGAGACCCAGAAGGTTGGTTTCCGCTTCATCAAGTGCCATGCGATCGGGTTCTTCGACTGCCGCCGCCTCGGCTATTGCGGCATCAACGCTCTCTTCGGAAACTGTGCCGCCCTCATCGACGGCCTCCTGCACAGCTGCCTCAATGGTCTTTGACGCGCTTTCGAATGTATCCGGGTTTGCGGCATCCAGCTGCTGCTGGGTCGGCTCTTCACCAGCAGGCACATCTTCCAGCGCCTTAACCGCGTCTTCATAACCGGCGACATAATCATATGCATCCGCTAACGGGCCAAGCTCGGCGATTGTCGCTTCAGCATCTGCATAGGCTTCAGCCGCATCAGCGTACTGCGCATCCGCCACAGCATAGGCTGCAGCAACACCAACGGGTCCGTTAAAGTTGCCGTTTCGGATATGTGCCAGTTTTGCGTTCGGGCTGGAATTGATTGCGCCGTTCATCTTGCCCAGATTGCTGGGATGATCGAA
>CBDUCB010000019.1:0-27574 GCA_965365545.1 uncultured Roseobacter sp. | reverse complement strand
TGGTGTTCAGTTCTTTGGAAGAAGCGGTTTACTATTCCCTCGTTGCCTATACAACGCTGGGCCTCGGCGATGTCGTAGTGCCCCGTGACCAGCGCCTTCTTGGCGGCATGACGGGTGCAAACGGTTTTATGATGTTCGGGCTCATGACGGCAATGCTGACGGACACGCTGCGCCACGTGCGGCGGGTCCAGCGCAATCTGCGCGACTGAACGGGCATCCGGCAACCCTGGAACCGGCCGGTACAGTTTATTGCTAAACCGTCGGGATGTACCCCTGTGGCACTGCAGGTGTTCCGTGACACCACCGGCTGTCCACGGGGTGAGACAGGACCGGGCCTTTCTGTCCGGTCGGATCGGTGGCAGAATTGACGCCGGAAGAACGGGGGAAACTGATGTATATGAACCTGGTGCGACTTGCGGTGCTGCTTGCTGTGACCGCCGGTTCCGGAGGATCCGCTGTTGCGGAGAGCCTGATGGACAAAGTGAAATCGGGCACAGCCAGAGCCGGCGAGCTCGCGAGGAAGGGCGCGGATGCCGTCGGACAGTCCATCGAATCCACCAATGAGCTGATGCGCGAGGAAGAAACGCCTGAGGCGACACGTACAAAGCTTGACGTGATGGCCGGGGATGTCCTCGCGAGGCTGCTCGAAGAAAACCCTCAGGCCGCGGATATGTACGAGCTGAGTGCGGGATACGCCGCCTTTGATATGCGCCGGGTATCGATTTTCCCGCTCTCCGCGGGATACGGTCGCGGCGTCGCTGTATCGGCCGGGGATCGCAGCCGGACCTATATGCAGATGGGCACGGGCGGGCTCGGAGCGGCCTTCGGTATCGGAGGATTTGAATCTCAGTTTGTCATTCTTTTTGAAACACCCGTCGATTTCGAACGGTTCGTGGAAAACGGTTATGACGCCTCCGCGGATGCCGGGGCCATGCAGGGGGAAGACAGGCAATCCACCGAAGTGCAGTTCACCGAAGGCCGGTCTTTTTTCGTCCTGAGTAAAACGGGGTGGCGGGTCAATGCCAATGCGTCCGGAACGAAATACTGGAAAGACAAAGCCCTGAACTGACCGCCTTTTCCCGCCCCGTGGCGGGTCAGCAGGACCAGATGCCCGGCACAGCATCGGTTCGCACAGCTTTCGGCAGGATGTTCCGGCCGCACGTATTCCGTGAGCCTGTGATTTTACGGGGAATGACCGGCCTGCCAGCGGCACCGCCCGGGCCCTGAGCAAAGTCAATTCCGGCCACCTTACCCGGTGATATGCTCAGCACTATGTCATTTTCACCCACCCGGAACGAGCTTGGCGTCGCGACCTTCACTCTCGGTTACATCGTGCTCTTCACGATCTGGTTTTTGTCGATCGGCAATTACGAGTTCATCATTTACGTCGTGACAATGCTGGCCCTTGTTCTGCTTGTGGGGGCGTCACTGGGCAAGGCCGCATACCCGCCTTCTATGCTCTGGGCGCTGTCATTCTGGGGGCTGGCACATATGGCAGGTGGCGGCGTGCCGGTCGGTGACGCCGTGCTCTATAACCTTGAGCTTATCCCTTTGATCAGCACCGACCGGATTTTCATCCTGAAGTATGACCAGCTGGTACACGCATATGGCTTTGCAGTCGCGGCCTGGCTGCTGCACCATCTGCTGGTTCGCCATTTTCCGGCGACGCGCGGTACCGCCACAGTGCTGGTCTATCCGGTGCTGGCATCAATGGGGCTTGGCGCGGTCAATGAGATCATTGAATTTTCAGCCGTGCTTGCCGTTCCCGATACGAATGTCGGCGGCTATATCAATACCGCGCTTGATCTGTGCTTTAACGCTTTGGGGGCCTGCATTGCAGTTGCCGTTATCGGCTTCAGACGAGACTGACAGTTGCGAAAGTCGTCCGTTGCCTTTCGTCATGACGCCCTGATATCTGTCGCGACCATGGCAGCCGGGCAGTCACATATCATGCAGCACGGGCCGGCACGCATACGCAACGAACGTCCGCATAAGGGAACTTACGGTGCGTGCACCTTACGAACGAAGCCCGCAGGAGATTGAGGGTTGCCAGCGCGGCTTTATTTCAGGCGTGGTCCTGTCCCGATCAGTCTGTTCAATGGCGCGACCGTAACCTGTCAAGAACATCATACCCAGGAAAATGGTCGGTGGCTGAGGTTTCTCAAACCGACTGCGCAAGTATTGTCAGAAAATTAGTCCTCTCACAAAACAGCACCGACAAGCCTTCGCTGCATAATCTATGCTACGTGTTTATTTCCGAAGTGGGGGTCTCTACCGGCTGTAACCGACAAGAGCAGTTTATCCCACTGGTCCGAAAAGACATTTTCCGGAGATCCGGCCCGCGTGTGATCTGCCGGCGGGCGGCTCACCGCAGATACGGCGGTCAGTTTCCCGATTGCTCTGCTCCAGTCCCGAACCGTATCCCCGCAGACCACCGTGGCCCCTCGCGCGGCATGATCTTTCAATCCGTCCACGGGACTGACCAGCAGGGCCCGACCAGCACTGAGCGCTTCAATGGCCACCAGCCCGTATGCCTCCCACCGCGAGGGCATAGCAACGGCATCGACCGCTGACATTGCCTCAACAGGATCGGAAGCGAAGCCCTGAAACCGAATGCGCGGGTCGCCATTTGCACAGGCGCGCAATGCCTCTTCCTCACTGCCCTCACCATATATATGCAATTCAATCTCCGGATTGCTGCACTGGCGAAACGCCGTGATCAGCTTATCAAATCCTTTCTGGCGGTCGAGGCGACCAATGGCACCGATGATGCGTGCCGGGCCGTTGCATTCAGGGAGAGCCCGGAAAGCCGACATATCAGTACAGGACTGGATCACCTCAATCGCTTCCGGGTGCGCGAAGCTGCGCGATGCCAGCCACCGTCCCTGTTCGTGGCTCACAGCGACAATGCGGTCAAAGAGGGCATAGGTAGTGCGCAACAGGGTCGCAAAGCGCCGGCGGTGTTTCACGTTGATAGCAACAAAGCGCTCTGTATAGCTGTGTTCCACATGCACAAGCGCCGATCCGGTATTTGCAGCGCGCAAGGCGATAAACACCGGCAGATTGCGCCAGCTTACCGACAGATGAGACACGATCACATCTGCTTTCGTGCGCCCGGTCGCGAGGCTGCCGCGGGTGACGACACGCACCGAGTGCACAGCAGATAAAGACATTTCCCGGGAGGTGGTGATGTGTTCGATTACCCGCATGACGCCGCCGGCGGTCGTGTCATCGACAAGGTGAACTACGCGCATACGTTTCATCGGGCTGTCTCCGTCTGTGCAAATCTTGCAGGAAGCGTCATGGCTCTTCGCAAAACCTCCGGACCCAGAAGCGACAGCACTGCGACCGCGGCAATGGTCACTGCCGATTTCAGCGGTTCATCGCGCAAGGGAACGAGTGAGGTCTGCAGCCACGCACGAGTGAGGGCACGTGCCCGTGGCCCGTCAAAGTCACTGATGGCGCGGCGGCTGAGATACCGCAGCTGATAGGCGCGCGCGACCGGTACCTCTGCATGGAAAAAGTCGGGGGCGATATACCCGAGCTTTGCGACCATGCGTTCCCAGGCGGCCAGCTGACGGTCTGTCGCTGACGACAGTCCCCCGGCGGAAATTCTGTATCTGGTCAGCAATCCCGCCACACCTTCGAATTCCCAGTCCGTCGAAAGCGCGATCCGCATCCAGCACTCGATATCTTCAGACTGCCGGAAGGTTTCGTCGAAATACCAGTCACGCTGCGTTTCGTGCTCAGGACGGAAAGCAATGGCGTCAAAAACCTCACGGCGGAAAACCGCGGCGGACCCGTTACCGACCGGGTTGCGCCGGAAGATGCATTTCGTGTCGACATCTGCGAGGCGCGGGCGCTGCGCCTGACCGGTCAGCGCGCCATTATCGTCGATGAGTGATGATCCGGAAAAGCTGATACCGACCTGCGGGTTCGTTTCCAGGTGCGCTATGTGGGTCGCCAGCTTTTCAGGCTCCCAGAGGTCGTCTGCATCGCAGAACCCGATTATACCGGCCTCAGATGCCGCAATACCGCTGTTGCGGGCGCCGGCAAGACCGCGGTTGGGCTGATGGATCACTCTCAGGCGGGTGTTTCCGGAAAACTCTGCTGCCATCCGCGCTGTTGCATCGGTCGAGCCGTCGTCGACCACGATAATCTCATAGTCCGGGTGCGTTTGTACGGCCAGAGACCGCAGCGTCTGGCGCAGTGTTTCCTGCGCGTTGAAGGCGGGCACAATGATGGAGGCAAATGTCATGTCAGAACCTTTCGGAGTTATCTTGAAAAGAGGAAAGACGCGGCGCTGCGCGGCAGAACTGTGACGCTTAAAGCCGCAAGCAGGGTCAGCCCGCCGCGCCGAAGAGGCAGGGAAAATCCCGCCGGACTGTGGGCGAGGCCTTTGAGTGTATGCCGCAGTGGCGCAAGCCGGCCATGACCGAGGCGCAGCGCCCTGCGGGCAAGATAACGCTGGTGGATCGCATGGCTCTTGCCGCAAGGCTTGACGCCATAGCGTGCTGCGGTTGCGATAGCGTGCTCGCGACCGGCGCGCATCGCGTCGAGGTCTGATGACAAACCGCCGGCACTGGTCCGGTAAAAGGTTTGCAGGCGATCAAGACCCACCACCCGCGCACCTTTCCCGACGAGCCGGATCAGCCATTCGAGGTCTTCGTTGTGCACAATCGTGGGGTCAAATCCACCGGAGGCGGCAAAGACATCTTTGCGCACCGTCACGTTTGACATCGTACAGACCGGGTTTTCGCCCAGCAGCATCCGGATGCTCAGATCGGTGCGCGGCACAGTTGAGAGAACCGTGGCGTCGTCTTTGCAGGCCCGGAAAAAGGCGATGCGCCCAAAGACTGCATCAACCGTGGTATCTTTGAAAGCAGTGATCAGGTCTGCAAGTTTGGACGGTACCCAGATATCGTCCGCATCGCAGAAGGCGATCAGTCCGCCGTTGGTCAGAGAGCGCGCGGCGTAGTTACGGGCATCGCTCGGACCTTTGCCGGGATTGCAAACCAGAAAGATGCGCGGATCACGGCGTGCAAAATCGCGTACAATTTCGCAGGTTTCATCCTCTGACCCGTCGTCCACGCAAATCGCCTCCCAGCTCCGGTGTGTCTGGGCGCGCAGGGCCTCGAGGGTTTCGCCGAGGGTTCCGGCGGCATTGAAGCAAGGGATTATTACAGAAAAATCAGGCATGGATCAGGCCTTCTGAAAAGCAGGGCCAAAGGCCACAGAGAGAGCGGGGAGAGACGCGCCGAACATCAGAACAGCGGCAACGACAGCGTAACCGGAGGCCACGGTGACGAGGCCGTAGGGCGCGAGCAGAACTGTGTTCAGCATGAGCGCCACCGTCAGAACAACCGTCACGAGAAGCTCCGTTTGCGGCCGGTCATTGGCGCGCAGCCATCCGGCGCTGGCAGACCAGACCGTTGTCGGGATCGCCACAAGACAAAGTATGGAAACCACCACCGGCAGATCATCCCAGCCCGCGCCGAACAGGAGCGGCACGTAAAGCGGCGCGAGAATGGCCTGAAGCACCACGACAGGTGTGATCAACCCCAGGGCAAGCATCAGACTGCGACGCAGCGACTGCCCCTTATCGTCGCTTGCACACAGGCTGGGATAGAGAACAGTGGCAAAGGCAACGGAAAAGGAGGTCGCCAGACTAAGCCCGGCGTTGAAGGCCATGAAGTAGAGCCCAAGCGCTTCGGCGCCCATCATAAAGCCTACGATTATTTTGTCAGCCTGCAGGCGCAGCGCTTTGACGACTTCAACGCCGAGGACAGCCCAGCCAAACCGGATAAAGGGGCGCAGCGGGGAGCGGCCCTGTGACAGGTCGGCACGCCACGGATGCAACCTGCGCATGGCGATCAGCCAGAACGGGGCCGCAAGCAGTCGCGGCAGCACCAGAGCGATGGCTGAAGGCCAGATCAGTGCCAGAAGCACCGACGTCAGGTTGGCGCCTACGACCTGAGCACCGGCGATCGCCGCCGTCTGCTGCAGTTTTCCCGCGCGCATTGCCAGTGCCGCCTGTACCAGACCCGCCGGCATGAAAAGGTATTCTGCCGCCAGCAGAAGGATCAGGCTCAGCAGCAAAGCGCTGCCGCCTGCCGCATAGAGCGCGAGGCCCGTGCCCGCCTGAAGGATAAAAAGGCCTGTGCACCAGACCCAGAATATCCGGTGCGCCGTCACACAGGTCGCTTCCAGATCACTTTCATCTGCTGCGATTATTTTCTGGCCAACGCCGTTTTCGGTAAGGGATTTCAGAATGTCGGCAGCCGCGAGCGCCGCTGCTGCCACACCGATCTGCTCCAGATCAAGTGTTCTGGCCACCGCAACAACCACCAGAAGCCGCGATGCCTTTGCCGCCACCTCCGATGCGCCGTAGGCAAAGAGGTTCCGGACAAGTCCGCCTGTCTGATTGCTGCTTTTCATGCTTTGGGTCCGATCAGTATCAATGAACTCCTTTTAGCGGAGCGGACCCGGACCCGTCGCGGGCCACAACGGAGATGATGCAGGGGCAACGGGACTGCAACATATCCGAAAGGATAGGCGCGCGATGCCGACAACCTCTCGACCAGGAAGGGCCGGTTGCGTAGAGTTCCGGAAAACGTATGAAAGCGTGGCGAGGTCAGAGTTGAGGTCGATTTTAAAACACGGGTCCGTCACACTGCTGGCTTCGGTGCTCGTAAGCTGCGCAGGATATGATACGCCCGACAATCTTGAGGCAGTATCTGTTGGTGACGGCTATCAGGCCCAGTACCGCGCTCCTGACGTCAGCCGCGAGGACGCGCAGTTTCTCAGATCGCCCGCGATCAACGCGTCGAAGTGCCGTCCTGCAAGAGGTGGCACCGGCGGGAAAAGCAGCATCGGTGCAGTATCGGCGCTGCGCGGTGAGCGCCTGTCGCGAAATGATCTGGTGGATGTCCGTGTCGGAGACGACGAGACCTTCAGCGGCAACTATGTGGTCTCGCGCGATGGTACTCTGAAACTGCCGTTTCTGAAACCGGTGCCTGCACAGGGCAGAACAACGGACCAGATCGAGAACGATATCGCGTCTTTGCTGCTGGAAAATGATTTCTTTGTGGAGCGTCCGAGGCTGTCTGTGCGCGTGACCGACTTCGCTTCGGTAACGGTTGGTATCTCGGGCGCAGTTTTTGATCCGTACGTTGTCGAGATCGGTGGCACCCAGGGCGATCAGATCGATGTTCTGCGCCAGGGGGCTTCAGGCTCCTCGACCGAGTCCCGTAACCTGTCGGTGGCGTTGCGCGCGGCGGGCGGCGTGCGCCCGGACGCGGATATCTCGGCCGTACAGGTCTCCCGTGAAGGCACCGTCTTCAGCGTCGATATGCGAGGCGTTTTTGAAGGCAGGAATGCGGTCGATATTATGTTGCTGACGGGCGACGAGATCACAGTTCCGAGCCGGGGGTGCTTTCAGGAGGACCTGATGCGTCCCGGACCAATCAGTCCTCCGGGCGTGTCGTTGTTTTTGTCAAACCTGACCCAGCCGGCCGCAGCCAACGCAGCCTCCGCAGTTGGCCGCGAGGTGCGCGAGGTTCCTTACGGGACACGTTATCTGCAGGCGGTGATCGATACAAACTGCGTTGGTGGTGCCAGGGCGAGCAGCGCCAACCGCTCTTCGGTGCTCTTTTCCAGAAACCCGGTGACCAGAGTATCCGTGGCCATCGAACGCGATATTGAAGATCTGCTGAGACGGGCGGACAGGGATGATTACGATCCGTTCCTGCTGCCCGGAGATTCGATTGCCTGTTACGACAGCACGATCACAAACGTAGCAGAGATCGGCCGGATCCTCGGTATTGCCGCGGTTATCGGGATAGCTCTGAAGTAAGGCGATGGCTGGTGGCCACCCAGCTTGCGCTGATCGCGGCGGCAGCATCCGTATAGTCCTGAGCGTCGCCGGACCGGATCGCATCCTCTGTTCTGATAAGTGCCGCCCGAAGATCAGATGCGCCGAAGGTGGCGGCACTTCCCGCTGCCTGATGGATGCGCTTTTGCGCAGTGTCACGATCATGGGGCAGGGTGTCAGGCAGCCAGGAAACAAGCCCGTCCATCTCTTCCGAAAACCGCTTCAGAAGCCGGGAAAACGTTTCCGCGCCGACAGTTTCGCGCAGCTCAGTCAGATTCTGTTGTGAGACCGTGGCCGGTTCGCTGGCGCCCGCCCGCGCCCATTTTTCAACCACATTCTCCAGCGCATCCCGTGAGAGTGGCTTGGTCAGCACCGCATTCATGCCGTCCGAAAGAAACGCTTCCTGCTCTTCGGCCATTGCATTCGCGGTCAGCGCAACAATGGGCGTCCGGGCAGACAGACCTTTGCCTTGCCGGATCGCCCGCGTCGCCGCACGACCGTCCATGACAGGCATGCTGATATCCATCAGGATAAGATCAAATTTCTCGGCTTCCGCCATCCCGACGCCGGCCTTTCCGTCATGGGCATCCCTTACCGTGTGACCGGATTTTTCGAGCATGCCGCCGACCACGAGACGGTTAATCTCATTGTCTTCAACGATCAGGATTTTGCAGCGTCGTCCGTCCCCGCCCGTGCGGCGTTTCTGTGTGGCGGTTTTCGGGGCATCGACCAGCTGAACGGGGAAGCGAACCCAGAAGTAGCTTCCTTTACCTTTGTTGCTTTCCATGCCGATCTGCCCGCCCAGAGCTTCAACAAATCTCCTGGCAATGCCGAGACCAAGGCCGGTGCCACCGGTTTCCCGGTCGTAAGAACTGTCGCCGGTTACGAAATCATCAAAAATACGGCCCTGCAGATCGGGCTCAATGCCAATGCCGGTATCGCGCACGCCAATCCGGACTTCCGGTGTGCCTGCCGCAGCGTCAATCATTTCCGCTTCGACCCGGATCCGGCCGTCATGCGTGAATTTTATGGCGTTCCCGATCATGTTGATCAGGATGTGCTGAATGCGTTCGCGATCGGCCCTTATCCATGTCGTGCTCGCACCGACCCAGCCCCACTCGAGAACCGAGTTATTGGCCATCGCGGCGCCTGTCTGGCTGTCCACGATATCCTGCAGCAATGCGCTGAGATTCATGTTTGCAGGGCGCAGTGTGAGCTTGCCGGCGTCATATTTGGTGATGTCCAGAACGTCGGAGATGTGGCTCATCAGCAAGCGGCCGGACGTGTTCATATTCTTTATGTACTGGGATTGCTTTGCGCTAAGTCTGGTGTCACCCAACAGTGTCAGGTTGCCAAGAAGACCGTTCAGCGGGGTTCTGATTTCATGGCTCATTGTCGCAAGAAAGTCGGCTTTGGCTTTTTCGCCGGCTATGGCGCGGTCGCGTGCCTGCACGAGCTCTGTTTCGGCTTTGACCCGGTGTGAAATATCTCGCAGAAAGGCCACAAATATCTCTCTGTCGTCCGTCCTGGCCGCCTGGATCGCCAGTTCGACAGGAAAAATCTCGCCATTTGCCCGCTTAGCCTCCAGCTTTACGCGCCCCTTGCCGACAACCCGTTTTTCACCGCTTTTCCGCATCCGCTCCATGCCGGCCGCATGGGCCTCACGGTGATGGTCCGGAACGATAAGCGCGCCAAGGTCCTGACCGATGACGTCCTCTGCATTGTGACCAAATATCGTCTCCGCAGCCGCATTAAAATCGAGAATCCGCCCCTCGTCATCGCTGACAATCACCGCATCAAGTGACGTGCCTGTGACGATCTTCATACGCTCGCTGGTCTGTGCGATTTCCGCGCGTCGCCGCACGTTTTGTGCGTTGAGAACACCCAGATAAACCGCAAGAAAAACCAGCAGGAGCACCAGAAACCCCGAGGCAATGGCAAGCTGCGTCAGGGTTGATGAAACCGCCATTCTGCGCTGGTCGGAGGCCTCGGCAAAATAGTTCAGACCCGAGTTAGAGAGCGCGCGGACAGCTGACCTTATTCCGGACACCCGGGTTTTTACTTCAGGCAGACCTGTCAGTAATGTCTCATCATTTGCGTCTATCAGTTGCACGGTGTCTTCGAGAAACTGCCGGATAAGGGCGAGGTTCGAAGAAAAGGCCGGAACCTGCCGCAGGTTTTCGTAGAGCCCGGACCGGGTCAGCGTATTGATCCGGCTGTAAAAGATATCGAATTCGCGACGAAGGGTCGCCAGATCCGGCTCGCTTTCCAGCAGCGCCTCGCTCAGATGCTTATCGAATTCGAGGAATTCGACTTCTGACTGAGACAGCGTCCACTGAACATTATCAGAACGGGCAGAGTTGAGCAGACGCAGGTCGTCGGTCACTGTCAGTGCCAGGTAGCCGATGACAAAGAGGCTCAGCACACCGGCTGAAAACGACAAAATAACTTTTTGCGTCGGGCCAAGGATGTGACTGAGCAATTTATTAATAGTCCCGGCTGATCAGCGTCTGAGCAAGATTACTCTGTGGCTTCAATCCGGTCGAGTTGCCAGATGCTGCGTGAATATATGACTTCTGACCGGTAGTCAGGATCAGAATCGTAAGGATAGATGACCCAGAGCGGCCCTTTGTCCCGGACCGACATTGTTTCGCCGTTCAGCATATAGGCAATCACTGCGCCGCCTTCTGTTGCGTCGGACACCGGGATTTCGACGCTGTAGTCGTTGATCGCCGTAGCGCGCAGCATACCTTCACTGATCCCCAGACGGTCGGTGAGCACATCAAGGGATACGCCCTGAAAGACCTGTGTTCCTTCTGTCCAGATGGTACTGGTCTCGACCGTCGTGTCGTCCAGAGCTTTCAGCATCTCCAGATCGAAAACTGCGGTATCGCCAGCGTTTGTTGTTTCGATATCTCCTGAAACGGTCAGGATGATATCCCCTTCGGGTGCCGCCAGTTCCCCGGCGAGGGCTGAGACAGCCATAACTGCGGAAACGGTGAGAGCGGAAATAATTGCGCGAAACATTGCTGGTTCCTTTCAGATTTCCGGACATATCGCACGATTTACATCGCTCTGCACCTTCTCAGAAGTATAGCCACCTATCCTTTCGGATAGGTGTGCACGTGTTCACGGATTATGCGACCGCCTGAAGTGGCGTGGCTCTCTGAGCGAGAAAGGCGGCAAGCTCGCCACGCAGTTCCGGGCGGTCCAGCGCAAAGGCGGCTGTAGCCTGCACAAATCCCTGAACTGATCCGCAGTCAAAGCGCTCGCCCCGGAACCGGTATCCGCAGACGCCCGTTGATCCCAGATCGGCTGATATGGCATCGGTAAGCTGCAGTTCTCCGCCCGCGCCGGGACCAAGGTTGGCAAGCCGTCCGAATACGGATGGTTCCAGTATGTAGCGGCCGATTATGGCGTCAGTCGATGGTGCTCTTGCCGGGTCAGGTTTCTCGACAAGCCCGCGCGCACGGACGAGCCGGCCTGCCTCCTCTGCCACGTCCAGGATCCCGTAAGAAGAAGTTTTCTCGCGGGACACCTGCATCGTCGCAACCATATGGCCGCGGTTTTCAGCATGTGCGGCGACCATCTGGCTGAGCGCGCCCCGGGGTGCGCGGATCACATCATCCGGCAGAAGCACTGCAAAAGGTTCATCTCCCACCAGCCGCTCAGCAAGTCTGACCGCATGTCCCAGCCCCCTGGGTGCGTTCTGGCGCACGAAAGTCAGGGCCCCTTCCGGCATTCTTGTGCGGGCGAGTGCCTCAAGTGCGCCGGCTTTGCCGCTGGCAGCAAGGTGCTGTTCAAGTGCCGCTGCGGTATCGAAGTAGTCTTCAAGAGCACCTTTACCGGCGGCTGTGACAAAGATGAATTCTTCGATACCTGCTTGGCGGGCTTCATCCACCGCGTACTGGATCAGCGGACGGTCAACGAGGGGAAGCATCTCTTTGGGGATGGATTTGGTCGCAGGCAGAAAGCGCGTGCCCATACCAGCGACGGGAAAAACAGCTTTGCGAATATGTGTCATGTCAGGGGTATCCTTATTGGTGGGGAAATTCAGGGACAGGGGTCAGTAGGCACCGCGGGCGGTCACGACGGCACGGAAGGTCATGCAGATCACCAGGAGGTCCAGCAGAATGGTCCGGGACGCGGCATATGCCAGATCCATATCGATCATTTTCTCGAAACCGACATCGGCCCGCCCGGACACCTGCCAGACGCCGGTGATGCCGGGTTTGACCGCCAGACGACCAAGGGCGCGCGCTGAATAAGTTTCGACTTCGCTGGGCAATGCGGGACGAGGACCCACAATGGACATTTCTCCGCGAAACACGTTCACAAGCTGTGGGAGCTCATCAACTGAAAAGCGCCGTATGAACCGACCAACCCGGGTAATCCGCGGGTCAAGCCGGGATTTGAAACAGACGCCTTCGCGGTCGGAGGAATGCAGAATTTCACTGCGCCTTGCCTCTGCATCGACGCACATCGAACGGAACTTGTACATTGTAAAGGTTTTGCCGTTGCGTCCGACGCGGGTTTGCCTGAAGACAACCGGCCCGGGCGTATCGGCTCTGACAGCAACAGCCGTCAGTGCCAGCAGCGGCGACAAAACCAGCAGCGCCGTGCCGGAGATGGCGAGATCAAGAGTGCGGCGGTATCGCTCGGTGGCCGGGGTGTGTGCCATCACGGTTTTTGCCGCATGTGCAAGAAAGGTGAAGTTGCCGGCAAGATAGCGTTTCGCCATGCGCCGGGGTTCCATCGCCAGACGCCAGACCCATTCCATCCGGGCGCGCCGCACGATTTTCGGAGCACGGATCACGTTGCCCGCAAGAAAATCAAAGAGAGCGCCAACAGCCAGCGTAAGAGGCGCATTCAGCCGGTGCGCGTTTTTATGGAGCCAGAGTTCCTGCATCGGAACCCCCATCGCGACCAGAACGATGTCTGCATCACTTTCGTTGATCTGTGCGATCGCTTCTTCAGTGTCGGCAGCACCCTCATACCCGTCACGTGTGCCGGCAATGCGCAGATGAGGGGTCATGTGAATGAGTTTTGCGGCTGCCGCGGCTGCCGTCCCGGGCTTGCCGCCAAACAGGAAAACCGATTTTCCCTGCCGTGCCGCACGGGCGAGCAGGTGCGGCACAAAATCCGTACCGTTCAGGTTGGCGGTCAGATCCTGACCTGCCATCTTTGCAGCAAGAGAGACGCCCACACCGTCCGGCAGCAGAAAGTCCGCAGCCGCTACGGCTCGAGCATAATCCTTGTTTTTGCGGCGGACGTTGCAGCAATGCGCGTTCATGAAGAACACCCGGCGATGCCCCGGAGCAAGCAGGTGCGAAATCGTGTCCTGCGCACTGGCGTCGACGAGACCGAGCCCCAGTGCCGTCAGCTTTTTTGTTGTCAGGCGGGCAGGCTGCACCGGAGTGGCCAGAGCGAATTCGGTAGTGTCAAAAGTGTGTTTCATTGAGTTAAGTCCATGAGTTTATGAGATTGCGCTGAAGCTGACGCATCGCCTGGCACCACTCAACGGAGCGGACGGAGAGGTTCGTGGGACTTCGGTAGCCGGGCACATCCGGGCGGTTCAGAAAACCATCCCCTCGGTCCGGTTACCTATCCGTATGGGACCTGAAGCACGTCACACCTTGCGGGATTTTTGACGTGCAACCGCCGCGATCACCGGATACCCATGTGAGACAGAGGAGCGAATTATGAG
Organism: uncultured Roseobacter sp.; assembly: GCA_965365545.1. Taxonomy (GTDB): domain Bacteria; phylum Pseudomonadota; class Alphaproteobacteria; order Rhodobacterales; family Rhodobacteraceae; genus Roseobacter. The sequence continues at coordinate 13,994 of CBDUCB010000019.1, read as the reverse complement.
AGTTCTGATTGCTGACGATCACGATCTGCTGCGGGATATGCTGGTCATGTTCCTTGGCTCACAGGGCGATATCGCGACAGAAACAGCAGCCGATGTTGACGCGGCCTGTGCCCGGGTCGAACAGGACGAACCCTTTGACCTGATTCTGCTGGATCTGAACATGCCGGGCATGAACGGGCTGAACGGGCTGTCCCGGATGATGGCCCTGAAAGGCGGTCAGCGCGTTGCACTTATGTCCGGTGAGGCCACACGCGAGATTGCTGAGCAAGCGCTTGAAGCGGGGGCGGCGGGCTTCGTCCCTAAAACACTGCCCGCCAAATCAATGATAAATGCGGTGCGCTTCATGGCCATGGGAGAGCAATATGCGCCCATCGATTTCATGACCGCACCTGCTGAGACCCCGGTCAATCCGCTGGCCGAAAAGCTGACGGCGCGTGAGCTGCAGGTTCTCAAGGGGCTGACCGAAGGCAAATCCAACAAGGAAATCGCCCGCGATCTCGATCTGCAGGAGCCAACCGTCAAGCTGCACGTGAAAACACTTTACCGCAAAGTCGGGGCGGCCAACCGCACTCAGGCGGCCCTGATCGCGCGTGAGGCAGGTCTTTTCTGACCTGTCCGAAAGGATAGCTTCCCGGCCCGAAAGATCTCTCTTTTGACCCGTCAGGGTGCGCACAGACACAGCCTGCCCGGTGTAGTGTGTCAGGCAAAGGAGATGTCTGATGACCATTCAGGAAACATTCGTGGCGACGCACCGGCCCGCGCACGCAAAAAAACGCCGCTTAACGTTGCGCAGAATTCTGATGGGCGGCGGCATCGGAGATCTCGGGCGCTTTCCTCGATATCTTGCGTTTGCCCTGATGGGCAGTGCGATGATCTGGGCGCCGATCACCGGTTATCTGAAAAACGCGCCGGTGTCGTTCAGGTCCCAGACGTCGCTGATCCTGCCGGGATCGGGGGCATCCGCTTCCATGAACCTCAATGGCATCGGCCAGGCATCGTCATATGCCAACTCGGCTTTTTCGAGCAATTCGGTCAGCCCGACTGAAACCTATAAGCGTCTGATCGGTGCTGATCGTATTCTGGCCGCAGCGGCTGCGGCGATGGACCTGAGCAGGAAAGAATTTGGCAAGCCCCGGATCGATCTGGTGGACCAGACCAGCCTCATCCATGTCGAAATCACCGGATCCAGCGCAGAAGATGCGCAGGCGCGCGGCGATGCATTGCTGGCCGCGTTTTTTGCTGAACTTGACGCGCTGCGCAGCGATGAACAGGAGACACGTGAAGACAGCGGCCTTGCGGCGATAGAAGATTACCGCGTTTCGGTGTCCGCAACCCGTCAGGATATCGCGGCTCTGCAGCAGGAAACGGGTCTGCTGTCCGCCGATCAGTACGCTGCAATTGTGGAGAGCACGCGCGTTCTTGAAATCCGGGTCGAAGATCTCGCCGCGACCCTGAATGAAAAATCGGAAAGTGTCAGCGCGCTTGAAAGCTCGCTCGGCCTGCCCGCGACTGCGGCAGCGGCCACACTGAAGCTCTATGCGGATGCGCAGTTTACCGCGCTCACCGAAGAGGTCGCCCTGCATGCCGCAGCACTGGCGCAGGTCCGGTCCCTCTATGGTGAAGCCCATCCCAAAGTGCGCGATGCCCGCGCGGCTTATCAGACGACGGTGGACGCCGCACTGGGGCAGGCAGCTGTTGTCACGGGAATAAGTACCGATGAACTCTCCGGGCTTGACCTTGCCCCGGCCGGCGCGCGGGCTGAGCTTCTGTCTGAGCTGGTGAAAAGGGATGCAGAGCGCTCTGGCGTGGCTGAGCAGCACGCGACACTATCCGCACAGCTGTCAGACGAACAAACGATGCTTTATGCGCTGGCGCCTTCTGCGGCACGGCTGCAGGATCTGCAGCGCGATTTTTCGGTTGCCGAAGCCGTCTTTGCCTCGGCCATCGCGCGGGCACAGTCGACGAAATCCGATGTCTATGCATCCTATCCTCTGGTTCAGGTACTGGAAAATCCGTCACTGCCTGACCGGCCGTCGTCGCCGAACCGCAAACTTGCAATTGCTGCAGGTGTCGCCGCAACCCTTATGCTCTTGATCGGCCTGATAATGGGCTGGGTCCGCTCTGCTCTGATCCGCCGGATTATCAGCACGCCGGACACCGCCCGATGACACCGGTGAACCCTGCGGAAAAAGTGGTCTACAAGACCCTGATCCTGACATGGCCGTTCTATGCGGTGGGTGCGCTTTACGTGGTTGGTCCGGTACTGGCCTGGATCATCGGCGCGGTTGCGGCCCTGTCGCTCTATCTGGGTCCGGCCATGCGCGCCGATCTGCGCGCAACCGGCCCGGTGCCGGTTCTGGTCTGGGCGTGGTTTGCCGGGATGTCGGTTCTGCTTGTAGCGCTCTGGATCGGGCATCTCGACTGGGGGCTTGGCATGAAACAGACGATCAAGTCATCGGTGGGGTGGGCCAAGGGCTGGGCGCTGCTGGCTCTCTTTCCGCTGGCTGGTGCGGTTCTGCCGATCCGGCGGGAAATACTCGTGCGCGGGCAATGCGTGATCGGCGCCTGGACACTGGCCCTTGCCCCGCTGATGCTGGCGGCGCCCTATGTTGGTCTGCCGGAGCTTGTCTTCACGTCTCCGCTGAAGGCCGTCGGAGGTCCCGGCCCGGAATACTTCAGCGTTTTTCTCTATACTTTCGATCCGGCAAGCTGGACCCCGCGGTGGCAGTTCTATGCGCCCTGGTCGCCCTTTGCAGCACTGCTCGGGGTCATCATGGTGCTTTTTGCCCTCGAAGAAAAAGACCGCAGATGGATGATCGCCGGGATCGCGGCGGGTGTGCTGATGATCCTCGCGTCCAAATCCCGCATGGGACTGGTCGGGCTGGTCGCCTGCACCATCGGCCCCCGCATGATGCCGCTTTTGCTGCGGGGCTGGGCCTGGCCGGTGACGGCGGGCCTGACCGCATCCCTGGCGGTATTCGGCACGGCACTGGCGACACTGGCGCAGGACGCGGTAGCCACCTTCAAAGGTGCGCGCGCCGACAGCACGCGTGTACGCGAAACCCTGCAGAGAATTGCACAGGAGCGGTGGCAGAACGAAGCGTTCTGGTTCGGGCACGGGACCGTGCATCCGGGCTCTCATGCGGTTGAATATATGCCCATCGGCAGCCACCACACCTGGTTCGGCCTGTTATTTGTGAAGGGCGTGGTCGGTTTCGCAGCGCTCGCGATACCTCTGGTCTGGCACACGTGCTTTATCATGGTGGACGCGGCCCGCCATCGCCGGGGCCACCTTCCCATGGGTATTATGATGACGATCGTGCTTTTGTCCTTTGGCGAAAACCTCGAGATCGAAGCCTACATGCTCTGGCCCGGTCTGGTGCTCTTTGGTGTGCATCTGCGGGAAGTAGCGTGCGACAGACAATGTTCGCTCTGATGAAACTGATGTGCTGCGCTGAAAAGTGAGATCTGTGACGGCTTTGATACCGCAAATGATCGACTACCAGGAAAAACAGAAAGGTGACTTTGGGGCGCAGCCCGTGGATTACAGCCCGGAAAACGATGGACTGCCTTGGGCATGTATTGATGGACTACATCGGTCAATCCATCCGCCAGGAGGATAAAAAATAAACCGTGCACCCTTGAAACAGTTAATTCGCAATCAATTCAATATTTTAGAATTTTTAGTGGCGGAGAGACAGGGATTCGAACCCTGGGACCCCGTGAAGGGTCAACGGTTTTCGAGACCGCCCCGTTCGACCACTCCGGCACCTCTCCGCGGGGATCGTCCGCGGCGTTTAGTCTTGTTTTCAGGCGCTGACAAGAGGGGACAGGCAAGCGGATGCCGCACACGGGAATTTTCATTGCTCCGGACATTAAAAAGCTTAGATTCTTCTTCAAACAGGCTCAGAAAGGTTCTGACGGATGACATTTACAATACGCGCATGCTTTGGTGTGCTTGCTCTGATGGCCACCTTTGTGGCTGGCCCCGCAACAGCAAAAACAGACGACCCCGACCGGCTGGAGACGTTTCTTGAGGTCACTGGTTTCGACGTGGCGCTTGAAAGCATCAGACTTTCGGCGGAATCCGCGCCAGCCATGCTGGGCATCGAAACCGAAGATTTCGGATCGGAATGGACACGGCTGGCGGATGAGGTGTTTGACACAGAGCTGATGCACGATGAGGCAATCGACATCCTTTCGGAGGCGCTGACCGATGATCTGCTGGATCATGCGGTCGACTTCTATACCTCAGATCTGGGACGGCGGCTGGTCGCTGTCGAAAACGCCTCGCACATGGATGACGACGACGAACTGCGCCAGGAGGCGGGTCAGGCCATCGTGGCGGGGCTGGTGCAGATCGGCTCGCCGCGTCTGGAGGAACTGAAGCGCCTCAACGGTGCAACCGGGTCTGAGGATGCCTCCGTACATGCAATTCAGGAGGTGCAGGTGCGCTTTCTGATGGCTGCGGCCGCCGCCGGTGTGATCGAACTGCGCATGGAGGAAGAGGACCTGCGCGAGAGCCTGAAAACTCAGGAAGGTGAGTTGCGCCGCGGCATGCAGATCGCGGGGCTGGCCGGTTCTGCCTATACCTATCAGGCGTTTTCTGATGATGAGATCACCGCCTATGCGGATGCGCTGGAAAATCCGACGATGCAGCGGGTTTATGAACTCATGAACGCGGTACAGTTTCAGATCATGTCTGACCGCTATGAAGCACTGGCCGCGCGCCTTCAGGGCCTGCAGCCCAGTCAGGAGTTGTGATGCTGCGCGCGGCTTTGGTGAGTGCAGTGCTGAGCCTTGCGGCTCTGCCGGCCCTTGCGGACGCGCGTATAACCGTTCTGATGGACCTGCTGAAGGTCAGTGAGGTCACTGAGATCCTGCGTGCCGAGGGGCTTGAGTATGCGCGCGAGCTCGATACGGACATGCTGCAGGGGCAGGGGGGTGCTTTCTTTGCCGTGCAGACCGATCAGATATATGACACCGGCCGTATTTCCGAAACGGTGCGTCAGGCGCTGGAAACCGGTCTCAGTGACGCTGACCTTGATGCGCTGATTGCCTGGTACAGCACCAAAACCGGCGCGCGGATCGTGGACCTTGAGAATGCCGCCCGCAGCGCCATCTCGGACCCTTCCGTGGAAGAGGCCGCGCGCGCAGGTTTTGAGGCGCGCGCTGATGCGGATGATCCGCATGTGGCTCTGGTTCGGCAGTTCGTGGAGGACAATGATCTTCTGACCCGGAATGTCTCAGGCGCCATGACATCAAATTACCGGTTCTTTACCGGCCTTGCGGACGGCAGATTTTACGAACAATCCGAAGAACAGATTCTCGCCGAGGTTTATGCGCAGCGCGATGAGATCCGGGAGGATACCGAAAGCTGGCTCAACGGCTATCTGCTGATGGCCTATCAGCCCCTGAGCCTCGCCGAATTTGAGGCCTATGTGGCCTTTTCAGCAAGCCCGGCAGGGCAAAGCCTGAACGCGGCGCTTTTCGATGGCTTTGAGACGGTGTACCGCGACATATCATACGCGCTGGGGCGGGCTGTTGCGCTGAGTGCCAGAGGCAGCGACATCTGATCGCCGCAGGCGCTTGACAACGGCGCCGGACTGGTGCAATTGGCGGCCTCACTGATGCGGGTCCGGCATGCCGGGCCCTTTCACTTTAACGTACATCCCGACAGCGGGGTGCGCTGTTCGAGGTGGCCGAGAGGCCGAAAACGCCCGGATCCGGGGACCACAGAACGCGGCAGAGAAAAGGATAGACGCATGTTTGCGGTTCTCAAGACCGGCGGCAAGCAGTACAAAGTTCAGTCCGGAGATATGCTCCGTGTCGAGAAACTGGCAGCTGACGCAGGCGACAAAATACAGTTCAACGATATTCTGATGCTCGGTGGTGACAGCCCCGTCGTCGGTGCGCCCTTTGTAAAAGACGCGGGCGTTCAGGCCGAAGTCGTCGATCAGATCAAAGGTGAAAAGACGATCAATTTCGTCAAGCGCCGTCGGAAGCACTCCTCCAAGCGCACCAAAGGTCACCGTCAGAAGCTGACGCTGGTCAAAGTGACCGACATTCTGACATCGGGCGCTGAGAAATCCGGCGTGAAGGCCGCTGTTGGCGGTGCCGGCTACGCAGCTGTCGTATCCGATGGCCGGTATGCCAAAAACAAGGGCGAGCAGGCCGAGATGGCCAAGCGCGTGAGCGAAGGCGAAGCGGCAGAGAAATCTGCAAAACCCGCCAAGGCGAAAAAAGCCGATGCGCCCAAGGCCGAAGAGAGCAAAGCCAAAGCGGCTCCGAAAAAAGCGGATGCCGCAGGCGACGACCTGAAGCAGCTCAGCGGCGTCGGACCGGCTCTGGAGAAGAAACTGCATGAAGGCGGCGTGACCACCTTTGCGCAGATTGCAGCATGGACCGAAGCGGACATCGCTGATATGGACGAGAAACTGTCGTTCAAAGGCCGGATCGAGCGTGAAGGCTGGGTCGAGCAGGCCAAAGAACTGACCAAGGGTTAAGGAGAGACCAGATGGCACATAAAAAAGCAGGTGGTTCATCCCGTAACGGCCGCGACTCAGCAGGTCGTCGTCTTGGTGTGAAACTCTACGGGGGCCAGGCGGCCATCCCGGGCAATATCATCGTGCGTCAGCGCGGCACAAAGTTCTGGCCGGGCGAGGGCGTAGGCATGGGCAAAGATCACACGATCTTTGCAACTGTTGACGGCGCGGTGACCTTTCACAAAGGTCTGAAAAACCGTACCTTTATTTCGGTTCTGCCAGCGGCGGAGGCCGCAGAGTAAGCCGCACCCAAAACGATGAATCATTCGGGGGATCGGCGACACCGCCGGTCCCCTTTCTTATTTTCGACACATCAATCCGTCAGGACCCCGACCCATGTCGGTTGCAGTTACCAGTTTTGCGATCTTTGCCGCCAGCCAGGTCGGCACGCCGGGGCCGGCCAATATGGCCCTTATGGCCACAGGTGCGCGCTTCGGGTTCCGGGCGGCACTGCCTTTCGTGGCCGGCGTGGTTATTGGCAAACAACTGGTGATCTGGCCGGTCGGTTTCGGGCTGATGGAACTTGCAGAGCGCGCGCCGTGGATTTTCACAGCGCTGCGGTATGTCTCGGCGGCTTACATTATCTGGCTGGCGTGGAAGGTCGCGAATATGCGGCTGGGGGCGCGGCGCGAGGAGGGCGCCGCACCGGGTTTTATGGCAGGCCTTGTCGTGCATCCGCTCAACCCCAAGGCCTGGGCGATGATCGTGGGTGGCTTTACGGCCTTTGTGACCCCCGGAACGCCCGTGCTTGAGGCGACGATCGCGATCGCTCTGGTGCTGCTCATCTGCCAGCTTTTGCTGCACCCTGTGTGGACACTCGCCGGTGACGGAATTGCGCGCACGGTAGCGGGAACGCGTCTGGAACCCTATTTAATGTGGACCCTTGCCGGCCTGACGGTCGCATCGGTGCTGTTCGTACTGTTCGGAGGAGGAACATGACGATGGAAATGAAAAAGATACCCGTCCAGGCAGTGATCGAAACGGAGCGCTTTGATCTGCGGCCCCTGCGGCGTTCTGATATGGGGCTGATCGAGCTCTATTTTTCAGATGCACGTGTGGCGCATATGACGACGTCGATCCCCCACCCGGTCCCGCCCGGCGTCACCGAAGCCTTTGTGACCCGTGCCATGGCGGATGAGCGCGACGAAGATGTCTGGGCCATGGACGGGTCGAGATCGGGTGCCTCTGAACTGATGGGTCTCATTTCGCTGGAGCGTATGGACCGCGAGCAATCCGAGGTCGGCTACTGGGTGGCGCCGCCCTACTGGAACACCGGTCTGGCCTCCGACGCCGTGCAGGCGCTGGTCGAGGCCAATCCGATGCACAATAAAACCATGTTCGCCAGCGTTTTTCAGGATAATCCGGCCTCGGCGCGGGTGCTGACCCATTGCGGTTTTCAGTATCTCGGGGATGCTGAGAGTTTTTCGCTGGCCCGTGATACAACTGTTCCCACGTGGACCTATCTGAAAAAACTGTGAGCAGGGCGCATCGCCCGCCACGCCAGGAGCTGTCATGAAGTTTCTCGACCTGTGCAAAGTGTATATCCGCTCCGGTGCGGGCGGCGGCGGGTGTGTCAGCTTTCGCCGTGAAAAATACATCGAATACGGTGGCCCCGACGGCGGCGATGGTGGCACCGGCGGCTCCGTCTGGGCCGAAGCGGTCGACGGACTGAATACGCTCATCGATTTCCGCTATCAGCAACATTTCTTTGCCAAAAACGGACAGCCCGGCATGGGCCGTCAGCGCACCGGTAAGGATGGTGATGATATCGTCCTGCGCGTGCCGGTAGGGACCGAGATCCTTGACGAAGACCAGGAGACGGTCATCACTGACCTGACCGAAGTAGGTGAACGCATTGAGCTTGCACGCGGCGGCAACGGCGGCTTTGGCAACCTGCATTTCAAATCCTCGACCAACCAGGCACCGCGCCGGGCCAACCCGGGTCAGGACGGGGTGGAGCGCACGCTCTGGCTGCGGCTGAAACTCATTGCCGATGTGGGGCTGCTGGGCATGCCGAATGCAGGTAAATCCACCTTCCTGGCCGCAACATCGAACGCGCGCCCGAAAATAGCGGATTATCCCTTTACCACACTGCACCCTAATCTGGGGGTTGTGGGGGTTGATAACACCGAGTTTGTGGTTGCCGATATTCCGGGCCTGATCGAAGGCGCCTCCGAGGGGCGCGGTCTGGGCGATCTCTTTCTGGGGCATGTGGAACGCTGTGCCGTGCTGCTGCATCTTGTCGATGGCACGTCGCCCACTCTTGTTGAGGATTATCAGACAATTATCACCGAACTCGAAGCCTATGGCGGTGATCTTGCGGAAAAACCCAGGGTGACGGTGCTTAATAAAATCGACGCCCTGGATGAGGAAGAACGCAGCACTGCCCGAAAACTGCTTGCCGATGCATCCGGCGGTGACGTGATGCTGATGTCCGGCGTCGCGCGCGAGGGCCTGACGGAGGTGCTGCGGGCTCTGCGCTCGCAGATCGACGATGACCGCCTGCGGCATCGTCCCCAGGAGGAAGCGGAACCGTGGCATCCCTGAGCACGGCAAAACGCCTCGTTGCTAAAATCGGCTCGGCGCTGCTGGTGGACCGCCGGACAGGCGCATTGCGCCGGGAGTGGCTGGCCTCACTGGCTGAGGATGTGGCCTGGCTGAAAGGGCAGGGCACCGAGGTCGTGCTCGTCTCCTCAGGCTCGAGTGCTCTGGGGCGCGGGGGGCGGGGCCTGCCGGCAACGGAGCTGGCACTGGAGCAGTCCCAGGCTGCCGCAGCCGTCGGTCAGATCCGGCTGGCGCGCGCGTATGAAGAGATGCTGGCGCCGCATGACATCACAACCGCTCAGGTCCTGGTAACGCTGGAAGACAGCACCGACCGCCGCCGGTATCTCAATTCACGCGCGACGCTGGAGCAGCTTCTCAGCATGCGTGTCGTGCCGATCGTGAATGAGAACGACACGGTTGCGACGGATGAAATCCGCTTTGGTGACAATGACCGGCTGGCCGCTCAGATCGCCGTCACGGTGGGTGCGGACCAGCTGATCCTGTTGTCGGATGTTGACGGATTTTACACTGCCAACCCGGCGCTGGACCGCGAGGCCACGCGCTATGACGTCATTGACCGGATCACGCCCGACATCGAAAAAATGGCCGGGGACGCCGGCTCGGGGCTCTCCAAGGGTGGTATGAAAACCAAGCTGATCGCGGCCAGAACCGCGACGGCTGCGGGTTGTGCTATGGCTATCACTGAAGGCTCTGTGCTGAACCCGTTGCGGGCGCTGGAGAACGGCGCCAATGCCACCTGGTTCACCGCTCAGACAGATCCGCAGGCGGCGCGCAAACGCTGGATCGCCGCAATGAAACCGCGCGGCAGCCTGACGCTCGATGCCGGCGCTGTCGATGCGCTGCACGCCGGAAAGAGCCTGCTTGCGGCCGGCATCACCGGCGTGGCGGGGCGGTTTCAGCGTGGGGATGCCGTGGCGATTGCCGATGCGGGCGGGCATATTCTCGGCCATGGGCTGACGCGTTACACCGCTGATGAGGCGCGCGCGATCCAGGGGCGGAAATCGCATGAAATCGAGGCGGTTCTGGGGTATCCTGCCCGTGCCGCGCTGATCCACAGAGACGATATGGCGCTCTGACTGTTCTGGCTGGAAATACGTGCCCCGTGGGCTTAGACAGGACGGGCGCTCAACCAAAGGCACAAGCGAATGAAAGACATGGATGACATTTCCGCACTGATGGCCGACACCGGCGCCCGGGCAAAAGCGGCTGCGGCAAAGCTTGGCTATGCATCAGCGGAGGCAAAGCGGGCAGCCCTTGAGGCGGCAGCCGGTCACGTGATCGCAAACGCAGGTGAAATTCTCGAGGCAAACGCGCGGGATATGGATTACGGCCGTGAAAAGGGGCTGTCTGACGCGATGATGGACCGGCTGATGCTGGATGCAGCGCGCCTTGAGGGGGTTGCTGCGGGGCTGCGCGCTGTTGCCGCCCAGGACGACCCCGTCGGCGAGGTCATCGCGGACTGGACCCAGCCCAGCGGCCTGCACATTCAGCGTGTGCGCACACCTCTGGGCGTGGTCGGGGTGATCTACGAAAGCCGTCCGAACGTCACGGCAGACGCAGGTGCTCTTTGCCTCAAGGCCGGTAACGCGGTGATCCTGCGCGGCGGCTCCGAAAGCTTTCATTCCTCGCAGGCGCTTCATGCCTGTCTCGTAGCCGGACTGAAAGACGCGGGCCTGCCCGGGGACGCCATACAGATCGTGCCGACCCGCGACCGCGCGGCTGTGAGCGAAATGCTGAAAATGACCGACACGATTGATGTGATTGTACCGCGTGGCGGCAAGGGGCTCGTCGGCCTGGTGCAGCGCGAGGCGCGGGTGCCGGTCTTTGCCCATCTGGAAGGCATTGTACACATCTATATCGACGCCGAAGCGGACCCTGAGATGGTGCTGCGCGTGGTTCTGAATGCCAAGACCCGGCGGACAGGCATCTGCGGCGCGGCTGAATGCCTGCTTATTCACGAAGATATCGCGGATACGATCGGGCAGGGTGTCCTGCGCGCACTGATCGACGCCGGCGTCGAGGTGCGTGCTGACGACAGACTGTCTGCCGTTAAAGGGACTGTGCCCGCCACGGACGACGACTGGGGCTTCGAATACCTTGATATGATCGTTGCCGCCCGTACGGTTGCGGATGTTGATGAGGCCATGCAGCATATCCGGACCTATGGCTCAGATCACACGGACTGTATCCTGACGCAAAACGCTGACACGGCCCGGCGCTTTATGACCGAGTTGGATTCGGCGATTCTGATGCATAATGCATCAACCCAGTTTGCTGATGGCGGTGAGTTCGGCATGGGCGCAGAGATCGGTATCGCAACAGGTAAAATGCACGCTCGCGGGCCGGTCGGCGCGGCACAACTGACGAGTTTCAAGTATCTCGTGACCGGAGACGGGACCGTACGGCCCTGATCTCAGAATCTCAGCCGGATTTCATTTCCGCTGATTTCGGTGCGTACCCGGCGGCTTTCGTCACCGGCGATGATCGGCAGTAACGCAAACTGAACATGCGCGGGCCGCAGATCGTCGGGCGTATCCTGCGTGGTCAGAACAGACCACAGTGTTTCGTCGATGTTCAGCTTGTCCGCCCGGCCGTGCAGCAACCAGCCGCCGGCCTCCTGGCTGATCTCGATGCGGCCTCCGTACGGCATCGCATTTTCCACGCAAAGGAGCGCCAGAAAGGCCATGCGCACGGAGGAGCGTGGCTGTGCATCCATCGGGCCCCAGGCGACCTGCAACCGGGCGCCTTCCATCAGGTCTTTCAGGATCGCGATGACCTCCGCGCGGCCCATCATCTGATCTCCCGCAGCCCCGAAGGCAATGCGAAAGAACCGGATGCGCGCACTGGCATTACCGACGCTTTCCTGAATGAGGTCCATCTCGGGGCTTCCGTCGCTGCCGGACATGCCCAGAAGCTCAAGACCATTGTTGATTGCACCGATCGGCGATATCAGGTCATGGCAAATCCGACTGCCGATCAGTGCCGCGAGGTTAACACCCGGGGTGCCCATATTTATTTCTCCTGTCTTAACTAGGCCGCCATGGAAGATCTGAACGCAATACTCTCGCCCGGAATGCTTGTGCGCCATCCGGGACAGCCGGACTGGGGAACCGGGCAGGTGCAAAGCAACATCGGCGGGCGTGTCACCGTGAATTTCAGGGAGGAAGGAAAGATTGTCATCGATAGCTCCCGTGTTGCGCTGATCCCGGTCTTTGATGAATGAACATCCTTTCCAAAAGATTAACGTACACCCATAGATTGTAAACCCGTGCGCGCCTGCCACATTGCCAGCCGGGGTCTTATTCCTTAAGAGGCTGCTGAAGAGCACCACTGCAGGACCACGTATCCAAAGATGACAGATGTCGCCTCCTCCCGGTTTTCGGTCTCGCTGGCGGCGAGCACGGCGGATCTGGAGGCAGCCCAACGTCTGCGCTATCAGGTCTTCGTCGATGAGCTGGGTGGCGGCGGACCGATGGTCGATCATGACGCCCGGCTGGAACGGGACCGGTTTGATCCGTTTTTCGACCATCTTCTGCTGCGGGATCACTCAAACGGCGAGATCGTGGGCGTGTACCGTGTGATGCGCGAGGATCAGGCGCGGGCGGCCGGGCAGTTTTACAGCGAAGACGAATATGATCTGGCCGGGCTCAAAGCGTCGGGCCGGCGCATGCTGGAGCTGGGCAGGTCCTGCGTGCACCATGATTACCGGGGCGGCATGGCGATGTTTCACCTCTGGAGCGCGCTGGCGGGCTACATCGATGATTACAACATCGAAGTACTCTTTGGCGTTGCCTCCTTTCACGGCACCGACGTCAATGCCCTTGCAGAAGCGCTGTCGTTGCTGCATCACCGGCACCTCGCGCCGCCTGAGTTGCGGGTGCGCGCGCGGGCCGCTGCATTTCAGCGTATGGATCTGATCGCAGAAGAAGATCTGGACCGGCGCGCCGCGATGCGCATGGTGCCCTCGCTGATCAAGGCTTATCTGCGGATGGGCGGATTTGTGGGGGAGGGGGCCTTCATCGATCATGCCTTTAACACCACCGATGTCTGTCTGATCCTCGATACCGCACAGATCAACGAAAACCAGGCAAGGCTCTACAGGAACGCGCCCGTATGAGCGCCACCTGGCACGGAGATCCGCCGCCGCCTGACCCGCCCATCGGCCCTTCGGGGTGGCTCAGCGTGATCTGTCGTGGCGTGCCACTGGCCCTGCTGGTATTCGGCGGGCTGGCCCTGCATCTGACGTTGCGCCTGATCGAGCGGCCGCGTTGCGGCACGCAGCGCCCGGTCACGCCCCGTATCACCGTATTTGTGTGCCGCAATGCGCTGCGTTTGATGGGGCTCAGGCTAAGCCTGACCGGCCCGGAGTTCAGCCGCCAGGGAGCCGTCGTGGCCAACCATTCCAGCTGGCTGGATATCTTTGTGCTGAACGCAACGCGGCGTATCTATTTTGTGTCCAAGGCCGAGGTGGCGTCCTGGCCCGCAATCGGCTGGCTCGCGCGGGCGACCGGCACCGTGTTCATCGAGCGCAACAGATCACGCGCGGCAGAGCAGGCGCGGGTGTTTCAGTCACGGTTGCAAGCCGGACACCAGCTGCTGTTTTTTCCCGAAGGCACCAGCAGCGACGGACAACGCGTTCTGCCGTTTAAAACAACACTCTTTGCGGCCTTTTTTGCGGGCGACCTGAAAGAGACGCTGGCGATAGAACCTGTGACTGTGCTCTATCAGGCACCGCCCGGGCAGGATCCGCGGTTTTTTGGCTGGTGGGGGGATATGACCTTTGGCGCGCATATCCTGAAATGCCTTGCATCAGGGGCAGGCGGGCAGGTGACGGTTGTGCAGATTGCCGCACACATTGGAAAGCCTCTGGATGAGGTCCAGAGT
>CBDUCB010000018.1:0-28111 GCA_965365545.1 uncultured Roseobacter sp. | reverse complement strand
AGGTATTCCATCGCATCGGTATCGCCCAGCCAGTCGGAGCCTTTCACCGTGTCATACATGTGCCATTGCCAGTTGTCGGGCCCCATGTTCGACAGCGATGCTGCGATACCGCCCTGAGCGGCGACGGTGTGTGAGCGTGTCGGGAAAACCTTTGTCACACAAGCGGTGCGCAGACCCTGTTCCGCCATGCCGAGCGTCGCCCGCAGACCGGCCCCGCCGGCACCTACGACAACCACGTCGTATTCATGTGTTTCGTATTCATAAGCAGCCATGGAATTTCTCCCGGATGTGAGTAAGCGCGCGCCGGCGAAGGGCACGCGTCAGAAGGTCAGAGAGCCAGACGCACCATCGCGTAGAGCCCTGTTGCCGCCGCAGCCCAGGACAGGCAGGTCATCGCGATCATCGCGATTTTCTGCGCGCCACCATGCACGTAATCCTCGATCAGCGCCTGAACGCCGCCGGCAAAATGCTTGAAAGTCACCAGAATGGTCAGCGTTGCGATGATCGCCGGGAACGGGCGGGCAAAATACGCGGTGACGACGTCATGGGGCTCGCCCAGCATCGGACCAAAGGTAAAGATAAAGAGCGGGATCAGCACCAGCAGGGCCGCGGAACTCACGGTCATCGACCAGTGATGTTCGGTGCCGGATTTGGCGGAGCCCATGCCCGTGGCGCGTTTGCGGTCTGTCAGATAGCTCATCTCAGGCCCTCCTCAGCGCACAACCGCAATGGTCAGCAGCGTCAGCAGAAACGATCCGCCGACGACTGCATATCCGAGTTTGTAAGCAGTTTCGAGGTCAAGGCCCACGCCCTGATCCCAGATCAGATGCCGGACGCCTGCAAGCGTATGATACCACAGCCCCCAGAGTGACAACACCATGACCAGATCGCCGAACCAGCTGGTCAGAACGCCATCGGCCACGGCAAAATACTCAGGCGATGTGGCAGCGGCCAGAAACCACCAGACCACAAGCAGCGCAGAGATCAGCAGCGCATTGCCGGTGATCCGCGTGAGAATAGATGTCATCGAGGTCAGCTGCGGGCGATAGATTGTCAGATGCGGTGAAAGCGGACGATTGCCCCTGTTCACATCAGCCATGTCAGATTCCTTTTGTTCCCTGACGTTATTTGTACTCTTTATTGCGCGCTTGTCACGTGCAAGGGGGCCGTCAGGGCGCGGTTATTTGGCGCGGTTCGCGTAATTCTTCGCATTTTTCCGGGGTTTGTGATCACGCGGAAATCTGCTGTGATCACATTATCTGAGAAAACTCAGCTTTCGGGTCGTCTCGCGCTGCAGCTTTCGACGGATCTGTTCGGGATAATCCGCGAACCCGTTGGCAGTGATAACAAAAGCGCCCTCGCCGTGGATAAGGTTCTCAAAAAACCACGCGGTAAGGTCTGTCTCATCGGTCTCGATCGCCAGTGCATTGAGCGTAACACCCATTCTGTCGAGTGCGGCACGGCGGGTGTCAGGGGCCACGCCTTCGTTCGAAATGCCGTCACCGGAGACATCGATGATTTTGCGGGTGCAGTGCGGAACCTCGGCAAGAGCTTTTTCAGCCGCAAGAACCGCCTCGCCCACAGCTGTGGAAAAATTGCGCCAGATGCGTTTATCGTCGCTGATGGCCTGCGCAAGGTCCGCCACATCGCTGGCCGACCGGATGCTAGTCCATGGGATGGTCTGTCGCTGGCGCGATGACCCTGTCCACTGAATAAGGGTGAGCATTGCCTGCTGTTCGGTCAGCGCATCCACAACCGTTCCGTCCCGCAGGGCCGCCGCCAGTCCCTGCATCTGGATTCGGTATTCATCGGGATCAACCGAACCCGACACATCAACGGCGAGCACCAGTGCAAGGCCGCATGCCTGTACCGGAGTTGAAAAAGCGGCGAATAAAGCAGGGATAACGGAACGAAACATGGCGCGAGACTACAACGGTCCGCGCGCCATGCATCCGAATTTTACGTGAACACCTGTCAGCGGCGCAGCGGGAGGCCGTTTTTGTCTTTCATGGAGCCGACCACAAGGCGCACGAAATCGATCAGGCTCCAGATGCCCAGACCGCCGAGGGTCACAAGGCAGAGGATGCCGGTGCCGGTCTTGCCCAGATAAAAGCGGTGCACGCCAAGCGGGCCAAGGAAAAAGCACAGAAGTACAGCCGCGACAAAGCTCTTATCGCTTTGCCCGGCGGGGGGTGAATTGTCGGTCATTGTCATTGCCATTGTCACTGTCCTATCAGTTGTCAGGTCGTTGATGGTATCGCGACAATGCGACCTTTGCCGTCTCGCCACTGACCCGTAATCAGCAGGTAAAAGATAACAATTGTATGGACTCCGTCTGCCAGCAATGTGGCAATCCCCAGTCCGTCGTTGCCCTGAACAAAGAACATGATGGCAAGAACCAGCAGTGTCAGGTCTGCAAGACCATGCCAGAAATCGCCGAGGTAAAAGTGGTGTATACCCGCAGTGCCGAAAACGCCGCAAAGTGCCACGGCCGTTCCATAGCTTTTGGGGGAAATGTCAGTTTGCATTTTGCCTGTCCTGATGCGCCCCCGCAGCGCCAACACTATCGCTGTCTGCGCGCTCCGGTCAACGAGGGCAACTGAGGCGCCGAAGGGTCTGATGCGAAAATGTATCGTTGCAAAGGAGGCATCAGCCGATCAGGGCAAGGAAAAACCCGGCGAAAATCACGCCGCCAAAGGCAAGACCAGCCCGCCAGGGGGTGCGCACGCCCGTCTCGCCCTCGATTGCGAGCGGCCCGAGTGTGGCCGCCGCGGCAAAGAGGCTGCCCGCCATGGCCACTGTCCCCTGCGCCCAGACGGCATCCTGCGCCACAGGCCCCAGAGAGAGCACCAGGATCATCACACCGAGCGCCGCCATCGTCGCCGCAAGAGAGCGATAGAGCGAGGCCAGAATTCCGATCATGTGAGGCGAGAGTTCAACGCCTTCTTTTTCAAGAATTTCAGCGTGATAATCAGCAGGTACAGAGCCGAGGGTATATTGCGCGGCCCCCCAGAAAAGCATGCCTGCCGCAAGGCAGTTTAACATGACGGCGAGTATCAGCATGCCCTTTGTGTCTCCCCGAACACCGGTGTCCCTGACGCCAGCTTAACTCACATTGGCATCAGCGCCCAATAGTCCAGATCAAGCAAAACATGGGGCAGGTATTTCCCGTCTTCGCCGCGCAACCCGAACGGGGTGCCGCCGCGGGTTGCCACGAGTCGCAGTCGCAGCGCACCGACGCCAGGAGCTGCCATCTCCGCCTTGTCGAGCACTTCAGACCAGGCCCGGACGGTATCGCCTGCAACACAGGGGTTTGCATGTGCCCCGGCGTTGAGCCCCACCACCATCTGCGCATTCGCAAGACCATTAAAGCTGAGCGCGCGGGCCATCGAGATCACATGCCCGCCATAAATCAGCCGCGTCCCGTCCGGGCGCGCCGACACATCGAAATGCACTTTTGCGGTATTCTGCCAGAGGCGCGTTGCAAGCATATGCTCGGCTTCCTCGATGGTCACACCGTCCACATGATCGATTTTTTCACCGGTCGTATAGTCGCCCCAGCGGTGTGGTTCTCCGGCAAGCTCAAAATCGTACTGGCTGAAATCAAGGCCCTCCGGCACCACAAGCCGGTCTGCGGGCACGGCAGCGGCAAGATCCGGGATGACCGTTTCAGGCGCCGGGGCGTTGGTATCCTTTTTGCGCACCATGACCCAGCGCACGTATTCCAGAACGGTTTCGTCATGCTGGTTGAGCCCGCGGGTACGTACCCAGACCACGCCTGATTTTCCGTTGGAGTTTTCTTTGACACCGATCACTTCGGAGACGGCCCGCAATGTGTCGCCCGGCCAGACGGGCAGCAGCCAGCGCGCTCCGGCATACCCGAGGTTCGCCACGGCATTCAGCGAGATATCCGGCACAGTTTTTCCGAACACCACATGAAACGCGACCATATCATCAAGCGGGCTTGCTCTGAGCCCGCAACTGCGGGCGAATTCGTCGGACGAATAAAGTGCGTGCCGCGCGGGATAGAGCATATGGTTGAGGGCCCGCTCTGCGGGACCAACGGTGCGCGGCACCGCATGGGCAATGATCTGCCCCGGTTTATAGTCTTCAAAAAAACGACCGGAACTGGTTTTGGCCGCCATCACTGCGCTCCGAGCTTCACATCCGGCGTATAGGCGCCGGGCGCGTCTTTGATAACTGCCTGGCCGCACCGCATGACCCCTGCGGCGTGATCCCAGGTCTGGGTCGGGCTGCCATGCAGCTCCCACCCCTTGTTCAGCGCCTCTGTCACTTTGTGACAGAAGGCAGATGTGTCCTCTTCAGACAAAAACCGATAGAGTTTCATATGGCTACCTCGCCGTTACGCAGGGAAAGGCCAGACGCCCAGCCAGATGTGAATTGCCGAAATCAGCCCGTAGAGCACCAGCGTGATCACGGCGAGCCGCACACGTGTCGCCATGCCTGCGCGCTCCGGCGGTGTCCAGTCGGGCTCTGCTTTGTTGATCAGGATGACTTCTCCGACAGCCCAGGCCAGCAGCCCGCCGAACAGCACGATCGAGGCGAGATCACCGTTCACCAGCAGGTGCGCAACGGCCCAGATCTTGAAACCCGTCAGCTGAGGGTGGCGGATTTTATAGGCCGGCCATGCCTTGGCACCCTTTGCAGCACTTGAGCCATAAACCCAGAGCGCAAAGAGCATGAGCGTATTGTTAACATGCATCAGGAAAGCTGGCGGCGACCAGACCGGGATGAAATCAGCGCCGCGATAGCCAAGGATCATCAGTATCAGACCCGCAACGATCCCCACCGCCACAATACCCTTGCCTGCAGTGCCCAGCCCGGAGCGTTTCGCCGGCGCCATTCGTTTGAAATAATGTGCGCCCGTCCAGAGGATCAGGCCGGCAAGGATGAAGATCATGTGCTTACTCCGCGTTCATCGACTTTATCGCTTCCACCTTTGCCAGTGTTTCGCGGGCGGTGGCAACATGAAGGTTTTCGACGATGCGTCCGTCAACGACCGCAACCGCCTCGCCATTCGCGATCGCGGCCTCATAGGCGGCGATCTGGCGGGCCGCCAGATCCACATCCTCCGGCGTCGGAGAAAAGGCGTCGTTTGTGACGGAAATCTGTGCTGGATGGATCAGAGTCTTTCCGTCAAAACCCATATCGCGGCCCTGTTCACATTCTGCTTTCAGACCGTCTTCGTCTCTGAAGGCGTTGTAAACCCCGTCCACGATGGCCCTGCCCTGCGCTTTTGCAGCGAGCAGGCACAGGCCGAGCCCGCTCATCAGCGGCAGACGGTCCGCCCGGAAGCGCGCCCCGATGTCTTTCGCGAGGTCATTGGTTCCCATCACCATGCCCTCAAGCTGCGGGTGCGCCGCGATTTCGGCAGCATTGAGCATGCCCAACGGTGTTTCCATCATGGCCCAGAGCGGTTTGCCGCCTGATACCCCGGCAAGACTGTCCAGGTCGGTTGCACTGTTCACCTTGGGCAGCAGAATGGCATCTGCATCCGTTTCTGCTGCGGCGCGCGCATCCTGCGCGCCCCACGGCGTATCCAGCCCGTTGATGCGCACAATTTTCAGGCGCCGGCCGTATCCACCGGTCCCAAGGGCCTCTGCCAAAGTCGCGCGCGCGCCTTCTTTTTCTTCAGGGGCGACGGCATCTTCGAGATCGAAAATAACAGCATCCGCAGGCAGTTCGCGTGCTTTTTCCAACGCGCGGGTCCGGGAGGCCGGGATATAGAGAACAGACCTCAGGGGGCGGCTGGCTGATGACATGATGAGATCTCCGCGAAGATAGCGCATGCTGCGCGACAGAATATTGCCCGGAAAGACGCATTTTCTTTACTAAAACGCAAGCCCTCTTTCGCTGCATTGCAGCAAATATCAAATGCAACCTTTTGCGTCCGGCCGGTTAACCAATATTTCAGGGCTGTCACTGATAGTCAGGACATCGGTATTTCTGCTGCCGGAGGCCGGCACAAGCGCTGTTCAAAACGCCGCAGAAAAATCGCCATTTCTTGAACCGGGGCCGCCCGGTCATCGCCGGGAACCGGCATAGTGATGACAGCGGGTGACGCCTTTCGAATGAAGGCAGACATAAGTATGACACGCATATCAAAACTTCTGCACCTGGGCGCATTGACGGCAGCGGCAGTTCTCTGGATCACATCAGTTACAGACGCATCCGCGCAGAACACGCGCAACTGCGGCCCGCGCGAGGCGGTCGTGGATCGTCTGGCTCAGGGTTATGGCGAGAGCCGGCAGTCAATGGGTCTTGGCGCGAATAACGCGGTAATCGAGGTGTTCGCCTCCGATGAGACCGGTACATGGACGATTACAGTGACAACGCCGAACGGACTGACCTGTCTTGTGGCCTCGGGCCAGTCTTTTGAGACACTTGCGGAAGCACTTCCGGCCAAAGGCAACGACGCCTGAACACGCGCGATCTTCCGGCCCGGTATGATGTTCCGGGCCCGGGCGGTTGCTTTGGACGAACATCCGTGCCTCTCGTCAGGTCAGACCGTCCCAGATAAGTTTCGCACCGGTTACGGTGAGAAGCACATAGGTTACGAGAAAAAACAGTTCCTGCGAAACGATCCGGTGCGCACGCACACCGAGCCAGGCTCCGAAAACCGCAAACGGCGCCAGCACAAGATTTGCAGTCAGCGTCTGCGAAGTGAACATGCCCAGAAACGCGTAGGGTACAAATTTGAAGATATTCACAACGAAAAAAACCAGCACCGTGGTTGCCTGAAACTCAGTTTTTGACAGGCGCAGTGACAAAAGATAAACGGCCGCAGGTGGCCCGCCGGCATGACTGACAAAGCTGGTGAAGCCTGCAACTGCCCCGGCCAGAGCACCGATACTGCGCGGCAGAACAGCCGGTGCGGGACGCAACAAACCGCGGCGCGTGGCCAGTTGCCACAGAACAAATCCCACAGAAATCACACCGATCAGCACCCGAAAGACATCCGGCTCGGCGACTTTATAAAGTGCCGCTCCCAGCATCACGCCGGGCAGCGCCCCCAGTACGAGCAGAAAAGCGGCCTCGGCATTCCACTTTCGCCAGTAAGGTCGCAACGTGCTGAAATCGATCAGCATGAGCAGCGGCAACATAACTCCCAGCGCAAGCCCCGGTTCGATCACCAGCGCGAGCACACTCGCTGCGGCAAATGCCGCCCCGGAGCCGAAACCGCCCTTAGAAATTCCGGCGAAAATGACCGCCGGTCCGGCAATGAGAAAAAATGTGAGGTCCAGCGAGAGCATGCCGCGCATTTCTGGCGCGAAACCCTGTCGGAGTCCACAATCTCTGCTGCAGACCCGCGTGATCGCCTTGCCGCAACCGAACTTGCGCAAGTTGCTGTGATTGGGTAGCACGTGGCCAACTTCAACCGCATGCGGAGCATTTAATAATGGCAAGACCCAAAATCGCACTGATCGGCGCGGGCCAGATCGGCGGCACGCTCGCCCACCTTGCAGCGCTCAAGGAACTGGGCGACGTCGTTCTGTTCGACATCGCCGAGGGCGTTCCCGAAGGTAAAGCCCTCGATATCGCGGAGAGCGGTCCGTCCGCAAAATTCGACGCAAACCTGTCCGGAACGCAGTCTTATGAGGATATCGCCGGGGCGGATGTCTGCATCGTGACGGCCGGTGTCGCGCGCAAACCAGGCATGAGCCGGGACGATCTGCTGGGTATCAACCTCAAGGTCATGAAATCCGTGGGCGAGGGCATCGCCGCACATGCACCTGAAGCCTTTGTTATCTGCATTACCAACCCGCTTGACGCGATGGTCTGGGCTCTGCGGGAATTTTCAGGCCTGCCGCATGAAAAGGTCTGCGGCATGGCCGGTGTGCTGGATTCCGCGCGCTTCCGGCACTTCCTCGCAGACGAATTCAACGTTTCCATGAAAGATGTCACCGCCTTTGTGCTGGGCGGCCATGGTGACACGATGGTACCGCTGGTACGCTATTCGACGGTGGCCGGCATCCCGCTGCCCGATCTTGTTAAAATGGGCTGGACTACGCAGGAAAAACTGGATGCCATTGTGCAACGCACCCGTGATGGTGGCGCCGAGATCGTGGGCCTGCTGAAAACAGGATCGGCCTTCTATGCACCGGCAACCTCTGCGATCGAAATGGCAGAGAGCTATCTTAAAGACCAGAAACGCGTTCTGCCTTGCGCGGCCTATGTCGATGGTGCCTATGGGCTGAAAGGTTTTTATGTAGGCGTTCCGACAGTTATCGGGGCTGGCGGCATTGAACGCGTGGTCGAGATCAGCATGAACAAAGACGAGCAGACCATGTTCGACAATTCCGTGAATGCGGTCAAAGGTCTGGTTGAGGCCTGCAAAGGTATTGATAATTCGCTCTGATACATAGCGATGACTGAGGGCTCCGGGGCAATTCCGGAGCCCTCTTTTTTGCAGATTTCCCATGATCCCGGGTCACGCTACCTGCCTTTCCGCATACCTATTTGTGACAACGCATAAACGTTATTGTCTGCCCAAGGTGTCCGGATGTATCGCCTCATCTGAGCAACGCCTTGCCTGCCTGCAAAGACTAAATGGCATAAGGACGGAGTCCTTCGGTATTGCTCTGACAGCCAGGTCAGAATGGTCCGCATTGCAGCTCGTCAGAGAGAAATAACCGAAAAACAGAATGATTCCTTTGCGGTTAGACCGTACCGACATCAACCACGACACTTGTGATCACAGCTTTTCAGCGTGTGATCACAAAATTCGCTTTTCCCCGTCATATTACCCGTTTGCTGAGAAAAACGGTTTTCTTCCGGCGCCTGACGAGGTGCAGTAGCCGCAAGAGAACCGATCAATCAGTACGGGACCAGAACGATGAATATCCACGAATACCAGGCCAAAGCATTACTCCGCAGCTACGGTGCACCGGTTTCTGACGGACGCGTCGTGCTCCGCGCCGAAGAAGCCAAAACCGCAGCCGGTGCCCTTGATGGCCCCCTGTGGGTGGTCAAGGCGCAGATCCACGCAGGTGGCCGGGGCAAGGGGACATTCAAAGAAGCTGATGCCGGCGAAAAGGGCGGCGTGCGCCTGACCAAATCGGTTGAGGAAGCCGCCGAGGAAGCAAAGAAGATGCTCGGTCGCACGCTCGTCACGCATCAGACCGGTCCGGTCGGCAAACAGGTAAACCGGATCTACATCGAAGACGGCTCGGGCATTGAAACCGAACTCTATCTGGCACTGCTCGTGGATCGCCAGACCAGCCGTGTGAGTTTCGTCTGCTCCACCGAAGGCGGCATGGACATCGAAGAGGTTGCCGCCTCCACCCCTGAGAAAATCCTGAGCTTTTCTGTAGACCCTGCGACCGGCTATCAGGCCTTTCACGGGCGCCGCATTGCTTTTTCGCTCGGGCTTGAGGGCAAACAGGTCAAACAATGTGTCGGCCTGATGGGGCTGCTGTACAAAGCCTTCATGGAAAAAGACATGGAGATGCTGGAGATCAATCCTCTGATCGTGACCGACAGCGGCGATCTGAAAGTGCTTGACGCTAAAGTGGCTTTTGACGGCAATGCGATCTATCGCCATTCGGATATCGCTGAGTTGCGCGACACCACAGAGGAAGACAGCAAAGAGCTTGAAGCTTCCAAATACGACCTCAACTATATCGCGCTCGATGGCGAGATCGGCTGTATGGTGAACGGGGCGGGTCTTGCCATGGCGACCATGGACATCATCAAGCTTTATGGTGCGGAACCTGCGAACTTTCTGGACGTGGGCGGCGGTGCCACAAAGGAAAAGGTCACCGAGGCCTTTAAAATCATCACCTCCGATCCGAACGTCAAAGGCATCCTGGTGAACATCTTTGGCGGGATCATGCGCTGTGATGTGATCGCCGAGGGCGTTGTGGCGGCGGTTAAAGAGGTGGGTCTCCAGGTGCCGCTCGTAGTGCGTCTTGAAGGTACTAATGTGCAGCAGGGTAAAGACATCATCAACAACTCCGATGTTGATGTGATCGCCGCGGACGATCTCAAAGATGGTGCGCAGAAGATCGTGAAAGCCGTAAAGGGCTGAGGCGTGCCACGCTCCGGCCCTCTGCCCGGCGCTGTCGCCAGCGCGGCCGTGCTCCTTGGCGCATGCGCCACGGGAGACCGGCCAGCTGACGTGGCGGAGCTGGACAACACCTGGCGGGCCAACCTTGTGCCGAAAAGCAGCCCGGCGCGGATGGTCGGCACCTTTGAGCGCTTCTGTGTTGAGACATCGGGGCTGGCGGCGCGGGAAACAGCGCTGCGGCGGGCGGGTTATGTCGCGCTGCCGGATCGTGGCACCCCGGGCACCCGGGCCTTCGTGGTGGACGATTCGAGGCCGGCGGTCGCGGTTTCCGAAAACATGTGCCTGGTGCAGGCGCGCGCGCGCACCGGCCAGACCGAGCGGTTTGAACGCTATGTGACGGTGCGGTTCCCTGAGGCTGTGAAGACCGATCCGGCGCCCCTGGGCCGCTCAATCAGCCAGGCCTGGTCGGTGCCCGGCCCTGCGATCATCGCGACTGAGCGGGTTCAGGATGTGGACTGGAACAACTACGCCCTGATCTATTACCGGCCGGGAGGGGCGTCATGATCCGCGGCCTTCTTTGTCTCATTGTGATCACGCTTCACGCAGCACCTGCGGCGGCGGATACACAGACCCGGCTGCTCAGCCTCTGGACCAGATATCTGCAGATGTGTGCGCCGATGCTGAGCGATCCGGCGACGCCTTTTTCGACGATTGCAAATGACGCAGCCGCAGAGCGCCCAGCGGGCTGGAGCACAAAGGACAATACGTTCCGCATGTACGAATGGGTCGCGGCCACCTTTGACAAAACCGAATACATCGAAGTGTTGCGCCGCCCTGACGGGCTGCATCTGACCTGCCTCGTCACCGATGATGTACAGCCGGGCGACCCCCATACCGAACTTGCCGGTGCGTTCATTGCGCTTGCCAGTCACAGTGACGGGCTCCAGGTTGCCGGCGGCGAAATGAAGGCCGAACCGGGAGGCAGCCCCCTTGCCGCGAAAGATTTTGGCGCACCCTATGCTTTCGTGATCGACGGTGCATTCGGCCCCAAACCGATCCGCACGCTGCTGGTGATCCGCTCAGGCGGGCTTACGCTGCAGGTACAGCAGGCAACGGGGGCGTTATGAGGCACGTGTTTTGCGGCGTTCTTTTCTGTCTTTTAGCCGGGACCGCGACCGCCGGTGCCGATCTGGCGATCAGCACGTTTAACAGTGTGTGTTTCAAAGCCGGTCAGAGCGCGTCAGTGGCCCGCGAAAGGATGCAGCAGATTGCCGGCGCTCCGCTGCCGTTTACGCTTACCTTCTGGGATAAAACGCTGGAGCCCGCACCAGGCACGCCGAGACTGATTGAGCGGCGCTGTGAAGTGCTTTTCGACGGCGCGCATACCGCCGCCGCCATCAAGGCATTGCGGGTTCAGATGGCCACCGCGCCGGTATTCGGCTTTGCGATCGATCTGCCGGGAACCCACAAACCCCTGCCAGGCACAGCCCTTATCGAAGGGCGCGAACTGCTGCGTGGCCGCGTGGCAGTCGTGCATGTCGGTATGCGGGGCGATCAGACCTTTATGGCCGTTGACCGGCTGCCGGCCGGATGGGAGGCGATGTGATGTTACGCGCCTCTCCCGTTGGTGCGGCAACCGTAATGCTGGCACTGGCCGGCCCCGCCGCAGCACAGGATCAGCAGTCGGTTTCGGCCTACAATATGCAGCTGGCTGTTGAGATCTGTCTGCGGAACTACCGCACAGAACAGACATTGCCGCAGGCTTTTGGTGCTGCGGGTTTCAGCGTTTCTTCCGGGCCTGACGCCGGATTTGCCTCTTTCGCCGCGGATGGAGTGACCGGCGCGTTCAGCACTTCTCCGGCACGGGGGTTCTGTTCGGTGCAGTCCACACTTGTGGATCTGGCAACGGCCGGAAATCTCGGCAGCCGCATCGCGCAGTCGCTCTTTCCCGGGCAGGTGCACGCCGGTGGCCCGGAGCACCCCGTGGGCGCCCCCCTGCCCCCCTGCGCCGGGCTTTCGGTATTCGCACCGCAACAACTCATCACCATCACCTATGCCGCCGCAGGCAACAGCGGCGAATGCATCACGGACGGCACCAGCGCCGTCGTCATTAATATGTAAGTCAAAGGAACCACCATGGCCGTACTGATCAATGAAAACACGAAAGTTATCTGCCAGGGTCTGACCGGCAGTCAGGGCACCTTTCATACCGAACAGGCCATCGCATACGGCACGAAGATGGTCGGCGGTGTCACGCCCGGGAAAGGCGGCCAGACGCATCTGGATCTGCCGGTTTTCAACTCCGTGCACGAGGCGAAAGCGAAAACCGAGGCCAACGCGAGTGTGATCTATGTACCACCGCCCTTTGCCGCGGATTCGATCCTCGAAGCGATAGATGCGGAGATGGAGCTTATCGTCTGCATCACCGAAGGCATTCCGGTTCTGGACATGATGAAGGTTCAGCGCGCGCTGGAAGGATCGAAATCGCGTCTTATCGGTCCCAACTGCCCGGGGGTGATCACGCCGGATGCCTGCAAAATCGGCATCATGCCGGGACATATCCACAAGCGGGGCTCCTGCGGTGTGGTCTCGCGGTCGGGCACGCTGACCTATGAGGCGGTCAAACAGACCACCGATCTGGGTTATGGCCAGTCCACCGCGGTTGGCATCGGCGGCGACCCGATTAAAGGCACCGAGCACATCGACGTGCTGGAAATGTTTCTCGCGGACGATGAGACGGAAAGCATCATCATGATCGGTGAAATCGGCGGCTCAGCCGAAGAGGATGCCGCGCAGTTCCTGGCCGACGAAAAGAAGAAAGGCCGATGGAAGCCGACCGCCGGTTTCATCGCGGGCCGCACCGCCCCTCCGGGCCGCCGCATGGGCCACGCGGGCGCGATTGTCGCCGGTGGCAAGGGCGGAGCCGAGGATAAAATCGAGGCAATGCGCGCCGCCGGTATCGTCGTCGCCGACAGCCCCGCGACGCTGGGCGAAGCGGTGAAAGAGGCGATTGAAAAGGGGTGAGCCTCGGTCACGGCATAAGCGACGAAATGGTGCGAGTGACACCTTTAAGGTCCGAACGGGCAGAGCCCCGGGGTGTGTTTATGCAAAAACGAAGAACACTTGCGCTGAGCGCGGCGCCTGACCCCTGGGAGGTGCAAAGCGTCTTCCAAGGGTCAGGCGCTGCCCGGCGATGCCGCCGGGCGGGAGGTTTTGGCAAATGACCTTCTCCGATGCCATAAAGGTCTGTTTTCGTAAATATGCGATATTCTCTGGTCGCGCCACCCGGTCCGAATGTTGGTGGTTTGTGCTCTTTCTGCTTCTGGCCGGAGCCGTTTCCCGTATGATCGACAACGCTGTTTACGGAGACGACCTCATCGAAACCCACGTTATCGACGAGCTGACCTATGCAACGGTGAAGACCACCGGGCCCTTCCAGTCGATATTCTGGCTGCTGACAGTCCTGCCGTTTCTGGCGGCCGGCTGGCGACGGATGCATGACAGCGGGCGATCCGGATTGCTGTTTCTGTACCCTCTGCTTGTGCTTGTCGGTCTTTTCACCATTGCCATGCTCACCGGCAGTTTCGGTGCACTCATGCCCGGTAGCGACGGAACCCCACCTTTCCAGGGGCCCGAAGCCATCATTGTTTCGCTGATGATGGCCGTGATGGCGCTGACGCCCCTGATTTTTCTTTGGTGGCTCACGCGTCCCTCCCAACCCGGCCCGAACTCCTATGGTCCTAATCCACATGAGGTAACTCCATGACCGATCATCCCGCCAACGACCAGTTTCACGCCTCAAGCTTCATGCAGGGGCACAATGCCGAATATCTCGAACAGATGTATGCGCGCTATGCCAGTGATCCGAACGCGGTCGATGAAGCCTGGCAGGCCTTTTTCAAAGCGATGGGCGATGATGAGGTCTCGGTGCGCAAAGAGGCCGCCGGTCCGTCCTGGGCGCGCAATGACTGGCCACCGCAGCCCGGCGATGATCTCACTGCGGCGCTGACCGGCGAATGGGCGCCCGAGCCCGAAGTGAAGGCCGTGACAAAGGCCATAAAAGGTAAGGCCACAGAGCAGCAGGTCGAGGTTTCAGAAGAAGCGATCAAACGCGCCGTGCTCGACAGTATCCGTGCGCTGATGATCATCCGCGCCTACCGGATCCGGGGGCATCTTGTGGCCGATCTCGACCCGCTGGGGATGCGCAACCAGACGCCGCACCCCGAGCTTGACCCGAAATCCTATGGCTTCACCGAAGCCGACATGGACCGGCCGATTTTTATCGACAACGTGCTGGGGCTTGAGCTTGCCTCAATGCGCGAAATCCTGTCGATCGTGAAACGCACGTATTGCGGCACCTTTGCGCTGCAGTACATGCACATCTCCAACCCGGAAGAAGCCGGCTGGCTGAAAGAACGCATCGAAGGGTTCGGCAAGGAAGTGTCTTTCACCCGCGAGGGGCGCAAGGCGATTCTGAGCAAGCTGGTGGAGGCCGAGGGCTTCGAGAAATTCCTGCATGTGAAATACATGGGTACCAAACGCTTTGGCCTCGACGGTGGCGAAAGCCTCGTGCCGGCGATGGAGCAGATCATCAAACGCGGCGGCGCTCTGGGCGTCCGGGATATTGTGATCGGTATGCCGCACCGCGGGCGTCTGTCGGTGCTCGCCAATGTGATGGCCAAACCGTACAAAGCGATCTTTAACGAATTTCAGGGAGGCAGCTTCAAGCCTGAGGATGTGGACGGCTCAGGAGACGTAAAGTACCACCTCGGCGCGTCATCCGACCGGGAGTTCGACGGCAATACCGTGCACCTGAGCCTGACGGCGAACCCCAGCCACCTCGAAGCTGTGAACCCGGTGGTTCTGGGCAAGGCGCGGGCCAAACAGGATCAGAACAACGATCCCGACCGTACCTCCTGCATGCCCATTCTGCTGCATGGCGATGCGGCTTTTGCCGGTCAGGGTGTGGTGGCGGAGTGCTTCGCCCTCTCCGGACTGCGCGGGCACAAAACCGGTGGCACCATGCACCTGGTGGTCAATAACCAGATCGGCTTTACGACCGCGCCGCACTTTTCGCGCTCCTCACCCTATCCCACCGACAACGCGCTGGTGGTCGAGGCGCCGATTTTCCACGTTAACGGAGACGACCCTGAGGCCGTCGTGCATGCCGCCAAGGTTGCCACCGAATTCCGCCAGAAGTTCCGCAAGGACGTGGTGATCGACATCATCTGTTACCGCCGTTTCGGGCATAACGAAGGCGATGAGCCGATGTTTACCAACCCGATCATGTATAAAAAGATCAAAGGCCACAAAACGACGCTGAGCCTTTATACCGAGCGACTGGTGCGCGACGGGCTGATCCCTGAAGGCGAGATTGAAGATATGAAAGCCGCCTTTCAGGCGCATCTCAGTGAGGAGTTTGAGGCCGGGAAAGAGTACCGCCCGAACAAAGCCGACTGGCTGGATGGTAAGTGGTCCCACATCGATAAGATGAAGGAAAAACGCTATCAGCGCGGCAAGACCGCCATTGCCAAAGGCACGATGGCCGAGGTGGGCAAAGCGCTTTCCACCGCCCCTGACGGCTTTCCGGTTCACAAGACTGTCGGCCGCCTGCTCGAAGCCAAAGAGCAGATGTTTGAGAGTGGCGAGGGGTTTGACTGGGCTACAGCCGAGGCGCTGGCTTTTGGCTCACTACTGACCGAAGGCTATCCGGTCCGTCTGGCCGGTCAGGACAGTGCGCGCGGCACCTTCTCACAGCGTCACTCCGCGCTGATCAATCAGAACACAGAAGAACGCTATTACCCGCTTAACAACATCAAAAAGGGCCAGGCGCAGTATGAGGTGATCGATTCCATGCTGTCCGAATATGCGGTGCTCGGGTTTGAGTACGGCTATTCGATGGCAGAGCCCAATGCACTGACCCTCTGGGAAGCGCAGTTCGGGGATTTTGCCAACGGCGCTCAGATCATGTTCGACCAGTTCATCAGCTCCGGCGAGAGCAAATGGCTGCGTATGTCCGGCCTCGTCTGTCTGCTGCCGCACGGCTTCGAAGGCCAGGGTCCTGAGCACTCCTCGGCCCGCCTTGAGCGGTTTTTGCAGATGTGCGGCCAGGATAACTGGATCGTCGCCAACTGCACCACACCCGCCAACTATTTCCACATTCTGCGCCGCCAGATCCACCGCAGTTTCCGCAAGCCGCTCATTCTGATGACGCCGAAATCGCTGTTGCGCCATAAACTGGCAATCAGCAAGGCAGAGGAATTTACCACCGGCTCATCTTTCCACCGGCTGATGTGGGATGACGCCCAGCAGGGCAATTCCGACACCAGACTGGTGGCAGACAGCAAGATCAGACGCGTGGTGATGTGCGCGGGCAAGGTCTATTATGATCTGCTGGAAGAACGCGACGCGCGCGGTATCGATGATGTCTATCTGCTGCGCGTGGAGCAGTTCTATCCTTTCCCGGCGCAGTCTGCTGTGAAAGAGCTGGAGCGCTTCAAAAAGGCAGAGGTGATCTGGTGCCAGGAGGAGCCCAAAAACCAGGGGGCATGGACCTTCATCGAGCCCAATATCGAATGGGTTCTGGGACGGATCAACGCGAAACACACCCGGCCACGCTATGTCGGCCGCGCCACATCGGCTTCGCCTGCGACAGGCCTTGCCAGCCAGCACAAAGCACAACAGGCAGCGCTCGTGAACGAAGCGCTGACGATTGAAGGGAAATAACTCATGACCACCGAAGTACGCGTGCCCACACTGGGCGAATCTGTGACAGAGGCCACTGTCGCCACCTGGTTCAAAAAGCCGGGCGAAACCGTTGCAGTCGATGAGATGCTCTGTGAGCTGGAAACGGATA
This sequence comes from uncultured Roseobacter sp., assembly GCA_965365545.1. Lineage (GTDB taxonomy): Bacteria > Pseudomonadota > Alphaproteobacteria > Rhodobacterales > Rhodobacteraceae > Roseobacter. Next base: position 11,225 of record CBDUCB010000018.1, on the reverse strand, counting down.
AGGTCACCGTCGAAGTGCCGTCACCGGTCGCCGGTACACTTGATGAGATCGTCGCTGCCGAAGGCGATACCGTGGGCGTCGATGCCCTGCTGGCAAACATCTCAGAAGGCGATGCGGGCTCTGACGCAGCTCCCAAAGGTAAAGAATCCGCCAAAGAGGAAGAAGCCCCCGCGGCCTCTGCCCGCACCGCGGCCCCTGCGCCTGCGTCAGAGGCTGGTGGATCGGTTGATGTGATGGTGCCGACGCTGGGCGAGTCTGTGAGCGAAGCCACGGTCAGCACCTGGTTTAAAAAGGTGGGCGACAGCGTCGCGGCAGATGAAATGCTCTGCGAGCTTGAAACCGACAAAGTCAGCGTTGAAGTACCCGCCCCGGCGGCCGGCACGCTCACCGATATTCTGGCACAGGAAGGCGATACCGTCAGCGCCGGCGGCAAGCTGGCCGTGATGAGCCCCGGTGAGGGCAGTGCCGCGGCAGTGCCCGCCAAAGGCGGCGAGGCCGCCGCACCTGCGGCTGCTGCATCCACCTCTGACGGCAAAGACGTCGAAGATGCCCCTTCAGCGAAGAAAGCCATGGCAGAGGCCGGTATGTCCCGCGATCAGGTCACGGGCTCGGGCCGGGACGGCCGTGTCATGAAGGAGGACGTGGAAGCGGCCATCGCCGCTGCCGGCTCCGCGTCAAAGGGCGGTGAAGCTCCGGCGGCACCCGCGGCGCCGCGCGCTCCGGTCGCAGCATCCGATGCGGAACGCGAAGAACGGGTCAAGATGACCCGTCTGCGCCAGACCATCGCGCGCCGCCTCAAGGACAGCCAGAACACCGCCGCGATGCTGACCACCTACAATGAGGTGGACATGACCGAGGTGATGGCCCTGCGCAACGAATACAAAGACCTCTTTCTCAAAAAGCATGGCGTGAAACTGGGCTTTATGTCTTTTTTCACCAAGGCCTGCTGCCACGCGCTGAAAGAGGTGCCCGAGGTTAATGCCGAGATCGACGGCACGGACATCGTTTATAAGAACTTCGTGCATATGGGCATCGCGGCGGGCACGCCGACGGGCCTCGTGGTGCCGGTGATCCGGGACGCGGATTCGATGTCCTTTGCGGCCATTGAGAAGGCAATCGCAGAGAAAGGCGCGCGCGCGCGGGACGGCAAACTCAGCATGGCGGAAATGCAGGGCGGCACCTTCACCATCTCAAACGGTGGTGTCTACGGCTCATGTCCTCACCCATACTGAACCCGCCACAGTCCGGCATCCTCGGCATGCACAAAATCCAGGACCGTCCGATGGCAATTGCCGGCAAGGTGGAGATCCGTCCGATGATGTATCTGGCACTCAGCTATGATCACCGCATCGTCGACGGCAAGGGTGCTGTAACCTTCCTTGTGCGCATCAAAGAAGCGCTTGAGGATCCGCGCCGGCTTCTGATGGATCTGTAGATGTGCCCGCCCTTCTCGACCATATCCCGAAGGAATGGCCACGGGTCTTCTCCGTGGTCTCCATCGGGTTTGTCGGGATTTACGCAGCTATCGAAGTCCATGGCGACCTGAATGCCCGGGCCAGCTTTTCCATCACGGACTGGGCGCAGAACAGTGTCGAACCACTGGGCAGTATCGGGGCCGCGATGGTCCTTTTTCTGTCAGTGTTTGCCGCCTATGCGGTGGGAGAACTGATCACGACAATGGCGCCTGTTTATGTCACCACCGAACAGAAACGGCGCCGCATCCGGATGCTCGTGGCCGCGCGCGATGACGACAGTGGTTTCGTACGCGAGGTGCTGCGCAGAACTGATACAAAGGTTGAGTTCTTCTGCGGCCTTTTCATGATCATGCTGCTGTCATGGCTGGCGAAACTTGTCGTCATGGCCTGGATCGGTGACTATGGCACTGCGCTCTTTCAGGTCCCAGGAATCGTCCTGAGCATGGTCTTTTTTCACTTTGCCCGGGTTATGGCGGTCAGGGATATGCGGATGCTGATCCGTCTGCAGGACAACACCGAAACGCCAGGCTCGACCTGAAACCGAACCCAAAGGAGACACCCCCATGACCGAAATCACAATGCTTATCCTCTATGGCCTGCTGGTCATCGTGACCCTGCTTTTACAGGCCACCGGCGCACTGACGCAGCTTGGAATGGGGTATCTGCTGGGCAGCCGTGACGAGGCGCGCACCGTCTCGGGGATCGCCGGCCGGCTTGAGCGTGCGCTCAACAACTCGGTGACGGCGATGGTTCTCTTTGCACCTGCCGTGCTGCTCATTGTGGTCACGCAAAGCTCTACCAGTGCCTCTGTTCTCGCCGCACAGGTTTTTCTGATTGCCCGTCTTGTGTATCTGCCAAGCTATGCCTTCGGCATCACAGGCCTGCGCAGCCTTGCCTGGACCGCCGGGCTTTTTGCGACGGCCGCTCTTTACCTGCTGGCTCTTTGACCGGAAGCCCTGTCAATGACCCCTGAACTGACCGTTCTCTGCCTCGCGGCCCTGTTGCAGGTGGGGCAGTATGTGCTGATGGCTGTGCCCGCCAATCTTGAGCTCGGGACCGGCAAAACGCTGTCTCCGCGCGATCCGCAACGCATGGGCGGCAAGACACTGCAGGAACAGGTCAGCCCGCGCACGGGGCGGCTTTTCAGGGCGCTGAATAACCACTTTGAGGGCCTCATCCTCTTTTCCATCGCCGTTATGATCATCACGCTGAGCGGGCAGTCCGGCCCGTTCACCACGGCCTGCGCGTGGATTTATCTCGCTGCCCGCGTGGCTTATGTGCCGGCCTATGCCTTTGGTCTTACCCCCTGGCGCTCGCTGATTTGGATGACCGGTTTCGGGGCCACCACGCTTATGCTTGTGGCGGCGCTGATATGATGCTTCTTTTGGCTGCGAACACGCCGGGCGTCGCACAGGCAGCGCCCGCAGGCACCGGCCACTCTCTGCCCGTCGGGAATTTCCGGGGCACCAGCACAGTTAGCGCAACAGGCCCCGGCCTGACAGACGTCTGAAAACAAAGGAATATACCCATGGCAAGTTATGACGTGATCATCATTGGCTCCGGCCCCGGCGGCTATGTCTGCGCGATCCGCTGTGCACAGCTGGGCCTGAAAACAGCCTGTGTGGAGGGTCGTGATACGCTGGGCGGCACCTGTCTCAACGTGGGCTGCATCCCCTCCAAAGCGCTCCTGCACGCAAGCCACATGCTGCACGAGGCCGAGCACAATTTCGCGGCCATGGGCCTCAAAGGCAAAAGCCCCTCGGTGGACTGGAAACAGATGCTTTCCTACAAAGAGACCACCATTGAGCAGAACACCAAGGGCATTGAATTTCTCTTCAAAAAGAACAAGATAGACTGGCTCAAGGGCTGGGGCTCTGTACCTGAAGCCGGTAAGGTCAAGGTAGGTGACGAGGTACACGAGGCCAAAAACATCATCATCGCATCCGGATCCGAGCCCGCCTCCCTGCCCGGTGTCGAAGTGGATGAAAAGGTCGTCGTGACCTCCACCGGCGCGCTGGAGCTTGGCAAGGTTCCCAAAAAGCTGGTGGTCATCGGGGCGGGTGTAATCGGCCTTGAGCTCGGCTCGGTCTATGCGCGTCTGGGCTCCGAAGTCACAGTGGTGGAGTTTCTCGACGTGATCACGCCGGGTATGGACGGCGAGGTACAAAAAACCTTCCAGAAGCTACTGAAAAAGCAGGGGCTGGAGTTCATCATGGGCGCGGCCGTGCAGAAGACCGAAGCCACAAAAACAAAGGCTAAAGTCACCTATAAACTGCGCAAAGACGACAGCGAGCACGTGATCGATGCGGACACAGTGCTTGTGGCCACGGGCCGAAAACCGTTCACCGAAGGACTTGGCCTTGACGGGCTCGGGATTGAGATGACCAAACGCGGACAGGTTGCTGTGAATAAGGAATGGCAGACAAATGTGCCCGGCATTTACGCCATAGGCGATGTAATCGAAGGCCCGATGCTCGCCCACAAGGCCGAAGACGAGGGCATGGCAGTGGCCGAGGTGATTGCCGGCAAGCACGGGCACGTCAATTACGGCGTGATCCCCGGTGTGATTTATACCCACCCGGAGGTCGCCAATGTGGGGGTTACCGAAGAAGAGCTTAAAGAAGCCGGGCGCGAGTATAAGGTCGGTAAGTTCAGCTTCATGGGCAACGGCAGGGCCAAAGCGAACTTTGCCGGCGACGGGTTTGTCAAAATTCTGGCGGACAAATCAACCGACCGCATCCTCGGCGCGCATATTGTCGGGCCGGCGGCGGGCGATCTTATTCACGAGATCTGCGTTGCGATGGAATTCGGTGCCGCGGCGCAGGATCTCGCCCTGACCTGTCACGCGCATCCGACCTATTCCGAGGCGGTACGCGAAGCGGCTCTGGCCTGTGGCGACGGTCCGATCCACATGTAATACCGGGTCGGTTGCGGTCTGCATCGCATGCTGCCCGGGCGGCTATTCGGCGGGATGCACTGCCGGTGTGCGGGGCAGTTTCTCAGGTGCCGCGGGCTTTGACATGCTGAACGGCTCACCCTTTGCCTGTGCACGGATAACACGCCAGGCGTCCCGGAAAGGTACCCAGTAAAGTCTGAGGCAGCTGGTCAGGTCTTCGGCATTACCCTCGCCGATGCCAAACTTCACATCCCGGTTGTCCTCGGGCATGTGATAGGTGCGGAAAACGACATCCCAGATCGGAAACATGAACGCGAAATTTTTGTCCAGATGATCGGGATGCGAGGAATGGTGCACATGGTGATGGGCGGGTGAGGGAAAAATCATCGACAGCTTTCCCGGCCAGCGCAGCCAGACATGGCTGTGACGCAGGTTATAGCCGGCAAGGTTAAAAAGCAGCATCAGAACCGGCATGCCCAGAAGCATCGGCATGCCCGGCAGATAGCCCAGCGTGCGCACCACGAGCGCCATCATAATTCCGTAACCGGCACCAATCACCGACATGTAAAGCAGATTGTCGACCGGGTGTTCGCGGTAGTTCGACACCGGATGCATCACCTCGGCGCTGTGATGGACTTTGTGGAACTGCCAGAGCAACGGCGATTTATGCTGCAGCCAGTGACAGAACCAGGCCAGAAAATCCGACACCATCATCGCGAAAAACATGAAGGATACAGAAATGGCGAGCTCCGCCAGAAAGGACAAATCGCCCTGACCCACCACAGATGTGAAAGCAACCCCACCAGCGAAAAGCTTGTATCCAAAGGCGGTTGAGGCCGCGGTGATGCCGACCAGCAGAAATTTCCCGAAGATACTGTTGAAGACAAAGTATCGCAGATCAAGCCATGCCGACGGGTGGCTCCAGACGCGCCCGGGGAAGAGGAAGCGCAGGAATGTGCTGTCTTCGGCGTGACGCGTACCCTTCACACTACGGTAAACAAACCATGCGATCAGGCCGGAGCTCAGCAGCCAGAGCGCAAAGAGCCGGTCTTTCGGCACGAGAAAGCCAAGCAGATGACGCTCCATATTGTCCAGCATACTGCTCGCGAGTTCTGCAAAGAATTCCATGTACCACTGCCCCGACTGTTGACCGTTTCGCGACAATCGCTGTCAAACCGGGCATGCCCTGGGCAATTTCAGGTCGAAACATGGATTTTTACCGTTACTTTTGCACTACCACATTGTTCTGGCCGCGCGCGCGCCCCATGCCTCGTCATAAGGGGCGCCACCCTCTTCGCCGTTGGTCTGTTCAGCAAGGATTTCGCCGGCGGTGGGCAAAGCGGTGCTCTGGTCTTCATCAGACCACAGACCTGCGCGCATCAGCGCCCGGGCACACTGCGTATAGATCTCACCTATGTCGATGACGATCACAGTAGCGGGCAGGATTTTTCCCCGTGCAAACCGCGCGCGCAGATCACTGTCCGCTGTGAGCCAGGCGTGCCCGTTGACCCGCACCACCGTGTTTGATCCGGGGACAAAAAACATCAGCGAAACGCGTCCGTCCGAGACGATATTGCGCAGGGAATCCATCCTGTTATTTCCACGCCAGTCGGGCATGGCAAGGGTTCCGGGATCAAGCTCCTGCACAACCGGGCCTTCATCGCCACGCGGGCTGCCGTCGGTGCCCTCAGGACCCACCGTACTGAGCACACAGAACTTTGAGCGCATGATCCAGTCGCGGTAAAGCGGTGTCATCCTGCGGGCCACCTTACGGATGGAAGCAGCGCCGGGCTCGCCGTAATACGTCTCCAGCACCGCGATTGTGTCGATCCTGTCAGGCATCCGGCAAACCTTTGAAACCGGCCTCTGCCATCAGAGCTTCAGAGCGTTCTTCAACCGATGTCTCCAGCAGTTCCATAAATTCGTCGCGCGCCATTCCGGGCTCAATCACCGGCAGGAATTCAACAACCGCCACGCCGGGTTTGCGCAACATCCCGCGTTTCGGCCAGAGCACTCCAACGTTGGTCGCAACAGGTACACAGGGCTGTGCAAGCTGCTCATAGAGCACGAAGCTGCCGACTTTGTAGGGCATTTTCCGGCCTGGCGCCACGCGGGTACCCTGAGAATAAATGATCAGCTGGCCCGGCTCCGCCCGACCAGCATGCACATCGGCCACCATCTTTTCGATGGCTTTGCCCCGTTTGCCGCGATCAACCGCAACACAGCCGAGACGCCGCGCATAGAGCCCGATCACCGGCGTTCTGAGGATCTCGCGTTTCATGATGAATTTTGCGGATGGAAGTGCCGTGAAAATCATCATGATATCGAGGAAAGACTGGTGTTTCGCCGCGACCAGCGCCTCGCCGTCGGGCGGCGTACCGCGCACTTCGCACCGCATGCCCACCATCCATCCGGCAGTCCAGAAGACATAACGTGAATAGGATTTACAGGCGGCATAAGCGCCATCGCGGCTGAAGTACGCCCAGGGTGCAAACGCCAGCCCGAAGAGCGGCATTGCGATGTACATCTGGGTGATGAAAATCACTGAACGGACATATTGAAACACTATGCGAGCTCCCTCAGTTTCCGTTGTGCGGCCAGCCTCGTCGCGACAAAAGCGGCGGCAGCGGCCAGCATCGGCACGGTGAGCGGCACCAGCCATTCGCTGACTTGAAATCCAAGCCCAGTCAGGAAACCCGCCCGGTCTGTCGCCGCAGGCAGCATCCGGACGACGAACATGCCAAGCACAGTTCCGCCCGCCGCACCGCCGAGTGCGCGCAGAGTAAAGCGCCGGATGAAGGCCTGGGCGATATACCGGTCCGTGGCACCGACAAGGCGCAGGACGGCGATCTCGCGCGCGTTTGCAGCAAGCGACGCATTGGCCGCCAGTGTGACCATGGCAGCCACGCTCAGCCCGAGCAGCACCGCCGAAACCCAGCCAACAGTGCGCAGGCGGTTTGCCGCCGCAACCAGAGGCGCGCGCCACTGGCGGTGATCATCAAGAACCGCGCCAGGCACTTCGGCCTCAAGACGCAGCCGCAGACCGGCACTGTCAAAGCCAGTGTCGGCTTCGATGACTTCGATAAGCTGTGGCACCGGCAGTGTGCTGAGATCAAGTCCTGTACCAAACCACGGGGCCAGCAGCGCCTGTTGTTCCGCGGCATCAAGCGGTCGCGCGGAGGCGACACCCGCCGTGCTTTCAAGGATACGCATTGCTGTCGCAGTCAGCGCGGGCTGCTCGGCCTGTGGTGCGATGATGCGCAGCGTGGAGCTGCGCGCGAGTTCATCACCCCAGGTCGTGGCAAGCCGCCCGGAGGCCATCGACAGTGCCAGCGCGAACACAGCCAGAAACGCCATTGCCGCAGCCGTGAAAATCGTCAGCTGCGCGGTAAAGCCCGACGGTGGCACGACCTGACCGGCCTGAGCATCGCTGCGCAGAAGGCTGGTCAGATCGCTGAAAACACTCACAAATCTGCCCCCGCGAGCTGTACGCCGCGGTTGGCGATCCGCAGGACACGCGCCTGAACCTGGGCTTTTGCAGCCCGGATCAGGCTGAGATCATGGGTGGCAATCAGCACTGTTTTTCCCATCCGGTTCAGTTCCACAAGCAGCTTCAGAAGGCGCTGAGACATCTCCCAGTCGACATTGCCCGTGGGCTCATCCGCGATCACGACATCCGGTGACATAATGACGGCCCTTGCCAGGGCCGCGCGCTGGCGTTCGCCGCCGGAAAGCTCCGGCGGATGCGCATCACGGCGGTGCGTCAGCCCGACCCAGGCCAGAAGCTCAGTCAGATCATCCTGCGTTCCGGAGGAAACTTTGCCCGCGACCCCCAGAGGCAGAGCGATATTGTCGGCAACGCTCAGATGATCAAGGAAATCACAGTCCTGGTGAACCACACCGACACGGCGGCGCAGCAGGGCCACATCGTCGCGTCCGAGTGCGCTGATATCTTCGTCAAAGACCCTTACCTGACCTTCGGTCGGCTGCAGCGCGCCGTAGAAAAGTTTCAGCAGCGTTGTCTTGCCCGCCCCCGACGGGCCGGTCAGGAAATGAAACGAGCCGGGCGTCAGATTAAGTGTAATATCCGCAAAAAGTGCGTCACCGCCATAGCTGTATGCGGCCCGGTCCAGCTCGATCACAGCGCCCCCGAAATAAGTGTTGTGCCGTTTTGCCCTACCGCCGGTCTGGTTTCAATGCATCACTTGCCGGCTTAATGCACAGATAGCACTTTTCGCAGAGAGATGAACGCCATAGAGTAGCTGAAAAAAGTATATTACTTCTGAGGAAGCAAGGCAGCAGGTTTCCCTATGCGACTGATTTGTCCGAACTGCGATGCACAGTATGAAGTACCCGACGAGGTTATTCCTTCCGAGGGACGTGATGTGCAATGTTCCAACTGCGGGCAGACATGGTTTCAGGATCATCCCGACACTCTGTCTCGCGCGCAGGAAGAGAAGGCCGCAGCACCAGGCCCGGATGAAGAAATTATTCATCCAGAGGATGCAGTCCCGGACCCTGTCGCGCCGGAGGAGCCGGCAGAAGAGTCGAAGGCGGGTACATCAGCGCCCGCCTTTGAACCGGGGCCGGCACCCCGCCCCGATGAAAAAAGCCCTGCACGGCGCAGGGTTGATCCGGGCGTGGCCAGCGTGCTGCGCGAAGAAGCCGAACTGGAAGCGACCGCCCGCCGGCGCGACGTGCCGGGCAGTCTCGAGAGCCAGCCTGATCTGGGTCTTGGTGAATTCGATGCGCCGGACGAAGCGGGAAAACGCGCAGGAGAGGCGCGCGACCGCATGGCGCGGATGCGGGGCGAGACAGATCTGAGTGGTGAGGAACAGATGGAGCAGTTCCGCGCGGAGAGTGCCGCGGCCGCTTCCCGCCGGGACCTGCTACCCGATATCGAAGAAATTAATTCCACCCTGCGTTCAAACCAGGACCGCGCCCCTGGTGACGCCGGTCAGACCGGCCAGTCCGAAGTGCGCGAAAAACGCAGCTCGCGGCGCGGATTTGTGCTGACCGTCGCACTCTTTGCGATCCTGGCACTGATCTATGTCTATGCACCGGACCTGTCACAGATGGTACCTGCTCTGGAGCCCGCGCTCACCAGTTACACAGATATTGTGGACACCTGGCGCGCCTGGCTGAACGGGCAGGCCGAAGGACTGCTGAGCTGGCTGGATGCCGCTGCAGTGTCCAGCAATCAGTAAAGCACCTTGCGCCCCGGGTATCAGAACCGGTCAAGCAGGCGTCTGAGATAATCGCGTTCGACTTCCGGCCGGGCAACTTCACCGGACCGTCTGCGGATCTCATCAAGCAGATCACGCGCGCGTCCGTAGGCGTCATCGTTCAGCGCCAGCGGACCGTCATCGCCGTCCGCACCGGAATTTCCGGCTTCACGGCCCAGCGGATCACGGTTATCGGCGCGGCGGTCGGAGTCCTGTGCACCCTGGCCCGGTTGCTGCTGCTGATCTTCATTCATCATCTCGGCCAGCGACCGCATCCCCTCGCGCAGCGCTTCCATTGCGCGGCCCTGTTCGTCGATCGCTTCGGCGAGATCATCCTGGCGCAGGGCGTCCTCAGCCCCTTCCATCGCCCGGCCTGCGCGGTCAAGCGCGTCGCGTGCCGCATCCCCCTCGGGCGTTCCGGCCCCTGGCAGACTGCCTTGCTGGCGGCGCAACTCATCGCGCAGCGCCTGCTGGCGGTCAGCGATACTCCCACCGGGATCCGATCCGTCGCCGGGCTGTGACGGGTCGCCCTGCTGCGCGTTCTGATCGCCGTTGCCCTGACCCTGGCCGCTCTGACCCTCATGGCTCTGACCTCGACCCTGACCCCCGTTGCGGCCTTCGTTGCCCTGGCTTTCTCCAGCCTGCGCGCCCGGGTTGAACTGTTCCTGCAGATCCCGGAACGCCTGATCGCTCAGACCCTGCTGCTCGCGCAGCGTCTCTGAGAGGCCTTCCATGGCCTGCTCGCCCGGACTTTGCCCGCCCTGACCCTGCTGACCCTGGGTGACGCGCATGTTCTCCATCATCTGCTGAAGTTCCTGAAGCGCCTGCTGGGCCTCGGCCATGCGGCCCTGTTCCATCAGCTCCTGGATGCGGTCCATCATCTGCTGCAGGTCATCCTGCGTCATGGTCATGGAATTTTCGGGGTTGCCCTGCTGGCCGCTCTCTCCGTTTTCCTGCTGCTGGCGCTGCGCCTGGCGTGAGAGTTGCTGCAGGTAGTCTTCCGTGGCCCGGCGCAATTCGCGCATCAGCTCAGCGATTTCCTCGTCTGATGCTCCGTTGCGGATCGCTTCTTCAAGCCGCTCCTGCGCACGGCGCATCCGTTCGGCGGCATCCGTAAGGTCGCCTTCTTCAAGCAGCAGGGCAAGATCCCACAAATCGTCTGCAAGGCGGTCGCGCTTTTCGTCGCTCATGCCGTGCTTTGCATGCACATCCAGCTGTCCGATCACCCGGCGGAGCCGCAGCAGGTCAGTCTCGGAGCGGAAAACATCATCCGGTTGCCACGTGATTGCGCGCAGGACCTGAGCAATCCTTGTGGTGTTCCCTCGCGACCAGAGCAGGTCACGGCGGGCTTCGATCACGGCCGCGGCGAGCGGGTCAAAAAACCGCCGTCCCGGCAGCACAATCGCGCGGGGCGACGTCCGGGCAGTCTGTTCCGCCCCGTCAAACGCCGTCAGGCTGACCTCAACCGGCAGATTGGCCCAGGGGTGCTCGGAGAAATCCTCGATCAGGTTTTCCTCAAATGAACTGCGGTCCCCGGCAATGGGCGTGGGCAGAGGCACTATGAGTTCAGGGCGTGGTTCGGGATCAATGGTCAGACCATAGCGGCGGTCCACCGCGACAAGATCGAGC
>CBDUCB010000017.1:0-28137 GCA_965365545.1 uncultured Roseobacter sp. | reverse complement strand
ATAAAGCGTGTTTTCCGCCGAATTGTTTCCCCGGTTCACGCCTGAGAGCACCAGATCGGGAGGGGCATCTTTCATGACATCGTGCAGACCGGCCAGAACACAATCGGCCGGTGAGCCTTCGGCGGCAAAGCTGCGCGGGCCCATCTCCGCGATCATCATCGGATGGGTATAACTGATGCAGTGGGCAACACCGGATTGCTCGAACGCCGGCGCCACAGTCCAGACCTCGCCGTCCGGGCCTGCAATCTCTGCCGCGATCTGTGACAGGATCTTCAGGCCCGGGGCGTTTATCCCGTCGTCATTGGTAATGAGAATGCGCATGAGGCTCCCTTTTGGCACTTGATAGGCGAGGGTGCCGGGGGCGGCAAGCAGGGCCGCCCGGTGAGCGCGGTATTTATGACACCTGTTGCGGCATCGCCCGATTATGCACGAGGCCCGGAGGGCGCGCAGTTGCTGATTTTCAGCCGGAAGGAGCCCCGCCCTGCGCTAAGCCAGCAGCCTCGCCCATAAGGGCGAGCAGGCGGGTGGCTTCCGTCTTCGGGTCGCTCAGGGCGCTGCGGTCCTCTCCCGGATGAAATCGTGCGCGGGTTGCCGTTGGCATCGGTGCGGGTGTCAGGATATGCACATGCGGGCCGATCCTCGCAGTTTCGGCCTGCCAGCTGCGCGCAAGGGCGATCTGCGCGGCTTTGCTCGCACCATAGCTTCCGAAAAACTTCTCGCCGCCGCGCGGGTCATCAAAGAAAACGGCCGTGCCTGCCTGTCCAAGCAGGGGGGCCACGCAGGTGATCAGCATGGCAGTTGCGGTGATGTTGCCGTTGACCGACTTTGCAAGATCTTTGCTGTCCAGGTGATCTGCGGGTGCCAGCGGGGCGGCATGCACGGCCGTATGAAGCCACAGGTCGAGACTGCCCCAACGATCAAAGATCCCACGGCAGAGCGTGGCCATTGCGTCGCCGTTCGTGATATCCATCGGCGCCAGCGTGGCGCTGCCGCCTTTTGCCTGAATGCGGTCGTCCAGCTCTTCCAGCGCACCGGTGGTTCTGGCCACGGCGATGATGTGGTGGGTGCCGGCCAGTGCTTCGGCAAGGGCGGCGCCAAGCCCGCGGGAGGCGCCGGTGATGAGAGCGGTTTTTGTCACGTGTGGTCTTTCGGGGCAGAAGAAGGGCCGGGAGTGCGGGGCGCGCCGCGTTGCAGAACCGCAGGGTCAGGCGCGGTGTGTCGGTGCAGAGCTGCGCACCGCACCGTGTGCTATTCGGCGGCAGGTTTCATTTCAAAACCACTCTCGATCTGGTCGGAGGGTTCCACGGGATATTCGCCGGAGAAACAGGCGTCGCAATACTGCGGTTGTTTGTCATTGCGGCCCTGTGCTTCGCCGACCGCCCGGTAAAGGCCGTCGAGCGAGATAAACCGCAGGCTGTCCACCTGCAGATGGTCCCGCATCTCTTCTTCAGACATGGTTGCGGCCAGCAGTTTTTCGCGCTGTGGCGTGTCGACGCCGTAAAAACAGGGCCATGCTGTGGGCGGGGAGGCAATCCGGAAGTGCACCTCGGCCGCGCCGGCATCGAGGATCATCTCTTTGATTTTGCGGCTGGTGGTGCCGCGTACCACGGAGTCGTCCACGAGGATCACGCGCTTACCTTCGATCAGCGCGCGATTGACGTTGAGTTTCAGGCGCACGCCCATGTTCCGGATCTGTTCGGTGGGCTCGATGAAGGTGCGGCCCATGTACTGGTTGCGGATGATGCCCATCGCATATGGGATGCCGGATGCGAGGCTGTAGCCGATGGCTGCCGGCGTACCTGAATCCGGCACGGGGCAGACCAGATCTGCATCTACCGGCGCCTCGGCGGCAAGTTCACGCCCGATAGCTTCGCGGGTTTCATACACCGAACGGCCGCCCAGGATGCTGTCGGGACGCGAGAAATAGACGTGTTCAAAAATACAGAAACGGGGTTTGCGCGGGCGGAAGGGGAAGTGAGACTCCACCCCTTTGTCAGTGATTACAACCATCTCGCCGGGGGCGATTTCGCGAATGAAGGTCGCGCCGATGATATCCAGCGCACAGGTTTCGGAGCTCAGCACCCAGCCATCGCCGACCTGGCCCAGAACCAGCGGGCGGACGCCCAGCGGATCGCGCACGCCGATAAGTTTGGTGCGCGTCATGGCGACAATGGAAAAGGCCCCTTCGACCCGGCGCAGCGCGTCTTCCATACGTTCGGGGATGGTCCGCTGCAGCGAACGGGCCATCAGATGTATGATGCATTCGCTGTCAGACGAGCTCTGGAATATCGAGCCGCGTTCGATGAGTTCGCGGCGCAACGCATTGGCATTTGTGATATTGCCATTATGCGCAATCGCGGCACCACCCATGGCAAACTCGCCGAAAAATGGTTGCACATCACGGATCGCCGTCTGGCCTTTTGAGCCGGTCGTGGAATAGCGCACATGGCCGATGGCCAGCGGTCCCTGAAGGGTTTCCATGACCGATTGACTGGTAAAATTGTCGCGCACATAGCCAAAACGCCGGGCCGACTGAAACCCGTGTTCTGGGTGGTGGCTTACGATACCGCCGGCTTCCTGACCGCGATGCTGGAGAGCATGCAGGCCGAGCGCCACGAAATTTGCAGCCTCGTCAACGCCGATGACGCCGAAGATACCGCACTCCTCTTTAAGTTTGTCGCCGTCGTCCATATCCCGCAGATAAGACGTGTCGAAAGGATGGGCGGGGGGCATGATCCTGGACAAGGGGCAGCTCCGAATCCGTTGCGCTTCGCCCCTATGTAGGTCGTCCGGGCAGGGGTGTCACGAAAGTATCGCAAAGCGGTGCCCGAATGTCGCCGCGTCGCACCTGTTTTCAGCAGATATGACACGCCGGTCCGGTGCAGACCGGTGCGTATATTCGGGAAATGGCCGCATGACGGCGCAACGGGTTCCGGCAAAGAGATGTGCTGCGGGCGCCGGCTCGGCGACGGTTGCCTGTCAGGAGCCGCAGGCGCCAACAAGGCTTTCATATTGCTGCGTGATCCAGCCAAGCGCTTGTTCCGGTTCGGAGTTTTCGATCTGGTCGGCCATCTGGGCAAAGACCACCGCAGAGCGGCTTTCGTCCACGACCGAATATGTCTCGCCCGTGACCACGGTTTCATAAACAAAGAACGCAACTGCAACCAGCAGCACGCCCCGGATCACTCCGAAAAGAAAACCAAGTCCCTGATCCACGCCGCCGATTGCGGAGCGTTGTATGACGGATGAAAACAGCGGTGTGAAAAGTGATACGACGATCAGGGCGACGGCAAATACCGCGGCGAACGCGCCAATGACCGATAATTCGCAGCTGTCGGCGAGAAACTCACCCACGACAGGCAGTTCGCGGACCAGCGGTTCAACCTGTGGCGCAAACATGAAGCCGAGAATTGCCGCGGCGATCCAGCCGACGATTGCCATCAGTTCGCGCACGAGACCGCGCCCATAGGCCAGCAGCGCCGAAACGACGATGACCAGCGCCACAGCGCCATCAATAATCGTGAAACCTTCCATAGCCTTAACAGCCTTTCATTTGCCCGTTCAGCCTGCGCCGAATATCTCGCCCACAAATCCTGTTAGATCAGACATGGTGTTCAAGGCAATGCCATTCACACCAACTGATTTGCCACCTGTTGCAGCGATGGCGCGACTGAACCCCAGTTTCTGGGCCTCTTTAAGGCGTAATTCGGTCTGTGTTGCGGGGCGCAACGCGCCCGAGAGGCTGATTTCGCCAAAAACCACAGTATCCGCTGGCAGAGCGGCATCCTCGCGCGCACTGAGAAGCGCGGCGGCAACGGCAAGGTCGGCGGCCGGTTCGGAGACCTTGAGACCTCCGGCCACATTGAGATAAACGTCGAGGCCCGCAAAGGGGATGCCACATCGCGCCTCAAGCACCGCCAAAATCATCGCGAGCCGCCCGCCGTCCCAGCCGACGACCGTACGGCGGGCCTGCGAATGCGGTGACGGAGCGACAAGCGCCTGAAATTCAACAAGAACCGGCCGCGTTCCCTCGACACCGGCAAATACCACAGAGCCCGGGCTCGGGGTGCCGCGCTCGCTGAGGAAGAGGGCCGAGGGGTTGCCGACCTCGGCCAGACCGGTGCCGGTCATCTCAAAGACGCCGATCTCATCGGCAGGGCCAAAGCGGTTTTTCACGGCGCGCAGGATACGGAACTGATGCCCGCGCTCTCCTTCGAAATAGAGCACAGTATCGACCATATGCTCGACCACGCGGGGGCCGGCGATCTGTCCCTCTTTTGTCACATGGCCGACCAGAATAACGCTGAGCCCGCGGCGTTTGGCAAAACTGGTGAGCTCATGGGCAGCCGCGCGGACCTGGCTCACGGAGCCCGGAGCGCTTTCGACATTGTCGGCCCACATGGTCTGGATGGAATCGATAATTGCAAGCTGCGGTTTTTCGCTCTCCAGCGTGGTCAGGATATCGCGCAGGCTGGTTTCAGATGCGAGTTTCACCGGTGCGTCCGCAAGGCCGAGGCGCCTTGCGCGCATACGGACCTGGGCTGAGGCCTCCTCGCCGGAGACGTAAATGGTTTTCAGCCCGCTGCGGGCAAACTGTGCCGCGGCCTGAAGCAGCAGTGTTGATTTGCCGATGCCCGGGTCACCCCCGACCAGAATGGCCGAAGCGGCCACAAGCCCGCCACCAAGTACCCGGTCCAGTTCGGTGATGCCTGAGTTTGTACGCGGGGGGGGTGCCTCTTCGGTGGACAGGTCGGTGAGTTCTATCGCTGCACCGCGTTTGCCGCCAAGGGATTTCGCGGGGCCTTTTGAGATGCCTGCGTCCTGAGAGATGGTATTCCACTCGCCACAGGCCTCGCACCGTCCGGCCCATTTGGTCGTGACATTGCCGCAGGCGGAGCAGGAAAACGAAGGGGATTTTGCCATGCGCTCTACATGGCCCGAACCTGCGACCGGGTCAAACGTCAAATCGGTGTCGTGGCGTTCGGGGTGCGCTATGCAACTCAAGCGGCCGGATTGCAGGAGCGGCATGCGACAACACAGGTTACCGCCCGAAGACAAACGCTTATGCCGGACCGCACGCAGAGGACGGTGTGCCCCGGCGGGGCACCCGCTGCGAGGCCGAAAGAGCGCGCGCCGGTCTGTGTGAACACAACGCTGAGCCGATTTCAGGGGCCCGTTTACTTTCTGGGAAAGAGCGACGGGCGGGCAGGGCGCTTGACGCGCACAGGTGCGACGGGAACTGAGGACTGCTCATTTGGCAGGTCATCGGAATAGCGGACAACATCCTTTGCTGCGCCACCTGCGACGTCACGAAGCTTTTTGTCCTGCGCAAGCGATTCCAGATCCTGAAAGAACTCCTCCATACGCGCGCAGGTGCTTTCGATCTCGGCGATGCTGTGCCCGGCGCCCATCTTGTCGGCGGCCTCTTTGACCTGGCGAACCTGCCGGACCATGCGGACGAGCATCGGACGCATCTCTTCGCTGCAGGCGCGGGAAAACGATTGCAGTACTGCCTCTACCGAACGGGTCTCGGAATTGGCGCTTTCAACCTCGCGGTTGAGGTGAGATTTCTGCAGCGCATTGACGGTCGCCCGTTCGAGGGCCGCAGCAGTCAGGGCGTCTTTGCCGATATAATCCGCGAACCCTTTGCGCAGTGCCTCAAGGGCGACTTCGGCCTTGTCATTGCCGGAGATCATGATCATCGCGGCGTTCTTGTTGATATGGTGCGTACGGGCACCGGAGATCAGATTCATCCCGTTGGCGCCGGCCAGATCCAGATCGACAAAAACCACGTCGAATTTGTCCTGATCAAGCAGCTGGCCGAATTCCTCGGCGGTCCCTGCCTCTCGAATGAAAAAGTCCAGTCCCGTCTGATCGGCCAGCCGCGTAATACGACGCCGGTCAAAGGCATTATCATCAACGATCAGCGCGCTGATCAGTCCGGGATTGGTCTGCAGAGCAGGTTGGGCCACAGGTTGTCTCCATGCCGTTTGGTTTCGGTGCGATACCGGCATAGCCCGGGCAGGTTTAACGATGTGTTAGTTTTTGCGACCGTCATGCGACGGTTTTTACAACGATTTTATTAAATTCGCCGGGATCTGGCAGGGAGAAGGCTCAGCGCACGGACTCGATAGGGCCTTCTGCACGGCCATGCACAAATTGTTCCAGGTAGGGATTGCCGGAGCTGTCCATGTCAGCCACGGGCCCCGTCCACTGGATGACCCCGTCGTGCAGCATGGCGATATTATCGGCGATGGCACGCACCGAAGTCATGTCATGGGTGATGGTCATGGCCGTCGCACCCATTTCGACGACAATCTCGCGGATGAGATCATTGATCACGCCCGACATGATCGGATCAAGCCCGGTGGTGGGCTCGTCAAAGAAGATAATCTCGGGTTCGGCCGCGATGGCGCGGGCGAGGCCTACACGTTTCTGCATGCCGCCTGAAAGCTCAGCGGGCAGCCGGTCAGCCACATCCGGTTTCAGACCCACGCGGCGCAGCTTTTCAATGGCAATTTCGCGCGCCTCGTCTTTGGGTCGCTTGAGGGATCCGCGCAGCAGGCGGAATGCGACGTTCTGCCAGACCGGCAGGCTGTCAAAGAGCGCGGCCCCCTGAAAGAGCATGCCGAAGCGGGCGAGAAAGGCGTCCCGGTCAGTGGTGTCTGCGGCATCCTTACCGTCGACGTAAATGGTGCCTTCGTCCTGTTTCACAAGGCCAAGCACGCATTTGATGGCGATCGATTTGCCGGTGCCTGATCCGCCGATGATCACCATGGATGTGCCTTTGGGCACGTCGAGGTTCAGACCGCGCAGAACATGGTTTGAGCCAAAAGATTTGTGGATGTTTTCCATTTTTATCATAGCGAGAAAAACACCCCCGTAAGCACAAAATTGGCCGCAAGGATCAGGATCGCGGCCCCCTCCACGGCGGTCTTGGTCGCGCGGCCCACGCCCATGGCTCCGCGCCCGGAGTTCATTCCGTGAAAACAGCCCATGAGTGCTGCGGCAAAACCAAACACCGCGCCCTTGGTCAGCGAGGAAATGACATCGAGCGGCTCAAGGAAGTTGACTGTGTTGCGGATATAGGCGGCAGGGTTGAAGCCGAGCGTTCCGGTAGCGACAGCATAGCCGCCGAAGATACCGATGATGTCGCCCACGCCCACCAGCAGCGGCACGACGAGCGTTGCGGCAAGCACGCGCGGCACGGTGAGGTATTTCATCGGATGAGTGGAAAGCGTCACAAGAGCGTCGATCTGTTCAGTCACCTTCATCGTTGCAATCTCGGCGGCAATCGAGGAGGTCACGCGCGCCGCGATCATAAGGCCCACGAGCACGGGGCCAAGCTCGCGCACCATGCCGACGGCCACGATCTGCGGCACCACGGCCTCGGCGTTGAAACGCGAGCCACCGGCATAGATCTGCAGCGCCAGTGCGCCGCCTGTAAACACCGCCGTGAGCCCGACGACGGGCAACGACAGCCAGCCGATGTTCAGCAGGGCCGAGGCAAATTCCCGCCCGTAAAAAGGCGGGCGGACCACATGGCTGATCGCGTCGATGCCATAAAGCGCGATACGGCCAATGGCGGCCAGCAGCCCCAGAACGGTGCGGCCCAGAAGTGCTATGGGTTTCATCGGGTGTATTCGCGGCGGTAGCGCGCCCCCAGAGAGGTCAGGATTTCGTAGCCCAGGGTATCGGCGAAACCGGCGACGGTGTCGATGGACTGATGGCGGCCGATGAGTTGCAGGCTGTCGGGCTCAGTGGCCAGCCCTGTGACATCGACCCCTATAAGGTCCATAGAGATGCGCCCGACCACCGGCACCGATGAACTGCCCGCATGCAGGGTCGCTTTTGCACCCATCGCCCGGATCACTCCGTCTGCATATCCTGCTGAGATCGTGGCGATCCGGCTCGGGCTGCGGGCTGTCCATGTATTGGCATAGCCCACGGTTTCGCCGGGGCTCACATCGCGCACCTGAATGACCGGCACGTCGAGGCGAACGACCGGGCGGGCATCGACAAACGGCATGCCGCCATAAAGACCGATGCCGGGGCGCGTAAGATCGAAATGATAATCCGCGCCCAGCAGGATGCCGCCTGTTGCACTGAGCGAGCGCGGCACCTCCAGACCGTCAGTCATTTCGTGAAATCGTGCCAGCTGGCGGGAGTTCATCCCGTGATCAGGCTCGTCGGCGCAGGCCAGATGGGACATGACCAGCGTCGGGTTCTGGGGCAGGGCGATATCGCGCACGGCGGCCCATTCGGCACCCTCCATGCCAAGACGGTTCATACCGGTATCAAGCTGAATACCAAAGCTGTGTCCGGGCAGGCTTTCCACATGGCGCAGCATCTGATCGACCGAGTTGAGAACCGGCACCAGCCCTGCGCCCCGGATAAGCTCTGTATCGCCGGCCATATGCCCTGAAAAGACGCTTATGCGCGGGGCGGGGCCGAGGGCTTTGCGCAGGAGCACGCCTTCTTCGGCCACAGCGACAAAGAAGTGGCGCGCGCCGGCGCCTGCGAGTGCGCGCGCGACCTCGACGACGCCGAGCCCGTAGGCGTCGGCCTTGACGCAGGCGGCGGTCTCACAAGTCGTGCGTGCATCAAGATCGCGCCAGTTGGAGACGATCGCGCCAAGGTCTACGGTAAGGACAGCGGTACTCATGGGCGTGTTCTTGACGGGTTGAGCGCAGAGGTCAAGAGGCGGATCGCCTGCCGGCCCGGATGGCGCAGGGCAGCCCCTGGCAGAGGCGGCTCACGGAATGACAAGCCAGGGGCGGTTCTCTTCCCACATTTTCTCGCCCACAAGGCAGTCATAGGGCGACAGCGCGGAGAGCCGGGCCGGAATAACCTGTACCGGCATTCCGGCGATTTCCAGCACGAGCTTGCGGCGTATCGCATCGGCGAACTGATCCCAGCTCAGGACGGGAATGACAAAAGCGCCCGGACCGCCGATTACGCAGCTCTGGTAGTAGATGTCGAGATCGGGAATGCCCCACATCGCACTCAGCGCGTCCTGGGTCATCAGCGGCAGACCATTGATGATAAAGCCCTCCGCGAGGGCCTTGTCGCGCGCGAGGTGCACAGGGCGTCCCTGATTGTTGGGCCCGTCGCCCGAGATATCGATGACCCGGCGCAAACCTGCGAACCCGTTTCCGGCGAAATCGCCGGTGGCATAGAGCAGAGCACCGGAGATGGAGGTGCGCCGCAGTCCCTCATATTCAGTGGCGAGGATCGCATCGGCAACGGCGCGCGCATCCTGAGGCGTGGCGATCAGCGTCCAGGGCACCAGGACACGCTGATTGTATTCACCTGCCCATTCCACATAGGTAATCGCGATACGACCCAGCAGACCGCTGTTGATGGCAGCCTGCACCTCGGGACTGGCAAGGGCCGCAGCATAGCCCCGGCGCTGGATTTCCAGCTCTTCGGGTGACATGGAGCGCGAGACATCAACGGCCAGAAAGAGCTCGACATCCACCTCGGTATCCTGCGCGGCCAGCGGGCCGGTCAGGAACATGATGAGTAGTATGAGGAGCGCGCGCATGCCTTATAGCGCCAGAGGGGCGCGGTTCTGTCCAGTCACATTCAGGTGCAGCGGGCGGGCGAGCGGCATTGACTTTGGTTTCAGCGCGATGTCTGGCTGAAATGTGAGCAAAAGGGATCCGCGCTATGGAAGCAGACGCCGCACTGGCGCCCGAACAGGTTATTCTGATGCGCGCTGTTCTGGCCTTTGCGGCAGCTGTGGCCGTCTGGGTGATCCGGGAAATTTATCTGGGATGGAAGGCAACGCGCGATGCGAGGGCAAAACGTAACAACCTGGTGCGTGCACTCTATGCTGAAATAGACTTCAACACCCGTGACATGGAATGGTTTCTGTCGAAATCTCCCGGCGAGCCGCAACTGCGCGAAAAGATGACAGCCAATCCGTCGCTGGTGCCGCATATTACCGATGCCCGGCACACAGAAATTTACCGCACGCGCCTCGCGGAACTGCATGGTGTCACCGATCCCATTCTCAGCCGGATGGTGCATTTCTATGGCATGCTGGAAAAGATCAAAGTGCAGATCGACGGCGTTAATTACCCCAGTTATCAGACGCTGAGCGTCGAAGGCAGGTTGAACGGTGTGATGGTCATCGTGCGCACATCGCGCATGGCGCATCGCTATGGCTCGGAGCTCCTGAGCCAGATGGAGCAGGATTTTCCGGCGCTGTCGCTCAGCCGGTTCGACCGCGGCGACGATGGCAGCCAGCCCAGCCGGATTGAAATCCGGGCGGGCAAATTCGCGGACCCGGAGGCGGGAACCGGCGGCGGGGACAGTGCCGCTGTGCCCGGCACAAAAAACTGACGCCCACCGGGAGGGTGGGCGCTTCAGGTTTTTCGAGTGTTAGATATCAGTCATCAGATGATGATCGGATCGGGTCCTGTCATATTCACCTCTCATTGCCCGGCAATGCCGATGCTCAGATTATAGGCTGTCCAGCGCAGGCGGCAATCTCAAATCACCACACGTTCTGCAAACAGTCTGTTTCACGGGTCTGCTGCTCTTCAGACGGCCCCGTCTTGTCCGAACGGGTTCCACCTGCACAACATATAGCGGTCTGAGCCCTTAAAATCAAGTGAAGGGCCGGGGCGGGAGAGCGTCGGGGATCGCAGGCGGCCGCAATCAGAATTCGGTGTCAGACCCCTGCTGCCAGGGCTGCACCAGATTACCGAAACGGGTAAAGCGGCCCTCGAAGCTGAGGTCGACGGTGCCGATGGGACCGTGACGCTGCTTGCCGATGACAACCTCGGCGCGGCCGTGCAGGCGCTCCATCTCTTCCTGCCATTTTGCCATGGCTTCAAGATCATGGTCGCCGGGTTTCTCACGCTCTTTGTAGTATTCTTCGCGGAATACAAACATCACCACATCGGCGTCCTGCTCGATCGAGCCGGATTCGCGCAGATCGCTGAGTTGCGGACGTTTGTCCTCGCGGTTTTCAACCTGTCGGGAGAGCTGGCTGAGGGCAACCACCGGTATGTCGAGCTCTTTGGCAATGGCTTTCAGCCCCATGGTAATCTCGGAGATTTCGTTGACCCGGTTTTCCGACCGTCCGGTGCCGCGGACCAGCTGCAGATAGTCAACCATCAGCACATCAAGCCCGTGGGTCCGTTTCAGCCGGCGCGCGCGGGCGGCAAGCTGTGCTATGGGCAGCGCGGGGGTGTCGTCAATATAGAGCGGACAGGCCTCGAGCGCCTTGGCCGCATCCACGAAACGGCGGAATTCTGCCTCGGTCATATCGCCGCGACGGATCTGTTCTGATGGCACTTCTGATGCTTCTGACAGAATCCGCGCGGCGAGCTGCTCGGCACTCATCTCAAGAGAATAAAATCCTACGACACCGCCGTTGACAGCGCCTTCACTGCCGTCGGGCAGGGCACCGCGTTTGTAGGCTTTGGCGATGTTAAATGCGATGTTGGTGGCCAGCGAGGTCTTGCCCATCGAAGGCCGCCCCGCAAGAATAAGAAGGTCCGAGCGGTGCAACCCGCCCAGCTTTTTATCCATATCAATCAGGCCGGTGGAAAGGCCTGCGAGCCCGCCGTCACGCTGATAGGCCGCATTGGCAACGTTAACCGCATCGGTGACGGCGCGCAGGAAGCTCTGAAACCCGCTCTCGGTCTGGCCCTGTTCGGCAAGTCCGTAAAGCGCCTGTTCGGCCTCCACGATCTGCTCGCGCGGTTCGGAAGCCACGTCGATTTTCGCGGCCTTGTCGGAGATCTCGCGGCCGAGCTGAATGAGATCGCGGCGCACGGAGAGATCATAGATCATCTTTGCGTAATCGCGCACGGCAAAGGCCGACACGGCGGCACCGGCAAGACGTGCAAGATAAGAGGGACCGCCAAGTTCTTTGAGGCCCTCGTCATCTTCCATGAACGCCTTGAGCGTCACCGGGGAGGCGAGGTTGTTTTTGGCGATACGCGCGGCGGCAATCTCGAAAATGCGCGCGTGTACAGGTTCGTAAAAGTGCTGAGGTCCGATCAGGGCTGCGACCCGGTCATAAATATCGTTATTGGTCAGGATCGCGCCGAGCAGCTGCTGCTCTGCCTCAATCGAATGAGGCATGGTTTCCGGAGACTGCACATCTGTCCCGGTCGGATTAAAGGCCGTTATCTCGTTCATGTCTGTCCCTGCCTGCGCACTTGCTGCTCTGATCCGGCGCGTCTGCGTCGCCGGTCCGGGTAGTCATACAGAAAACCGGCGCGCGCCCCTATCTGGAAATATCCGGGGAAAAGACGCGGGACAAATCTGTGTATAACCAATTCCGCCCAATGTGCCGTCGATATAGTGTAGCACAGCAGAGAAATGCCGCAATATCTGGTTTCGCGCAACGATTCTGCGTGGGGTGTCGCGGAAGGGCTGTGGGAAAGTTTTTATTTCTTGTTTGCCTCTTGCCACTTACGCGGATCGTGCAGGAAATTCTCCACTTCGGCGAGTGTGGCGTCATCGAAAAGCGCCTGTGTCTGCGCTTCAGCGAGTACGTCCCACCATGTGCAGAGTGCGTGGAGCTGAACGCCGTGATCGCCGAGGGTTTTCTCGGTTTCCGGGAAGATATCGTAATAGAAAATAACGGCAGTATGCGCGCAGGTCGCGCCGGTGTCGCGGATTGCGTCCACAAAAGACAGTTTGGACCCACCGTCGGTCGTCAGGTCTTCGACAAGCAGCACGTGTTGTCCTTCGTGCATGTCCCCTTCGATGCGGGCGTTGCGGCCGTATCCTTTGGGTTTCTTGCGCACATAGGTCATCGGCAGGGCCATGCGTTCGGCGACGAGGGCCGCGAAAGGGATGCCGGCTGTCTCACCGCCGGCGATATTATCAAAGGCTTCAAAGCCGGTGTTGCGCATCACAGTCACGGTCAGGAAATCCATCAGGGTGGACCGGATACGCGGATAGCTGATCAGCTTGCGGCAATCGATATAGGTCGGGCTGGGCAGACCGGAGGCCAGCGTGAAGGGTTCTGCGGTGTTGAAGTGGACCGCTTTGATCTCGAGCAGCATGCGTGCAGTGAGGCGGGCCATTTCGGAGGCATCGGGGTAGCCGGAGGGGATCATGCGGTGCTCCTTGCGGGTGGATAAAGATTTTATGCCTCCGGCGGGGATATTTAAGAGCCAGAGAAGGTCAGGTTACAGACCAGGTGAGCGATGTGCCGGGATCAAAGACAGTCACCGGGCCGTCCTCAGTGTCAATATGGCCGGGATAGTCGGGCGCGGATTTCTGCAGCGTCAGCGTCTTATCATTCACCGGCAGGCGGTAGAAGGCGGGGCCGTTGCGTGAGGTAAAAGCTTCGAGATTGCTGAGGGCGCCGTCTTCCTCAAAGACCTGGGCCAGCACGGACATTGTGTTGGTGGCGGTGAAACAGCCCGCGCACCCACAGGGCAGCAGCTTGTTGGCGTCCGTGTGCGGGGCGCTGTCGGTGCCCAGAAAGAAGCGCGCCTCACCGGAGGTGGCGGCTTCGCGCAGGGCAAGCCTGTGAGTTTCGCGTTTGGCCACGGGCAGGCAGTAGTAATGTGGCCGGATACCGCCCGCAAGAATGTGGTTACGGTTAATTACCAGATGATGGGTGGTGATCGTCGCGGCGAGGTCCGCTCCCTGGGCGCGCGCATAGGCCACGGCGTCAGAGGTGGTGATGTGCTCCATCACGACGCGCAGGCCGGGGGTTGCCTGTCGGATCGGGTCAAGGACACGGTCGATGAAAACGGCCTCGCGGTCGAAGATATCGATATCGGGATCGGTGACCTCGCCGTGCACGCAGAGTGGCAGCCCGGTTTCCGCCATA
This sequence comes from uncultured Roseobacter sp., assembly GCA_965365545.1. Lineage (GTDB taxonomy): Bacteria > Pseudomonadota > Alphaproteobacteria > Rhodobacterales > Rhodobacteraceae > Roseobacter. The sequence goes on along the minus strand of CBDUCB010000017.1, from coordinate 14,321 downwards.
CGTTCGAGTACCGGGCGGACGTGGTCGAAATTGCTCACACCGCTGGCTGAATTTGTCGTGGCGCCGGCCGGGTAAAGCTTGACCGCATGCACGAGACCTGCCTGCTGTGCCGCGGCCACGTCATCGGGGTCAGTGTTTTCGGTCAGATAAAGCGTCATCAGGGGCGTGAAGTCTGAGCCCTCCGGCAGTGCTGCCATAATCCTGTCGCGGTAGGCTTTGGCCTGGGCGCCGGTGACCACCGGAGGCACCAGATTGGGCATGATGATGGCGCGGGCGAAATGGCGTGCGGTTTCCGGCAGGACGGCACGCAGCATAGCGCCGTCGCGCAGATGAAGGTGCCAGTCGTCGGGGCGGCGGATCGTCAGTGTTCGTGTCATGGCCCCCCGCTAGCACAGGCGCGCAGGCAGCGCCAGCTTCACTCCGCTGCCGGGTCGTGCAGGGCCTCAAGCCGGCGCGCAAAACGCGGCGCATGCAGGCGGGCCGCCACATTGGCACAGAGCCGGCGAGCGAGTGGTTCCCGGTCGTCAGCATCAAGCCGGCTGAGCAGGCGACGCAGATAGGGCAGGTGGTCGCGCCGCGCGCGTGCCATCGCGTAAAAGACCCGCGGGGTCAGCATGCCCTTGCCGGCAAGCTCGATAAGGTCGGTCAGCAGCCCCATGTGCAGCAAATCGGTTTGCAGGGCAGCCCCCATATTGGGCATGCGGAGTTTGGTTACAGATGGTCCCGAGAAAAGTGCGGCATGCATGGCGTCCTCGGCGACGCGCGGATCAAAGAGGATGAAAGCCCGCTCGCAGGCATCGATCATATCGGGCGCATAGCCGTAGCGGTCTGTGAAACTGGTGCGGCGCATATGGGTGAACCGGTTGTCCCATTCGGTCATCGCGGGATCGAGTGTCGCCTGGGGCTGAATGGCGAGAACCCGCGCACCCGGGGCGGCCACCGAAAAGGCTGCCGCCGCATAACCGCCGGGGCCTGCGCCGAAGAAGAGCACGCGGTCAAAGCCGTCAAAAAAGCCCTCATCGACAAGCCTGTCGAAGAGTTCATATACCTTTGCATCGCGAAACCATGTGTCCCCGTCGCTGATCACGGCGAGATGCGACCAGCGCTGATCGCGCACCAGATCCCAGCCCAGCGGATGGCCCAGCGGTGAGAGCGCCTGAATGCCCTGAAGCGTCTCAAAGGTCACCAGAAGTGTGCTGTTGTCTTCGATAAAGGTCGCCAGATGCCGCGCCCCCAGAGGCCTGATCCAGCCACGGGTATCGACGATATCGCCAACCTCAGCAATCCATTCCGGTTTGCTGAGATCCCTCAGAGAGGGTCCGAAATCTGTCGCCACATCCGGCATCACCGAATCCTTTCAGAACCGGAATTTCCGGCCGTCAAACCGTCTGGCGCATCGATACAGGCCGTTTACGGCATAATTGCGGAAACAAAAACGCATCTGTGCGCTTATTGTCTCCATGCCGGTGCCGGTGCCTGCGCCATTCGCAGCAGGTACATTACATCTTTGTGCGACGTATGCCCAGAGGGTGGTGGTCGGGGCCCGGTACAGGCGCCGTTGCGGATCAGAACTTGACGCGCCGGCGCAGCAGTGCAGTTAATCGCGTGACCTCAGGAGGAGCCGGCATGACCCGACCCGCATCTATCGACGCCGTACAGCAGATGCTGTCTGAGCAGGGATATATCTGCGACCGTGCGCTGGGTACGGTGGTGTTTTTGTCGCTCAGCCTTGGCCGGCCGCTTTTTCTGGAGGGCGAGGCGGGGGTCGGCAAAACCGAGATCGCGCGTGCCCTTGCCACCGGTCTGGGCCGCCGCCTGATCCGGTTGCAGTGCTATGAGGGGCTTGATGCCTCCAGTGCCGTTTACGAGTGGAATTTTGCTGCCCAGATGGTGGCGATCCGTACCGCCGAAGCCGCCGGGGGCAGCACCCGCACCGGGCTGCAGGAGGAACTTTTCAGCGATGAATATCTGATTGAACGTCCGCTGTTGCAGGCGATGCGGCCTGATGCAGCGGGCGCGCCTGTGCTGCTCATTGATGAGCTTGACCGGACGGATGAGCCCTTTGAGGCCTTTCTTCTCGAAGCGCTCAGCGATTTCCAGGTCACGATCCCGGAGCTTGGGACCATCGTTGCCCCCGAGCCGCCGATCGTCATCCTGACGTCTAACCGTACCCGCGAGGTGCATGATGCGCTTAAACGCCGCTGCCTTTATCACTGGGTGGATTACCCCGGTTTCGAGCGCGAGATGGAGATCCTGCGCGCCCGGGCGCCCGAAGCGTCCGAAAACCTCAGCCGTGAGGTGGTGGCCTTTGTTCAGCAACTGCGTACCGAGGATCTTTTCAAAAAGCCCGGGGTGGCCGAAACCATCGACTGGGCCAAATGCCTGCTCGCGCTTGATGTGATCAACCTGAGCCCGGAGGTGATTGCCGACACGCTGGGCGCCATCCTGAAATACCAGGACGATATCCAGAAGCTGCAGGGCTCGGAGGCCAAACGTATCCTCGATAATGTCAAAGCGACGCTTGAGCCTGCCTGATGCGGTTTCCGCCGCACCATAACGCGGGGTTGCGCGGGGAGGCCTGGCGCTCGGGTGGGGCAGATGCCTGAATACCTGCCGCTTGAGCTGCCGGATGATCCGAAACTTGCCGGTAACATCACCCATTTCGCACGTGCGTTGCGTCGCGCCGGCATTGCCATCGGGCCGGGACGGGTCATTGATGCCATCCGCGCGGTTGAGGCCGCCGGATTTACGGACAAGCGTGACTTTTACTGGACCCTGCACGCCTGTTTTGTGAACCGGCCTGAGCACCGTATCGTATTTGCGCAGATTTTCCGGCTTTACTGGCGTGACCCGCGCTATCTGGAACATATGATGTCGATGATGATCCCGGCGGTGCGGGGGGCGCAGGAGGACCGGTCCGCACAATCTGCCGAGAAACGTGCGGCAGAGGCGTTGCTCGACGGGGCCGGGGCGCCGGAGCGTGATTTGCCCGACGCTGACCCTGACGAAGAAGAAGTCGAAATTCAGATCGATGCGAGCCAGACGATGTCTGGTCAGGAGCGGCTGCGCAGTCTGGATTTCGAACAGATGAGCACCGCGGAGATTGCGCAGGCCAAACGGATGATTGCGCAGCTGAACCTTCCGGTGAAACCTGTTCAGTCGCGACGCGCCCAGGCGAGCCTTCGCGGCACAAAGGTCGATGCCGCCCGCACGCTGCGTCTGGCCATGCGGCAGGGGGGCGACATGCACAAAATCGCGCTGCAACGGCCGCGCCCGAGATGGCCTGATCTTGTGGTGCTCTGCGATATCTCCGGATCCATGAGCCAGTACAGCCGCATCGTACTGCATTTTCTGCACGCAGTTTCCAATGCGCGTGGTGCTGGCTGGGCAAAGATACATGCCTTCACATTTGGTACGCGGCTGACAAACATTACCCGGCATCTCAGGCACCGGGATGTGGATGCCGCCCTGGCAGCCGCGGGGGCTGAAGCGCAGGACTGGGAAGGCGGCACACGCATCGGTGACTGCCTGGCACAGTTCAACCGCGACTGGTCGCGACGGGTCATGGGGCAGGGGGCGGTGACGCTGGTGATCACGGACGGGCTGGACCGGGATGATCCGGACCATCTGGCGCGCCAGATGGAACGGCTGCATCTCTCTTCCCGTCGCCTGATCTGGGTCAACCCGTTGTTAAGGTGGGAAGGTTTCGCGCCAAAGGCAAAGGGTATCGCGGCCATGCTGCCACATGTGGACAGCTTTCGCGCGGGCCATTCAATCGCGTCCCTCGAAGATCTCGCGCGGGCAATCTCCCGGCCTGATGATCACGGCGAGAAAGACCGCCTGATGCAGATGCTGAACGCGTAGCATGCCTGCAAATCATCTTTGCAAAACTATGCGCCGGTCTTTGCAAACTCAGGAAACCGCTTTCCGGAACGCGGAGCGATAGATGTCTGACAGCCCGCTCAACGGTGCGGAAGTACTGCCAAACCGGATGACATCGCCGCCAAACCGCCCGGCTTCTTCAAGGTGCAGTCCGGCGATTTCAGCTGCCTCTTTCAGTGCTGCGGCCCCGGCCGGTGTGCAGGCCAGTAAATACCGTGCCTGATCTTCGCCAAAGAGTGTGGGGATGTCCTCCGCGTCAAGGGTCACGCCCATCCCCGCCGTCTCGGCCATCTCAAAGGCGGCCAGCGCCAGACCACCGTCCGATAAATCGGTGCAGGCGCTGATCTGTGCACGGTTGGCGCGAATGAAATCGCCGTGCGCGGCCTCGCGCACCAGATCGACGGGTGGCGCGTCGCCTTCGGCACGACCACATACCTCGGCAAGCCAGGCCGACTGGCCAAGATGCCCTGATGTTGTCCCCAGAACGAGCGCCAGATGCCCTTCAGCGACGTCAAACCCGATGATGTCATCGGAATGCGCAATCAGCCCGACGGCACCGATGGTCGGCGTCGGCAGAATGCCCTTGCCATCGGTTTCGTTATAGAGCGACACGTTACCCGAAACGATCGGCATATCCAGCGCTTCGACCGCGGCGCCGATGCCTTTGATCGCGCCAACAAACTGGCCCATGATCTGTGGCTTCTCGGGGTTTCCGAAGTTCAAGTTATCAGTTGTGGCCAGCGGTTTTGCTCCGGTGGCGCTCAGATTGCGGTAAGCTTCAGCTACCGCCTGCTTACCCCCCTCGAATGGGTTTGCCATTACATATCTTGGGGTTACGTCCGAAGTGAAGGCCAGCGCCTTGTCTGTGCCATGCACACGGATGATGCCCGCGCCGATGCCGGGGATGCGGATCGTATCGGCCATGACCATGGTGTCGTATTGCGAATACACCCATTCTTTGGCCGCGTAATTCGGGCTGGAGATGAGGGTCTTAAGGGCCTCAACCGGATCGCCGTAAGTCACCTCTCCGAGGGGAGCCGGGGCAGGGGTTTCTTCCCACGGGCGGTCATATTCGGGCGCTGTGCCGGCGAGGGTTTTCAGTGGCAGATCAGCTTTGACCTCGCCGTTGTGCATGATCAGAAAGCGGTCCTCTGCGATGGTCTCGCCGACAATGGCAAAGTCGAGATCCCATTTGTCGAACACCGCGCGGGCGGCCTCCTCAAGCTCCGGGCGCAGCACCATCAGCATGCGTTCCTGGCTTTCGGAGAGCATCATCTCATAGGCGGTCATGGCCTCTTCGCGCACCGGCACTTTTTCAAGATCGAGCCGCACGCCGAGATTGCCCTTGTCGCCCATCTCGACCGCAGAGCAGGTCAGACCGGCAGCGCCCATGTCCTGGATGGAGATCACCGCACCGGTCTGCATCAGCTCCAGCGTGGCCTCCATCAGACGCTTTTCGGTGAAGGGATCACCAACCTGGACGGTAGGGCGCTTTTCTTCGATGGTGTCATCGAATTCGGCCGAGGCCATGGTGGCGCCACCGACACCGTCGCGCCCTGTTTTGGCGCCAAGATAAACCACCGGCATGCCAACGCCCGAGGCGGCAGAGTAAAAGATCTTATCCGCATCCGCGAGACCTGCGGCGAAAGCATTAACGAGGCAGTTGCCATTGTAGGCCGGGTCGAACCGAACCTCGCCGCCCACCGTGGGAACGCCGAAACAGTTGCCATAGCCGCCGATGCCTTCGACCACGCCGTTCACGAGTGATCTGGTTTTAGGATGCGAGGGGGCGCCGAAACTGAGCGAATTCATCGCGGCAACCGGGCGTGCGCCCATTGTGAAGACGTCGCGCAAAATGCCACCAACGCCGGTGGCCGCACCCTGATAGGGCTCGATATAACTGGGATGGTTGTGGCTCTCCATCTTGAAAACCACGGCCTGGCCGTCACCGATGTCCACGACGCCCGCGTTCTCACCGGGACCGCATATCACCTGGGGGCCTGAAGTGGGCAGGGTGCGCAGCCACTTTTTCGACGACTTATACGAGCAGTGCTCATTCCACATGGCCGAGAAAATACCGAGCTCCGTAAAGGTGGGTTCGCGCCCTGTGATCTCCAGAATGCGCTGGTATTCGTCCGGGCTCAGCCCGTGGCTGGCGATCAGGTCAGGTGTGATGGCTGGCTCTTGCATGTGCCGAAATGTCCTCCGGGCTGGCAGATGATGCGCACCTCTTACAGGTGTGACCGCCTGCAGGGAAGGGGCGAGTGTCGGGCGTTGTTCCGGGTGCTACCCGGTGATGAAAATTCATGCGCTGTTTTTGGTCTGCGGGTCTGCCGCAGCCGTTCGGGGCACCGCCGCAAAAAAAGCCGCCCTCCCGGGGGAAGGCGGCTCTGATTTGGTCAGCCTGAGAAAGGCCGTACGCGGTGTGCGCTTAGTTCAGATATACGGTCTGACGTCCGTTGTCGGCACCCTGAACACCACCTGCCAGATTGGCAAGTTCGTCAGCGTCAACGTCGATGTAAATCACGCCGTCGGAGATCATTACGTTCTCCGGACCCGTTGTCACGGTAAGCTCCTTGCCGAGGATTTTGTCGCTGTCAGAAATGTCGATCGTCATTTCGCCTTTACCGGCGTTGTCGATATCCATTTCCAGCAGAGTACCCAGCTTCAGGCCGTCTACCAGCAGTACGTCTGACCCGCTGGTGCCTTTGATGGCCTTGAACGTGGCCAGAGTTTCGGCACTTACGTCTTTGTCAAATACAGGGTCGATGGCCTGCGGGTTCTGACGGTTGGTTGTCTCTGCGTTCTGCAGTTCAGCGTCAGTGTCGACCACGACTTCACCGTCAAAGGTTGTGCCTTCTTCGGTATTTACGATCTCTTCGTTCTCCGCTGCCTGCTCTACGCTGTCGCTCGCGGCGAAAGCGGATGTGCTGATAATGGCGGCTGCGGCGGTTGTTGTCATGAGTGTCTTGAGTGTCATGTGAACTCTCCTTTTGTTTCTCATTGGGTTCGGAAATACAACACGCCAACCGGCCACATGTTCCTGGAAAGATACATTTTCTTCGTCACCAGATTGTGAGCACAAAATCCGGATAAAACCGTCGCAGCACGGGAACCGGACGGGCCCTCAGTGCGATCGCGCGCGCACGCAATAAGATAATGCAGGCGACGAGGGTCGCGGTTCGGTTGTGTTGCGTCACCTGCCCGGCGGACGTCTGAACGTTGTTGAGGATGCAGTGCAGGAAGCGTCAGGCTCCCCGGGCCGCATTTGGTAGACGCGCAAAAAAAAGGCCGGGCGCGCGGCCCGGCCAAGTCCAACAGGGAGGTTGAAGACCAGAGCGCTAACTCTGCCGTCTTCGAGTGGTGAAATAGGGTGCGCTTTGCCTGCGATCAAGGCAGATTCTGAACGCGCGCCCTCATGGCCGTTATGCAGTTTCTGCATGGCTCTTCGTTCAGCCGGCTTTGGCGTTCATCCGGAGTTGCTTGCGATAACTGATAATCTCTTCCTGAACAAAGTCCTTGAAGGCCGAGACCCGCTTGGAATGCCGCAACTCTTCGGGGTAGGCCAGAAAGACCGGTACATCCGCTGATTCCAGATCAGGCAGCACCTGCACCAGATCAGGAAAGTCCTGCGTAACATAATCGGGCAAAACACCGATGCCGAGATTGTTGAGCACGCCCTGGAGCACACCGAAGTAATTATTCACTTTGAGCAGTGACCGGATATCATAAGTCATCAGGTGCTGAACGAGGTTCCGCCCGGCACCGACCTGATCGCTGTTGGTGCTCTGACAGATCAGCCGGTGATCGGCGATGTCCTCAATCTCGCGCGGCTGTGCGTGATCGGCCAGGTAATCCGGGGACGCATAAAGGCACATCCGGATCATCATAAGCTTTTTGCGGATCAGATCGGCCTGGCTGGGTTCTTTCATGCGGATGGCGACATCGGCCTCGCGCATCGGCAGGTCCAGCACGCGCTCCTCCAGCATCAGATCGCCCTTGAGATCCGGGTACTGTTCATAGAGCTTTGGCAGGCGCGGAGCGAGCCAGAGCGTGCCAAAACCTGTGGTCGTCGTGACGCGCAGTTCGCCAAAGACTTCTTCCTCGCTGTCGCGGATGCGTGCGGATGCGGTGTCGAGGCGTCGCGACATGGCAGAGGTCGCGTCAAACAGCAGCTCACCCTGTTCGGTCAGAATGAGCCCGCGCGCGTGACGGTGGAAGAGAGTGGCATTGAGTGATTCTTCAAGCCCGCGGATCTGCCGGCTGACAGCGGACTGCGACAGGTTCAGCTTGTCACCCGCATGGGTCAGTGATCCTGCGTCCGCAACCGCGTGAAATATTCTCAGCTTGTCCCAGTCCATCCCGCGTGCCCCGTCATTCGTTATGGTTTGTTAGCGGTATCCCGGAGCAAAAGACAGAGCCCGTTCACCGTCAAACACGTAAATCTGACCGATTTAGTCTATGCAGGTCAGCTTTTGTGACCTATTATCGGTTTCAGAATGTGCAAGACTGACGTAGCGCCGGGGAGGGCCACAGATGAGCACGCAGAAGATTACCCTGAACGACCGCTATGATCTGGAAAAAAGCCCGGTGCTGCTGAACGGCACCCAGGCACTGGTGCGGCTTGTGCTCATGCAAAAGGCCCGCGACCGGGCGGCGGGGCTCAATACCGCGGGGCTGGTCACCGGCTATCGCGGATCACCGCTCGGTGCTGTCGACCTGCAGATGCAGCGGGCGCTGAAACAGCTTGCGGCCCATGATGTGACTTTTCAGCCAGGTCTGAACGAAGATCTTGCGGCTACGGCACTCTGGGGCAGCCAGCAGGCGGAACTGCGCGGCGAAGGAAAATACGACGGCGTTTTCGGTCTTTGGTACGGCAAGGGTCCGGGTGTCGACCGGTCCGGCGATGTGATGCGCCATGCGAATATGGCGGGCTCATCGAAATATGGCGGTGTGCTTATGGCCATGGGCGACGATCACACCGGCGAATCTTCAACCGTGCTGCACCAGTCTGAGTTTGCAATGGTGGACACCTATATGCCGGTGGTCAGCCCCGCAGGTGTGCAGGAAATCCTTGATTACGGTCTTTATGGCTATGCACTGTCACGGTTTGCGGGCGTCTGGGTCGGCCTGAAAACCATGAAGGATACCGTCGAAGTGACCTCCGTCGTGGACGGGCGCCCGGACCGGATGTCCTTTGTGAACCCTGAGTTTGAGATGCCGGAAGGCGGGCTCAACATCCGGCTTAACGACGAGCGGATCGGGCAGGAAGCCCGGCTGATCGACTACAAACGCTATGCGGCGGAGGCCTTTTCCAACGCCAATAGGATGGACAAACGCGTCTGGGGTAAACCAGGGGCGAAGATCGGTCTGGTGGCGGCGGGCAAGAACTGGCTCGATCTGGTGCATGCGCTGAGCTTGCTGAATATCGACGAGGCCGAAGCGGAGCGGCTTGGCATCACAACATACAAAGTCGGACAGACCTGGCCGCTGGACATGAAAGGCTTTCACGACTGGGCCGAGGGTCTCGACCTGATCATCGTTGTCGAGGAAAAGCGCAAGCTAATTGAGGTGCAGATCAAAGAGGCGATTTTTGATGACCGCGACGGACGCCGCGTCTGGGGCGGGCGCAAAGACGGCAAGGAGTTCTTTACCGCGAAATGGGCGCTGAACCCGGTTGTTATCGCGCAGAAACTCGGCGAAGCGCTCATCGAAGAAGGGCGCAGGACTGACGGCATCGAAGCGGGGCTTGCCAGCCTTGATGAGGCCCGGCGGTCGGATAACGCCGAGGATATCGCGGCGCGTCTGCCCTATTTCTGTTCGGGGTGCCCGCATAACACCTCGACGAAAGTGCCCGAGGGCAGCCGTGCCTATGCGGGGATCGGGTGTCACTTTATGGCGCTATGGATGGACCGCGAAACCTCAGGGTTCACGCATATGGGCGGCGAAGGGGCAAACTGGATCGGGGAGGCCCCGTTTTCAAAACGCGCGCACGTTTTCCAGAACCTCGGTGACGGGACCTATAACCACTCGGGCGTTCAGGCCATTCGCGCGGCGCTGAGCAGTGGAACAAACATCACATACAAGATCCTCTACAATGACGCTGTTGCAATGACCGGCGGGCAGGCCAACGACGGTGATCTGAGTGCGCCGCGCATCGTACGAGAGTTGCAGGCCATGGGGGTAAAGACACTCGCCGTTGTCTATGACGAGAAAGAAGACGTGGATTTTGATGCGCTCAAGGGCGTGGACATCCACGAACGCGCACATTTGCAAAATGTTCAGGAGAAGTTTGCAAAGACACCGGGCGTTTCCGCGATCGTCTATATCCAGACCTGCGCCGCTGAAAAACGCCGCCGCCGCAAACGCGGGCTTTTCCCCGACCCGGACAAACGTGTCTTCATTAACACGGATGTCTGCGAGGGCTGTGGCGACTGCGGTGTGCAGTCTAACTGCGTATCCATCGTGCCAAAGGAAACTGAACTGGGGCGCAAGCGGGCGATCGATCAGTCAAGCTGCAACAAGGACTTCAGCTGCCTTAAAGGGTTCTGCCCGTCCTTTATCACGCTCGAGGGCGCGGAAGTTCGAAAAGAGGCAACGACGAAACTGGACATTCCCGACCTGCCGGAGCCTGAATTGCCGGCGATAAAGGGCACGTTCAATGTTGTCATCACCGGGGTTGGCGGCACCGGCGTTGTGACCATCGGCGCGGTGATGGCACAGGCCGCGCACCTGGACGGAAAGGGTGCGGGCATGATGGAAATGGCAGGGCTCGCGCAAAAGGGCGGCGCCGTACATATCCATTGTCGAATTGCCGAGAACCCCCATGATATCAGTGCAATACGTGTAGCAACCGGAGAAGCGGATGCGCTGATCGGAGGCGATCTGGTGGTGTCTGCCGGGGCATCGACCCTCGGGCTGACGCGCAGCGGGCGCACCGGCGCGGTGGTGAACAGCCATGAGATCATAACCGGCGATTTTACCCGCGATACAGAGTTCCGGCTGCCCTCAGAGCGACTTACTCTGGCACTTGAAGCGCGGTTGCGCGACCGGGTCGAACTGTTCGATGCCTCGGATCTTGCCAAGGCTGTTCTGGGGGACTCAATTTTTTCAAATATGATGATCTTTGGCGCAGCCTGGCAGCGCGGGTATCTGCCGCTGTCGCTCGAGGCAATCCGCGAGGCGGTGACGCTGAACGGTGCAGCCGTTGAGCGCAACCTGCGCGCATTTGAGATCGGTCGCTGGGCCGTGCTTTATCCGCAGGAGGCCCGCGATATCTCCCAGCCCAAAGTGATAGCACTGCCGCGCAACGAGGCGGAAAAGATCACCTTCCGCGAAGATCATCTGGTGGCCTATCAGGGCCGCCGCCTTGCCCGCCGGTATCGCCGGTTTATCGATCAGATCGACGACAGGGATATCCGCGCCGAAGCATTAAAGAGCTATCACAAGCTGCTGGCGTATAAGGATGAATATGAGGTCGCCCGTCTGCTGCTGAGCTCACGTGAAAAGGCGCAGGCCGAGTTTGCGGGAGACTTTAAGATGACCTTTAACCTTGCGCCACCGATGCTGTCGAAAACCGGCCCTGACGGGCGACCTGCCAAACGCGAATTCGGGCCCTGGCTGGAACGCCCTCTGCGGATCCTTGCGGGTCTGAAAGTACTGCGTGGCACGCCTCTCGATGTGTTCGGTTATACGGCTGAGCGCCGGATGGAGCGCGCGCTCATTCGCCAGTATGAAAGAGATATGAAGGAGGTCCTGCCGCTCCTGACGGAGGCGACGCGGCCCGCCATTATCGCGCTTGCAGCCCTGCCGCAGGACATCCGGGGGTTTGGTCCGGTCAAGCTGGCCGCCGAGCAAAAAGCGGCAAAACGGCGAGAAGAGTTGCTGGCTGTGATCCGTTCGGGTGGCGCGTCTCAGGCACAGGCTGCCGAATAGATTTACCGGACCGTCACAATTTTAGGGTAAGACCAGCGCAGACCTGTTATGACAATCGCATCAGACCGGGGACGCGCGCAGCACGATGCACCAGAATATTGCACGTGACATCAGCTATTCTTATTCAGCGGCAACCCGTGGAGGTCGTGCGCTTATACGGCTTATGGAAAATTCCACCGGACGCCTGCGCCTGATTAAACGCGCGGCAGGATATGAAAACGAAGTAGCTGCCGGGCGTGAGTTTTTTGACGTTATGGTCGAACGCTATGGTCTGACCCTCGATATAGCCCATGGTGCGCTTGCCAGTATTCCGCGAGACGGACCGCTGATCCTGCTGGCCAACCACCCTTACGGGATCCTTGACGGGCTGATGATGGGCCATATCCTGACGCGCACGCGGGGTGATTTCAGGCTGCTGGCCAATTCGGTGTTCCGAAAGGCCACGGAGCTCGACCGTGTGATCCTGCCCATCAGTTTTGACGAGACGAAAGAGGCCGTGGCGCTCAATATTGCGACGCGCAAAGTGGCTCTGGATTATCTGAAAGACAACGGTGCCATCGGGATTTTCCCGGGCGGCACGGTCAGCACCGCGATGCGGCCGTTTTCACGCCCAATGGATCCGGGGTGGCGCAGTTTTACCGCCCGTATGATCGCCAAATCAAACGCCACAGTGGTGCCGATGTTTTTCGACGGGCACACCAGCAGGCTGTTTCAGATCGCCAGCCATACGCACAACACTTTGCGGATGGGGCTGCTGATCAAAGAATTCGGCAAACGGGTCGATACGCCGGTTCGGGTGTCAATCGGGCGGCCTGTCGAACGTTCCGTTCTGGATCCGCTGTCGCGCGACAGCAAAGCGATGATGGATTTCCTCCGAAAAGCCACGTATGAGCTTTCACCAGACCCCGAAAAACGATTTGATCTGGGGTATGAGTTCGAAGAACGGCACCGGCACTGATCCGGGGCCTGCAGGGGCCGGAGCATGGCAGTAGGTATTTTTGACAGCGGGTTGGGCGGATTGACCGTTCTGGATGCAGTTACGCAAAGGTTGCCGGGCGTGCCTTTTGTCTATCTCGCGGACAGCGCCCATGCGCCTTATGGCGTGCGGACATCGGATGATATTTTTGAGCTGACCTGCAGGTCGGTTGAACGCCTCTTCGACGCGGGCTGCAATCTGGTAATCCTTGCCTGCAACACAGCATCAGCGGCGGCGCTCCGGCGGATGCAGGAATCCTGGGTGCCTCGGGACAAGCGGGTGCTGGGCGTATTCGTCCCGCTCATTGAGGCGCTGACCGAACGGCAGTGGGGGGACAACTCGCCCCCGCGCGAGGTGGGCATCAAACATGTGGCGCTTTTTGCAACCCCCGCAACTGTGTCGAGCCGGGCTTTCCAGCGCGAGCTTGCCTTCCGTGCGATCGGAGTTGATGTCGAGGCACAGGCCTGTGGCGGCGTGGTAGACGCGATCGAAGACGGGGATATGATACTTGCGGAAGCGCTGGTGCGCAGTCATGTCGATGCGTTGCTGCGTAAAATGCCGCAACCGGATGCGGCGATCCTTGGCTGCACGCATTATCCGCTGATGCAGGATAATTTTCAGGCCGCACTCGGAACGGATGTCCGGGTTTTCAGCCAGGCGTCACTGGTGGCTGAAAGCCTCGCTGACTATCTTGAGCGGCATCCGGAGATGCAGGGGAGCGGCGAAAGCGCATTTCTGACGACCGGAAACCCGGGCCGCGTGAGTGACCGGGCGACGCAGTTCCTGCGACGACAGATCGTTTTTACCGCCGCCTGATTTATTTCCGCTGTACGGACAAGACACATGACACATTCTATCGCGATTCTGGGCGCTTCCGGTTACACCGGCGCTGAACTCATCCGGCTGATTGCCGGCCATCCCACAATGAAAATCACCGCTCTGGGGGCGAACTCCAAAGCGGGAAAAAGCATTTCACAGGTGTTCCCGCATCTGCGTCATCTGGACCTTCCGCCACTTTTGAAAATCGACGAAATTGACTTTGCAAATATTGACCTCTGTTTTTGTGCGCTGCCTCATAAAACCAGTCAGGAGGTCATCGCAGGTCTGCCTGCGGACCTGAAGATTGTTGATCTGAGTGCCGATTTCCGGCTGCGCGATCCTGAGGCCTATAAGAAATGGTACGGCAATGATCACGCGGCCCTCGCGCAACAGGAAGAGGCGGTCTACGGGCTGACCGAGTTCTACCGCGATGAAATCCGCTCTGCGCGGCTCGTGGCGGGCACCGGGTGCAATGCCGCCACCGGACAATTCGCTCTGCGTCCTCTGATCACCGGGGGTCTGATCGATCTGGATGATATCATTCTCGATCTGAAATGCGCTGTCTCAGGGGCAGGACGCAGTCTGAAGGAGAACCTGCTGCACGCCGAGCTTTCTGAAGGGTATCATGCGTATTCCATCGGCGGTACGCATCGTCATCTCGGTGAGTTTGATCAGGAGGTTTCAAAACTGGCCGGCCGGCCGGGGCGGG